>NZ_JBOHHW010000004.1:0-249963 GCF_050725575.1 Sphingomonas sp. | reverse complement strand
CGCAGATGGTCGAAGATGAGATTGCGCGCGACAGCGAAGCAAAAGGCACCGACATCCGTCACCGGACGCGACCGGCGATAGCTGTAAAGCCGGACATAGGTTTCCTGGACGATATCCTCGCCTTCGCACCGGTCGCGCAGCCGCCCCTCAACGAAGCGTTGGAGCGCGACCCGCAGTTCCGCTTCCCCGCCCTCGGCATGACGCCGCGCGGCGATGGCTGTCACCTCGTTCACCGACCGCACCCCTCGCGGGGAAGCCGGCCGGGCCGCCGCATCGGCGCCGTCATCTTCTATCTCCCCGCCTGGGATTCGCCCCAAGTCTTCGCCGCGCTAGACCTCATCCATGAAAGGCGCATGACAATCGCAATGACCACGCCTAGGGGCGCCTCAATCCAAGCCTTCCCGGAGTCGGCGATGCGCGTCATGATATTGTTTGCCGCGCTGATCGGCCTTGGCGCGAACGTGCCGGCCACACAGCGCGAGGAAAGGCCGGCGTTCAGCATCGGCGCGATCGCCGACGCGCAATATGTAGATGCGCCCGATAATGGGCAGCGGCTCTATCACACAGCACCGGGCAAGCTCGCCGCCGCAATCGCCGATTTCAACCGCCAGCGGCTCGCCTTTGTCGTTCATCTCGGCGATTTTATCGACCACGACTGGCCGAGCTATGATGCGCTTCTGCCGATTGCGCGCAAGCTCAAGCATCCATGGCATTTCGCGCTCGGCAATCATGAATTCGCGGTCGATGACGCGCACAAGTCATTGATCGTGGCGAAGCTTGGCATGCCGGCGCGCTATTATTGCTTCAAGGATCATGGCTGGTTGTTCATCGTCACCGACGGCAACGATCTCAGCAGCTATGGCTGGCCGGAGGGCAGCCCCGAGCACAAGCGCAGTATGGATGCGCATGCGGCGCTTTATGCCGACAAGCCGTTATGGGATGGCGGCATCGGCGATGCGCAGTTGCGCTGGATCGATGCACAACTGGCCGAGGCGGACCGGCGCGGACTGAAGGCGATGTTGTTCAGCCACTTTCCGCTCTACCCCGAAAATCCGCACAATCTGTGGAATACGCCGGCCGTGATGGCGCTGCTCGACCGCCACGCGTCAGCGAAAATCTGGCTCGACGGGCATAATCATGACGGCAATTACGGCGTCCGTGCCGGGATTCATTACGTCAATCTGAAGGCGATGCTCGACACGCCCGAGACCTCCTATGCCCGGCTCGACTTCTTCGCTGATCGCGTGGTCGTGAAAGGCACCGGGCGCCAGAGCGATATGGTGTTACGGCTGCGGTGAGCGCCGCAGCGCATCCATGAAGGCCGCCGCGCGCGCACCGACCTCGTTCACGCTCATGCCGGCCTTGTACAGCGCCGAACCCAGGCCGAAACCGTCACACGCGCCGTACCAATCCAGAAGCGTCTCCGGCGATACGCCTCCCACCGCCAAGATAGGAACGGAACGGGGAATCACAGCGCGCTGTGCGCCGAGGATACGCGGCGAAGCAGCCTCGGCCGGGAACAGTTTCAGACCGGTAGCACCGGCATTGATCGCGGCGAACGCTTCACTGGGGGTGAAATAGCCCGGCAGCGAAATCAGCCCCCCGCGCGCCGTCGCGGCGATCACGGCAGTATCGACATTGGGCGAGATGACCAGTTGCGCGCCGGTATCGGCGACGCGCGCGACATCGGCCTCGCTCAGTACGGTGCCCGCCCCGATCAGGGCATCGTCGCCAAAGCGACGCACGATCCGGCCGATGCTGTCGAACGGATCGGGCGAGTTGAGCGGTACCTCGATCATGCCGAAACCGGCGGCGATCAGCACCTCGGTGATCGCCTCGACCTCGCCCGGCGTCACGCCGCGCAGGATCGCGACAAACGGGCAGCGCTTCAGCGCGGAAACGAGAGTCGGTCTAGCGTCCATCATGTGCCTTCCAGATCGCGGTGATGCCGGCGGCGAACGCGGCATGACTGTCGAGCAGCACTGGCATGCCCCCCGTCACGGTCACCGCCGCCGCATATAAATCGCCCAGCGCCGCATCGGCGAGGATGTGCACCTTTTCCCCGGCGCTCAGCCCCTGCTCGCGCACATCGGTGCCGATCAGCAGGCCGCTCACCCGTGCGGCCGTCTCTCCCGCGTCGCGGTGGCCGAGCACGACACCCGCACGCTCGCCGAACAAATTGGAGAGCAGGCGATCGTCCTGTGCCAGTGCCATCCCCTCGCGAAACGCCGGTCCATCGGCGACCGCGCCGGTGAGGAAATCGCCAAGCAAGCTATGCGCCTTGAGCAGCGCGAACATCTCGCCGGTCATCGCGGTGCGAAAACCGGTAACGCTGCCGCCGCGAACCCGCGCCCATTTGCTATGCGTGCCCGGCTGGCACAGCAGCGCGTCGGCCGGCGCGAGACCAGCGGCGACCGCGCCAAGCAATTGCACTTCCTCACCGCGCATCACGTCGCTGCGGCCATCGGCGATCATGCTGAGTCCCGGGACGATCGCGGTCCGACCGGGCTCGACCCACACCAGCCCATCGGCCAGCGCAGCGAGATCGGCGGGACATTCGCGATAAGGCACCTCGACCCAGCCGCGCGTCGATCCGACCATGCCCGCGCATAGTATCGGCAGGTCGCCCAACCGCGCGCGGATCGCGGCGACCTCTCCGGCGAACGCCTCGCGCGGCACGGCCAGCACGCCCTTGTCGTCGCGCATCGTATCGATCACCGCGCCGTCGGCGGCGATCGCATAGGCGCGGCGATTGGTCGTGCCCCAGTCGATCGCGATGAAAGCGGGCCCACTCACCACCATGTGGCGTAGAGCGCGATCAGGATCAGGATCACCGCGACTGCACCGACGTTGAACGAGGTATCGGTACGGTAGCTGACATTGGCGGTGTCGATCGTGTCGGTATCGGCACGCGAGCGCGTGACCAGCGACACGCCCACCGCAAGCGCCAGTGCGATCAGGAACACCAGCCCCATCCGGTCCATGAACGGCAGCGTCGGCATCCAGACTTTGAACGTCCAGGACAGGATCACAGAGGCTGCGGCCGCGGTCAGCGCGCCGGCTTCGTTCGCGCGCTTCCAGAACAGGCCGAGCAGGAAGATGACCGTGATGCCGGGGGTGAAGAAGCCGGTGAATTCCTGAATGAACTGGAACGCCTGTTCAGAGCTGCCGACCAATGGCCGCGCAGTCAGGATGGCGAGCAGGATTGCCACCACCGCCGCGGCGCGACCGACGAACACCAAGTGCCGCTCATTGCCGGCCCCTTGGTTCCGGCCACCACGGCGCTTGGCATAAAGATCGAGCGTGAAGATGGTCGCGATCGAGTTGATCTTGGACGCAGTCGAAGCGACGATCGCCGCGATCAGGGCAGCGAAGACCAGGCCAAGCAGCCCGCTTGGCAACAGGCGCATCATGGTCGGATAGGCTTCGTCGGGTTTGGCCAGATCTGGCGCGAGCACTACGGCAGCGATGCCCGGCAGGACGATGACCACGGGCATCAGCAATTTCAGGAAGGCCGCGAAGATGATGCCCTTCTGCGCCTCACCGATCGATTTCGCGGCCAGTGCGCGCTGGATGATATATTGGTTGAATCCCCAATAGCTCAGGTTCGCAATCCACATCCCGCCGATCAGCACTGACAGGCCAGGCAAGTCCATATAATGCGGATCGCCCTTTTCCAGGATCATGTGGAAATGATCCGGCACCGCCTTGGTCAGCCGGCTGAACCCGGCGAGCATCCCCGCCCCCTGCCCCAGTTCGCCGAGCGTCAATGCAGCGATGATCAGGCCGCCAAGGACAAGCAGAGTCACCTGTACGATATCGGTCAGCGCGACCGCCTTCAGCCCGCCGCGCAGCTGATAGAGCAGCGCAAAGGCGCCGAGGATGACCAGCGCCACATCTTGGTTGATCCCGGCGACCTTGGTCACGGCGATCGACCCCAGCCAGATGATCGAGGTCAGGTTCACGAACACATAAAGCGCGAGCCAGAACAGCGCCATCAGCGTTCGGATCGACGGGCCATAACGCCGCTCCAAGAACTGCGGCATGGTGTAGATTTCGTTCTTCAGGAAGATCGGCAGGAAATATTTGCCGACGATCAGCAGGGTCAGCGCAGCCATCCATTCATAGGAGGCGATCGCCAGGCCGATGGCATATCCGGATCCCGACATGCCGACGATCTGTTCGGCCGAGATATTGGCCGCGATCAGCGACGCGCCGATCGCCCACCACGGCAGGTTCTTGGACGCCAGGAAATAATCGGTCGTGTTCTTGGGGCCGGCGCCCGCCTTGTCCCGCGAAACATATTGCGCGAGCCCGAAAATGAGCACGAAATAGACCAGGACGACGGCGATATCGATTGTGGCGAGCTGCATCTGGAACCCTTCCCCCTGATTGGCCGGGGCGCTATGTGTAGACTATGCGCGGCCTATTTATATGATCTATATAACTAGCAGCAGAGCAAAGGGGAGTGCAAGCGATGTCGACAGATCCCGGTGAAATCCGGACGTCCCTCGGGCGTAATCTCACCTATGGCCTGCTCGACCATCTCGGGAAGACGATCGTCACCGGCGGCTATACCAACACGCCTTTTCCGACGGAGGCGGAGCTGTCCAAACAGCATGGTGTAAGTCGTTCGGTGACGCGCGAAGCGGTCAAGATGCTGACCACCAAGGGCCTGCTCAGCGCACGGCCGCGCCAGGGCACGATCGTCCAGCCCGATACCGCCTGGAACCTGTTCGATCCGGATGTGCTGCGCTGGCTGCTCGAACGGAAATTCTCGCTCAAGCTGCTGCGCGAATTCAACGAATTGCGTGTCGCAATCGAGCCGGCCGCTGCGGCGCTGGCCGCGACTGCTGCGGACAAGCATGGGCTGCAATTGATCCGTGCCGGGTTCGACCGGATGACCGCAGCGGAGGCGGGCGACGACGATGCGCTCGAAGCGGATATCGCCTTCCATCTGTCGATCCTGCGCGCCTCGGCCAATCCGTTCTTCGCGCAATTTCGCGATGTTGTGGCAACGGCGCTGCGCACCTCGATCCGCTTCACCAACCGTATCCAAGGCCGCAGTGCGGATCTTGCCGCGCATGAAGCGGTGCTGCGCGCAATCGAGGCACGCGATCCCGACGCATCGCGCGCCGCGATGCTGCAGATCATCGAAGATGTGATGGAAGTCATCGTCCATTCGTCACCCTCCGCAACGGCTTGATCCGGCCGCGGTGAAAGAAACAGGCGGACCACGCTCGAAAGCGGGTCCGCCCTGAGGGCGACCGGCCGACAGGGACCGGCCAGTCGGGGAGTTCATCGATCAGAATTTCGCGGAGATGCCGATCGAATAGGTCGCATCGTCGAAGCGCATGTCGCGCGGCATGGTCGGGTCGCCATAATAGCTGCGATACGTTGCGTTTGTCAGGTTGGTGCCGTCCAGCGTCAGGGTGATGCCCTTGGTGATTTCATATCCCAGGCTGGCATCGAGACGGCCGTTCGGGCGTACCTGGTTCAGCACCAGCGTCTGGCCGGTCGGACGGACGGTGGTGCCGCCGTAATTCTCGTCATAATAGCCCGAGCGATAGGTGTAGACCACGCGGCCAGTGAGGCCGAACTTTTCATACAGTGCGCCGATGTTGAAATTGTGCCGCGAAACGCCCTGAATTGTCTGGCCGAACAATGGATCGCCGGGAGTTTTCACCTTGCTGTCGGCATAGGTGTAATTGCCGAATATCCCAAAGCCGCTAAATACGCCGGGCAGGAAGTCGAAGAAGGTCTGCGCGCTGACCTCAACCCCCTTCAGCGACACCGCGCCGACATTGCGTGGACGCAAGATATTGTAATCTATGCCATCAATTTTTTCGAGCTGGCTCTGGCTGATCACACGGTCCTTGATGGTTTTGTAATAACCCCCGATCGCGATGAAGCCGTTGCCCGGGAAATAATATTCCAGCGTGGCGTCGAACGCGTCGGATTTTTGCGGACGTAAATTGGGGTTACCACCCGAACCGGCATTCCGGATATTGGGATTGGTCGAGATCAAATAGGTGAGGCCGGGATTAAGATCGCCAAAGCTCGGCCGGGCGATCGAGCGCGAATAATTGAAACGCGCCTGCAATCCGCCGCCGAACTTCAGGCGGGCGCTGGCGCTCGGCAGGAAGTCGTCGTCGCTGGTGTTCGCGCTGTATGCCGTCAGCACTGGCGGTGGGTTCGGATTGCCGGGTGTCGCCTCAGGAAACACATTCGATGCGCCGGCGATCGAGCGGTCCGTGCGGGTGTAGCGAACGCCGAACTGGCCATCGAGCTCAAGTACGCCGCCCAGCGGTATCTTGTATCCCGCCTGGAGATAGCCGGCATAGGTTTTCTCGGCGGCATCGAACGTGCGGTCGGGTGTGAAGCCCGGGAAACCGGCGCCAAGGCCGAAAAGGGCGCGCAGTTGATCCTGAATCGCCGGATTGCGCAGCCAATCCTGGTTAGGAACGATCACACCAAAACCGTTGTTCACGCTCGGAATGCCCGACGCGTGAGTCAGAAAGCCCGCACCCAGAAACGGCACATCGGTGATCAATCTATTGCGTACCCCAGCCGGCCCGTTGGTCCCGCCCAGGGACTGTTCATGCCGCGCGGTATGATCAGCGAAGCGGGCACCGAACTGGATTGTGTCGAGGATTGTATCCAGCCGGTAGACGCCGTCCACCTTGGCGGCGAATTCCTTACCGCGGTCGCGGATATTGTCCTGGTTGAGTGGCCCCAGAGCAAAATTGGTCGGATCGCCCAGGCCGTCGGCGAGATCGGTAAAGAGCGTGCCACCACCAACATTGGTGTTGACGTTAGTGGCGATGCCGTTGCCGTTCTTCAGGATATCCAGGATGAAGTTCTGGTTACGCACCCGCGAGCGCTGATACGAAATGTCGGCCGAGAGCGAGAGCGACCCGGAATCATATTTCGCACCGCCGGAAATCACATAGACCGAGGTCTTGTCGTGATGCGCCTGAGTGCTAGTGAAGCCGCCATGATTGGTCGAGGTGAAGGACTGCGCCGTGCACAGATTGCGGACGGTGCCCTTGGAATCGAAGAAGCCGTCATTGTTGACGGTGTAATTCTGGCACTTCCCGTTGGTCGTGACATTGCTGAACGTGCCGCTGAACACGTCGTCGATCAGGAACGTGCTCGCCGACTTGTTCTCATAGGATGTGTAGAGGCCGTTGGCGTAGATCTGCAGGTCGGGCGACGGTTTCCACTGGAACGCCACATTGGCCTGTTTGCGCTCATAATCCCCTTCTTGGTTGAGACCGCCGACGCAGGTTGGCGCGATGATGCCGGGCGCACCCTGAGGATTGGCGCGGAAATCGCAGTTGAATGCGACCGGGCGATTGAAATGGTTAAGCGAGTAGGAGACGTCCGCAAGCAGGCCGATTTCACCGATACCGGTATCGAAGCGATCCGACACGAGCAGGCCCAGCACCGGGCTGAGTTCATGCGTGTTGCGCGTGTAGATGGCGCGGCCATTGGCGGCGAGGGTGAAGCCGTCGAAATCGAACGGCTTGTGCAGCCGCAGGTCGATCTGGCCGGCGACGCCGCCCTCGATCAGATTGGCCGAGGTCGATTTGTAAACATCGGCGCCGGCCAGCGCTTCGGCGGGCAAATCCTGATAGGCAAAGCCGCGGCCGACGCCGGTGAAGATTTCACGCCCGTCCAGCGTGGTCAGAATATCCGACAGGCCGCGCACGATCGGACCAACGATCTCGTTATTGTCGCCGACCGTGACCTGCACGCCCGGCACCCGCTGCAGTGCGGCAGCGACGGTGCGGTCGGGGAATTTGCCGATATCGTCGGCAACGATCGAGTCGACGACGTTTGCTGATTCACGCTTGATCGTCGCCGCCTTGGCTAGCGAGGCGCGAAGGCCAGTGACGATGATGTCGCCATTTTCCTCGTCGGGCTGGTCGACCGGCACAGCAGCCGGGTCCTGAGGGGTGGTGGCTTGCGCGCCGACCCCATCCTGAATGCCATTGGCAAATGCCGGCGTCGCGCCAAGCATGGCCAAGAGCGATACGGACGAAAGCACGCCAAATTTCGAGATCATGTCACCCCTCCAGGACAAGTGAGCGCCAGCTTTTTCCATCCGGCTGAGCGCGACGGGTACATCCGCGTCGCAAATGAGACAAGTCTTATTTGTCAGACCACGGAAAATAGGTAACGGGTGTGCGCTGCACGCGTCAAGCCGCCGCCATATGGGTTATTGGGTCGGGACGCTTCCCTTGGGCGCCGCGGCCAGCCGCCGGATCAGGTCGGTTTCCGCTTTGCGGTATGGCGTGCCGTCACCGCGAAACACTTCGTGGAACCAGATTGTCGGCTCTTCGAGGACATAGGGTTTCTTCCAGCTGTCCCAGGGCAGGCGCGTCTGCGTTTTCCCGTCGACAAAGCCCCAATTCATCATCGCGACATTGTAGCGTTTGCCGATCGGCAGCGACCCGTCGAAGGTCGATCCGTTACCGCGCGCCATATATTCGGTGCACAGGATCGGCCGGCCATAGGGCAGCAACTGCTTGATCCGCCCCTCGAACGATTCCGGCCAGCCGTAATCGTGGAACGAGATCACATCCGACTGGGTGAGCTGCAATTTCTCCATCGGCGTCAGCTTCGAACTGGTCTCCCAATCGTCATGCCACCACACCCCGCTGGTCAGCGGCTGGATCGGATCGGCGGCGCGCGCCCACACGAAAACCTGCGCGAGCAGCGCTCGGACCAGCGGCTCCTTGCCTTCCTGACCCTTATACTGGTCGGCCGGATTGTCCGGTTCGTTCCACAGATCCCAACCGATGATCCGGTCGTCCTTGGCAAAGGCACCGATCACGCCTTCGACATAAGTGCGGTATTTCGGATAGCGCGTCTTGTCGCGCAGGCCGGGCAGGCCGGGCGATTGCACCCAGCCCGAATTATGCACGCCGGGGACCGGCGGGTGTTGCGGCCCAAGCTTTGGGTCGGGATCCCAGCAACTGTCGAACAGCACGAACAGCGGCTTGATCTTGTGCTTCGCAGCGATCGTCAGGAACGCGTCGATGCGGCGCTTGAACCCTTCGGGATCCTGCTCCCACAACTGATCGTGCAGGAACACACGCATCGTATTCATGCCGATGCCCTGCGCCCAGCCGAGCTCGCGGTCGATCTGCGCCGGGTCCCAGGTCGCTTCCTGCCACATCTCGAGCTGGTTGATCGCCGATGCGGGTGTGTAGTTGGCGCCGACCAGCCAGGGCTGGCGCGCATACCAGGCATTGGACTGCGCCTTGCTCCATTGCTCGCGCGCTTCGGCCGGACCGGCGGCGAGCGCCAGCATCGCCACGGCACCGAGCAGCATAGTCTTTGGTCGGTTCATGATGTCCTCCTGCTGCTCAGCGTTTTGCGCCGGTGACCAGCTTGTAGATGATGGTGTTGCGATAGGTCTGGCCGGGATCGAGCCGGGCCGAGGGGAAGCCCGGCTGGTTGGGCGCGTCGGGGAAAAGCTGCGGCTCCATCACGATCGCATCGCCCATGCGGTAGATCTGGCCGCCCTTGCCGACCACCGTCCCGTCAAAGAAATTGCCCGAATAGAATTGCAGTCCCGGCTGGTTCGACCAGAGCTCGAACCCGCGACCCGACACCGGCTCGGTCACCTTGGCCATCAAATGCGGCTGCGCGGTCACCGCGGTGCCGATCACCCAGTTATGGTCATAACCGCGTCCGTACACGATCTGCGTGTCGCGCCCGTCGCGCACCCGCTCGCCGATCGCATGCGGCGTACGGAAATCGAACACGGTACCGGCCACGCTGGGCAGCTTGCCGGTCGGGATTGAGGTGGCGTCGGTCGGCGTGTAGCGCTCGGCCGGGATCGTCACGACATGGCCCATCGCCCCGCCCGGCGACCCTGAGTCGGCGAGATTCCAATAGGCATGGTTGGAAATATTGACGAGCGTCGGCTTGTCGGTAGTCGCGCGATATTCGATCGTCAGCTGGTTCTTCTCATCGAGCGAATAGGTCGCGAGCGTGGTCAGCGTGCCGGGATAGCCCATGTCGCCATCGGGGCTGACATAACGCAGCGTCACCGACGCGCTTGGCTCGCTCTTGGTATCGACCACCTCCCACAGCACCTTGTCGAAACCCTTGGTGCCGCCGTGCAACGAGTTCGGCCCGTTATTGACCGGTGTGGCATAAGCATGGCCGTCGAAGCTGAACTTGCCGCCGGCGACGCGGTTGGCGACACGGCCCACGGTCGCGCCGAAATATTCGGGCTTGGTCGCATAGCCCTCAAGGCTGTCATAACCGATCATCACATCAGCCTTCCTGCCGTTGCGGTCGGGGATGATCAGCGACTGCAACGACGCGCCAAGCGCGATCACCGTGGCGGACACGCCGTGGCTGTTGGTCAGCGTCACGGCAGGAACCGCGCGTCCGTCGGGCAGCGTACCAAAGTTGCTGCGCTTGGCCTCGCCAGCCAGTGTCGGACTGGCCAATGTCAGTGCCAGCGCGCCTGCTGCGAGCGTTATCGGTAAAGCTCGTGTCATGTCTCTCTCCCTAATCAGCCGCGATAGCGATGGGTCGGCGCGCCGCGACAACCCGGATCGACTTCGAACAATGCGCCGCCGAGCGGCTCGTCGACTCCGTCGGCCGCGGATGTGACGAACAGCCGGTCGAGGCCGGGCCCGGCGAATGTGCAATTGGTGATCTGCGACGCCGGCAAGTCGATCGAGCGGTCGCGCTTGCCCTCGGGCGTGAAGCGCGTGACGCGGCCCGCACCCCAACAGGCGATCCACAGCCCGCCCTCGGCATCGAGCGTCATCCCGTCGGGATCGCCCCAGCCATCCTCGAAGCGCACAAAGACCTCGCGCGGACCGAGCGCCCCATCCTCATCCGCCGCGAACCGGTAGACCGTGCGCAACCCGCTATCGGTGTGGAACAGCATCCGACCGTCGGCGCTGATCGCCGGACCATTGGCGATTCGGTATCCATCATCGACGCGCGTCGCGGTATGGTCGGTGTCGAAGCGGTAGAAGGAACCGCTTGGCCCCTCCCCGTCCATCGACATCGTCCCGGCCCAGATGCGACCGGCGGCATCCGCCTTGGCGTCGTTCATCCGATTGCCGTCGCGATCGGGATCGGCCAGCGTCTCGACCGTCACCGGATCGAGCGTCAGCGCGACGATCCGTCGGTCGAGACCCGCGATGAAACCGGGCTGGTCCTCGCGCTCGATCACCCAGCCGATCGTACCGGGCACCTCCCAGCTATCGACCCGGTCGTCCGCCAGCCGCAGCCGATTGACTCGCCGGCCCAATATGTCGGTCCAATAGACCGCGTCCTCACGCGCCGACCAGAGCAGCCCTTCGCCGAGCATGTCACGGCGCTCGCGCGGGATCGTGCGCAGCAGCATCAGTGGCTGTCCCGGGGCAAGCCCCGCTGCGCGATGCGCTGATACTTCACCGCGGATTCAAGCACCGCCCCGCGATCGAACTGACCGACCAGGTCGCGCTGGATTTCCTGCCACGGCGTTTGGGATTCGGGGAACATCGCGTCGTCGCTCGCGGCAAGCGCTACGCGACGGCTCTCGATCTCCGCTGCATCGACCAGCAGATCGACCCGGCGCGTGTTGAGATCGATGCGGATCCGATCGCCGGTGCGCACGATCGCGAGCCCACCGCCGATCGCCGCTTCGGGCGAGGCATTGAGGATCGAGGGCGATCCGCTGGTGCCCGACTGACGGCCGTCGCCGATGCACGGCAGCGCATGCACGCCGGCGCGGATCAGTGCGGCGGGGGCGCCCATGTTCACCACCTCGGCGCCGCCGGGATAACCCACCGGCCCGGCGCCGCGCATGATCAGGATGGTGCGATCGTCGATCTCCAGGGCGGGATCGTCGATCCGGCGATGATAGTCCTCCGGCCCGTCGAACACGACCGCCCGTCCCTCGAACGCATCGGGGTCGCTCGGATCGCTGAGATAACGCGTGCGGAATTCATCGGAGATGACGCTCAGCTTCATCACCGCGCCATCAAATAGATTGCCGCTGAACACCGACAGGCCCGCCCCCTGTTTCAGCGGATCGGCCAGGGGCCGGATAACATCGGCATCCTCAGTCGATTTGCCGCCGACATTCTCGGTTACGCTGAGGCCATTACAGGCGATCACGCTGCCGTCGATCAGCCCCGCTTCGAGCAGCAAGCCCATCACCGCCGGCACGCCGCCGGCACGATAATAATCCTCACCGAGATATTTGCCGGCCGGTTGCAAATTGACCAGCAACGGCACGTCGGCACCGGTCGTTTCCCAGTCCGCCAGGGTCAGGTCGACGCCGATATGGCGCGCGATGGCGTTCAGATGGATCGGCGCGTTGGTCGATCCGCCGATCGCCGAATTGACCCGGATCGCATTGAGGAAGGCGGTGCGGGTCAGGATGTCGGACGGCTTGCGATCGGCCTTGACCATTTCGACGATGCGCCGCCCGGTTTCCCACGCCACTTCCTGGCGGTCACGATACGGGGCGGGAATCGCCGCCGATCCCGGCAGCGACATGCCGAGCGCCTCGGTCAGCGAATTCATCGTCGTCGCGGTGCCCATGGTGTTGCAGAAACCGGTTGACGGCGCCGACGATGCGACCAGCGCGATGAAGCCCTTATAGTCGATCTCGCCCGCCGCGAGCATCTCGCGCGCCTTCCATATGATCGTGCCCGAGCCGGTCCGCTCGCCCTTGTGCCAGCCATTGAGCATCGGCCCGACCGACAGCGCGATCGCCGGGATGTTGACCGTCGCCGCCGCCATCAGCGCGGCGGGCGTGGTCTTGTCGCAACCGATCGTCAGCACCACGCCATCGAGCGGATAGCCGTACAGGATCTCGACCAGCCCGAGATAAGCGAGGTTGCGATCGAGTCCGGCGGTCGGCCGCTTGCCCGTCTCCTGGATCGGGTGAGTGGGAAATTCGATCGGGATGCCGCCAGCCTCGCGGATGCCGTCGCGCACGCGCTGGGCGAGCACCAGATGATGCCGGTTGCACGGCACCAGGTCGGAGCCCGACTGCGCGATGCCGATGATTGGCCGATTGGACTGCAGCTCTTCGAGGCTAAGCCCATAATTGAGATAACGCTCGACATAGAGCGCGGTCATGTCCGGATTGTCGATATTGTCGAACCATGCACGCGAACGCAGCTTCACCTGATCGTCCACCATCAGCCTATGGTCCCGCCTGGCGGGTTCCAGCAGCAGGTCATTTACCCCTCCTACGCATTTTTACAGCCGATCGGCTGCGTTTCACGGTTGATAGCGCAGCGATCGATCGATAGAAAGCCGATTTATCGGATAAAAGAAAATAGAGGATAGCCGAATGAATCGATCGCCGCGCTTGCCTATGAATTGGCCACCCGCATGACCGCGATCGAAGCCGGCAATTCTCTTCAACCGGGGGCCCTTCGGCTCGGTATCGTCGGCGTCGGCAAGATCGCGCGCGACCAGCATCTGCCGTCGATCGCGGCGTCGCCCGATTTCACTCTCGCTGTCGCTGCGAGTCGGCATGCCAAGGTAGAAGACTGTCCGAGCTTCGACAGTATTGAAGCGATGCTGGCCGATGGCCCGCCGATCGACGCCGTGTCGATCTGCACCCCGCCTGGCGGCCGCGACCGGATCGCGCGTACAGCGATCGCGGCGGGCAAGCATGTGATGATCGAAAAGCCACCCGGCGCGACGGTCGCCGAAGTCGCGGCGCTTGTCGGGCTTGCCGAAGCGGCGGGCGTGACCCTGTTCGCCAGCTGGCATTCGCGCGAAGCGGCCGGCGTCGATGCGGCACGGAACTGGCTGGCAAAGCGGATCGTGACCGGCGCCGCAATCAACTGGCGCGAGGATATCCGCGTCTGGCACCCGGGCCAGGACTGGATTCTCGCCTCCGGCGGCTTCGGTGTGTTCGATCCCGGCATCAATGCGCTGTCGATCGTCACCGCGATCCTGCCGGGCGACCTGATGATCGACAGCGGCACTATCGCCGTCCCCGAGAATCGCGACTCGCCGATCGCGGCGAGCATCACGATGCGGCTGTCGAACGATGCGCCGGTCTCGCTCGATCTCGATTTCCTGCAGACCGGGCCGCAAAGCTGGGACATTGATGTCACCACCGAGACCGGATCGCTGAAGCTGAGCGAAGGCGGCAAACGCCTGTTCATCGATGGCGTGGAGCAGTCGCTCGAGGCGGGCCCGGGCGAATACCCCAGGCTCTACCAGCTCTTCGCATCGCTGGTCCGGAGCGGCCAAAGCGATGTCGACCTGCGCCCACTGCAACTGGTCGCCGACGCTTTCCTCGTGTCCCGCCAGCAGCGGACCACCCCCTTCACCTTCTGACCGACCGGACGCTCGAAGCCGGCGCTGACCAATGATCAAAAGAGGATCCAAAAGTGGCAAAGCTCTGTCCAAAGATATTATCATATCTATCTGTCCTATTGATCGGATTGGTACTGCTGCACGGTTCGGCCGTCGCCCAGCGCACGGCATTGAGCAATTCGGAGGGCCTGTATCCGCGCGTGGTGCGGATCGCGCATGACCCGACGCCGTCGCTGAACGGCACGATCGTCGCCAGCGTCACCAGCTTTCCCGGCGGGCGGGGCGAGCAGCAAATCTATTCGAGCAGCGACAACGGGACGACCTTCGCGGGTCGGTACGATCAGCGATCCCGATTTCGCGAACGGCCTGTGCTGCGGCACCTTGTACGAATTGCCGGCGCAAGTCGGCGCGTTGCGAGCGGGGACATTGCTGTGGTCGGGGTCAGTCGGCGGCGATGCGCCGGGGCGGCCGATGCAGATCAAGATCTATCGCAGCACCGACCGCGGCGCGACGTGGAGCTATCTGTCGAACTGCGCCGCCGCGACGGTCAATCGCAGCGCCGGCGGCCTGTGGGAACCCGAATTCACCATCGCCGCCAACGGGTCGCTGGTCTGTTTCTATTCCGACGAGACCGCCCCGGGCTTTTCGCAGCTGATCCACCAGGTCACATCGACCGACGGCATCACCTGGACCGCGCCGGTGCGCACCATCGCCAGCGGCGTACAGGCAGATCGCCCGGGCATGATCGTGGTACGCAAGCTGCCGAGCGGGCGCTATTTCATGACGCTAGAATTGTGCGGACCCGCCGCCTGCACCGTGTTCTACAAGACCTCCGCCAATGGCATCGACTGGGGTCCGTCGAGCAATGTCGGCGCGCGAGTCGAGACCGCCGACGGCAAATGGTTCCTGCACACGCCGACCAATGCCTGGGCCGCGGTGCCCGGCACCGCCAATGGCCGCATCTTCGTAATCGGCCAGATATTGAGCAGCGCCGGCGGCGTGGTGGCGGGCAATGGCCAGACGATGTTCTACAATGACTCGGCCGACGGCTCCGGACCATGGCGGACGATGGCCGCGCCCGTCGCGGTCCAGTCGCCGCCGGCCGCGAGCAACTTCTGCCAGAATTACTCCTCGCCTCTGCTTCCCTCGGCGGACGGGCGATCTGTGCTGGAACTGGCAACCGATTTCGATGCGAGCGTGTGCAAGACCTATTTCGCCACCGCATCGGCCTTTGCCAATACCGGGATCATGCTGAGCGCAACCCCGGTGACGATTGCGTCGGGCCAGACCGGCAGCTCGACCGTCACTTTTTCGCCGCAGGGCGATTATCGCGGCACCGTCAGACTGAGCGCCTCGATTCCCGACTTTAGCGGCACCGCCAGCTTCGCCAGTGATACCGTGACGAGCAGTGACGGCAGCACCAAGGCCGCGCAGTTGACCATCGTGCCGGGCGCGGTCCCCGCAGCAGCGGCGCCGCTCACGCTGGCAGCACTCGGGGCCGGCGGCGTGATGCTGTTGCTGGCAAGCGCCATGCGCGGACTGTCGGTGGCCGCGCTGGGTGCGATTGCCCTGCTGCTGGCATCGTGTGGCACCAGCGACAGCCGTACCGCGGCCCGGCCCGGCGCGTCCGCGCCCAGGACCTATACCGCGACGATCATCGCGACCGACACGATCGACAACAGGATCACGGCATCGACGACCGCCACGATCACGGTGAACTGACCGGAAAGCCCTCCCCGCATTGGACAAGTCTATATTTATCCTATTTGTATGATATTAATCGGAGAAGAGATGATGCAGCCATTTCAATTGATGCGGCATGCGAGCTTGCTGCTTGCTTGGGCGGCCAGCGCGATCACGCAGAGCGCCGGCGCACAGGTCGCGCCTGGCGGGCCGGTCACGCCCTATGTCGACCCGGCCAAGGCCTATCTGTTCGCGCACATGACCAAGGAGACGTACGGCGTCCTCTATTATTCAGTCAGTCTCGACGGGCTGCACTGGAGGCGGATCAATGCCGGCCGGCCGGTGTCGCAGGACTATCACGGCCATGCCTCGATCGCGCGCGGCGGCGATGGCCGTTATTATCTGGTCGGCAACAAGGGCGATGACGATCCGCTGATCCGCTTCTGGGTGTCCGACGATCTGGTACGCTGGGCGCCATTCGGCACCTATCAACCCGACTTGAAGGGCATCACCGACCACTCCCATGCGTTGCAGCGGATCGGCGCGCCGAAACTCTATTACGACACCCCGTCGGGACAATTCCTGCTCACCTGGCACACTCCTACGCTCGACGGCACGCCGCAGGATCCCGAGCGTTACTGGGGCAGCCAGCGGACATTATATGTCCAGTCCAGGGACCTCAGGATCTTCCCCGCCAAGCCGCGCCGCCTGTTCGCCTGGAACATGGCGACGATCGACACGATCATTCAGCCGAACGACAAGGGCGGCTACTGTGCGATCATCAAGGATGAGCGCTATCCCTCCTATGCCTGGACTACCGGCAAGACGGTGCGGATCAGCTGCGCGGCCAAATTGCTTGGCCCTTATCCGCCGCCCGGACCGCCGCTGAGTCCGAACTTCCGCGAGGCACCGACCATTGTCCGCGCGCCCAATGGCGCCGACTGGCTGCTTTATTACGAGCAATATGCCGGCACGAGCTACGGCCTGTCGACCGCGCCGACCCTGAAGGGACCCTGGTATCAGGTGTCGGGCAATAGCGGCGTGCCGGAATGGAATCGCTACGAGATGCCGGCGGGCACGCGGCACGGATCGATGATCGGCATCACGCGCAAGCAATATGATGCGATCGTTGCGGCGTTCCCCGACACATGAGCCGTACAGTAATTCTCGCCGCCGCCGCGCTGACGGCCTGTCTCATAACAGTCCCGACCGTCGCGGCACCTCCGCCCGTCGCGGGCGCTGTCCCCAAAGGCAACTTCACCAATCCATTACTGCCGTCGGGCCCGGACCCGTGGATCGTGCGCGACGGTCGCATCTATTATTACATGAACACGATCGGCAACCGGCTGGCGATCCGCAAGACCGGCGACCTTACCCGGCTGGCCGAGGCGCCCGAGATCGTCGTCTGGACACCGCCCGCCACCGGCCCGAACGCCCAGTCGATTTGGGCGCCGGAACTGCACCGGATCGGCGGCAAATGGTATATCTATTATACCGCCGCCGCGAGCGGACATGACGATGACGCGCATCGCGGTATCTTCGTGCTCGAAAATGCCGGCCGCGATCCGACGCGCGGCACCTGGACCGACCGCGGGCAGCTGAAGACCGCACATACCGGCATTGACGGCACGACCTTCGCTTATGCCGGCAAGCGCTATTTCGTCTATTCGCCCTATGTCGGGCCGGACAGTGTGCTGGCGATCGTGGCCATGTCCAACCCCTGGACGCTGAGCGGCGCGGAGACGATCATTGCCCGGCCGGACCGGGCGTGGGAGCGGCAGGGCGGACGGCAGATCCTGGAAGGGCCGGAGTTCCTGCCCGGCCCGAACGGCGCGCTGTTCCTCACCTATTCGGGCAGTGCCTGCTGGTCCGATGATTATGCGATCGGCCTGCTCAGCGCAGCGCCGGGCAGCGATCCGCTGAACGCTGCCGCCTGGACCAAACGGCCCGGGCCGGTCATCGCCAAATCGGCACCGCAAAGCGTTTATGCGCCCGGTCATAACGGCTTTTTCACATCCGCCGACGGCAGGGAAAGCTGGATCGTCTATCATGCCAATCCGGGGCCCGGCATGGGGTGCACGGCCAAACGCTCTCCGCGGATCCAGCGCGTCGAGTGGGGGAAGGACGGGGCGCCGATATTCGCCGAGCCAGCGGGTGCAGCGTGGGTCCTGCCGGGACCTTCGGGCTGACTCCGGCGCCCAATCGTTCGCCCTTTCCACCTGTTATCTCCTTTTATTGCAGCACTTTTTTCTTGGTTGAATCGATGACCCTGGGGATCGCTCAGCGATGCCCAAGGTCTTTCAGATAGGCGCAGAACATATCGGCCATGGCGCCAGCATAGATCTCGATCTCGGCCGGGCTTCGCGGCGTTTCCGAAAAATGCTTGCCCACCTGGCTGAGCGTCGTCGTGATCAGGTCTCCGGCCAGGGCGCGCGCCGCGTCCGGTGCATCGGGCAGGACCTCGCGCAGGAAGTGCAGGACGGTGTGCGTGCCCGATTCCCTGGCCGCCCGTGCCTCGGGCGCGTCGCGGTACAGCGGCGCAGCATCGTCGAGCGCCACCCGTACCGAAGCCTCATCGCATTCCGATTGGACAAAGGCATGGACCAGGGTGCGCAACCGGTCGAGCGGCCGGCGGCCGCGATCCTCCAATATGGTGCGCAGCAAATCGGTGGTCTGGCGCCATTCGTCGCTCTGCAGCCGGAATAGGATCGCCGCTTTGTTAGGGAAATATTGATAGAGCGATCCGACGCTGACACCCGCCCGTTCGGCCACCCGCGCCATGGTGAAACGCTGTGCGCCTTCCTTCGCCAAAACCTGAACAGCGGCGTCGAGAACCGCTGAGACAAGCTCGACCGCACGCGCTTGTCTTGGCTGTTTTCGCGAGGAAATCTGGGCGTTTCGGCGATCGGTCATGGTCGGCACCGGCAATGCGAATAGAGAAACTGACGAATTAGTCGTATTTCTCAACCGACGCAATGACGCGCCCCATCCGATACCGGAGACCTGCATGACTATCCTGACGACCACCCCGCTTGCACCGCTGCTGGAGCGCCTGTTTACCGAGGCCGACGCCAGTTCGCCGACGGCGGACCCCGCTTTCGCCAACATGTCCGCCGACGAGCGGACCCGGCTGATGCACAGCAAGATCGAGTATCTCGAGCTGTACGGCCGCCTGAAGGATGTGGCGCTCCCCGTCTCGCGTGAGACGGGCGCATTGCTCTATATGCTGGCGCGCAGCAGCGGCGCACGGACGATCGTCGAATTCGGGACATCGTTCGGCATCTCGACGCTGCATCTTGCCGCGGCACTGCGCGACAATGGCGGCGGCCGGCTGATCACCAGCGAGTTCGAGCCGTCCAAGGTGGCGCGCGCCCGCGGCAACCTCACCGCCGGCGGCCTGATCGACCTAGTCGAGATCCGGGTGGGCGATGCGCTGCAGACGCTGAGCACTGACCTGCCCGAGACGATCGACCTGCTGCTGCTCGACGGCGCCAAGGCGCTCTATCCCGAAATCCTGAGCCTGGTGGAAAGCCGCCTCAGGCCGGGTGCCCTGATCATCGCCGACAATGCCGATTACAGCCCCGACTATCTGGCACTCGTGCGCTCGCCCGGCAGCGGATACATGTCCATTCCGTTCGGGGAGGATGTCGAGTTGTCGATGCGGATCGGCTGACGCCCGCTTATCGCCGGCGGTCAGGGTCCCGTCGAGACCTTCGCCGGCGTCAGGCGATCGAAGAAGATCACCACATCAAGCGCCGTACCCGGCGACAGCAGATTTTCGGTGGTGAAATTGGCCCGCAACGACTGGGTTTGCACCAGCCAGCCAGCGACCGACGCTGCATCCCGTGCCGGGCGCGTATCGAGCAGGAAATAGTCGCGCCCGGTTGCAGCCAGCGCGGCATCGAGGCTTCCCGATCCCGGCCTGGCCGGCGGAAGTCCAGGGCCGTTCGATCCGCCACTGATCGGGATGACCAGCAAATCCTTCCCCAAAGCGGCGCGCAGATGCTGTCCCATCATCATTGGCGCCCGGGCATAAACCGACCAGATGCCGCCACGGGTCGGCGCATTCATGATATGCCCGTTATGCGCGAACAGCAGGACGCGGCCCGCCGGCCCCTCACGCTCGACCACCCAGCGGACATTGTCCGCCATCGCCGCATCCCGCGCAGCATCGGCCTTGTAATCGTCGGGCAAGAGATCCTCGCCGGGTGGCCCCGGCGGCGACACCCGGAACAATGTCTCCAGCTGGCGCGCGGCGACCGCATTGCGGCGAGCCCAGTCATAGTCGCTTTGCGTGGCGTCAGCGATCAGGATCGAACGGTTGCGATCGAAGACATGGATCAGACCATCGATCGCGACACTCAGGCGCGTGCGCTCACCGGGTGCTAGTGCTGTATAACCGGCCTGAGTGAAGCGATCGAGAAAGGGCGCGACGGCCCGGCGCGCGCGCCGCGACCGCCGGGGCGAGGTGCGGGACAGATAGGCGAGACTATCCCGCAGCGTGATCCCGGCATTGAGCCAAAGGCCACTGCGCTCCCCGCCGCTTAGATCGATGCCGTAGAAATTGACCTTCCGCTTGTGCGCCGGATCAACATTGTAGCGCCGGATCCATTCGAGCAGCTCGATGTTTTCGGAGAATCTTCCAAAGCCCCAGGTCAAACCGGCGCGGGCGAGTTGCTGGACGTCGCCCGGACCTCCCGCCGCATAATCATGGAGGCGGCGCGATTCACTAAGGCCGGATTCAATTGCGATTGCCGTGAATCCGCCGTGCTCGACCAGAGTGCGGAAGAGGCAGTTGCGAAACGCAAGCGGCTCATGCGCGCCGTGCGCCGGTTCGCCCAGCGCAACCACATGAGCATCGCTAACAACGGCCCTGAGCCGATCCATCCCGGTCGCATCCGACGGCGACCTACAGGCCGGCAAAGGGATGGCATGCTGCCGTGCCCAGGTGACAAACGCATCCCGCTGATCCGGCGGGGTTCGTTCCTGCGCCGATGCAGCGACAGGCACGGTCAATTCGATCGCGGCGGTCAGCAAGATCAGGCGGCAGATCGATCCGATCCCTCGCCGCGCCCCTGCCGTCACGATCGCAGCCTTCATGGCAAGTCGATCCGATACAGCGGCACGCCGGTCGTCATCAGCCGCTGCGTCTGGCCGTCGATCAGGGTATCGAAGCCGAACCATTCCGGCGCAAAGGCCGGATCAGCGAGGCGAAACCGCCCCGGCCCGGCCTCATCCAGCTGCTGAGTGCCGTTCGAACCGATATAAGCCATCATCAGGCGGCCATTGCGCACCAGGATACGCACGCCCTGTCCTTCCTCGCCATGCGCCTTGTAACGGCCGACCAGCGGCTGATAGACGACGGGCGCCGCGACAAGCGTGTGGCCGCTGCCCTGCTTCGCATAGCCGGACGCGCCTTCCACCACATCCGTCACCGCTCCTGCGGCATCGCGGAAGAAGGTGAAGGCGCGCGGTCCGGTCGGCGTCAGGTACAGGCCCCAGATATCCCTTCCCAGCCGGGTCAGTGGTACAGCCGCTCCGGCCTGGTCAAGCGTCAGACCGCCGGCAGGGGTTGCGGAAAAGACCAGCGTCTCCTGCTTCTGACCGACGAACCGGCCGGCAAAGCTTGTAGTATCGACGCGCGGTTTTGGCGCGACGCTCACGGGTTCCACTGGCGCCTGATCGCCCCGCGCGGCGCGCGTCAGGCGAGCGACAATCCGCTTACGCAACGCGTTGTCGAGCGGGCCGTTGCTGAGCAGGACGACCGCAAAGCCGTCGGGCAGATGCGCCTCGATATGGGCCTGGAAGCCGGCGATCGACCCGCCATGTTCAAGCACCTGCCCATGATCCGACACCTCAATCCCATAAGCATAATTGTCGAGCGCCGGGGTCGAGAACCGATCGAACGCGCGCGCCGAAATCAGCCGGCCGGCGGGCGTGGCGCCGCGGCCAAGCAGCATCCGGGCATAGGCGCTCATATCGGCGGCAGTCGAAACGATCGCCCCGTCCGCGGCGAGATAATCGAACCAGGCGGCCTCGGTGTAGCTGCCGTCGATCTGCCGCTCATAACTCGTCGCGATCTGGCCGCGCAGCCGGTCGTCAATCTGCGGCGCGGTCGCGCTCATGCCGAGCCGGTCGAGCACACGCTCCTCTAGCATCAACGGGAAGGGCCGATGCTCGATCCGCTCGGCCGCATAGCCGAGCAATTGATAGCCGGAATTGGAATACCAGAAATGCGCACCGGGCACGTAGCGCGGCTCGAACCCATTCAGCGCAGCGATGAGGAAACGCATCGACGCGACGTCGGTCAGATAGTTGGGCAGGCCCGCGGTGTGCGTCATCAGCGCATGGCCGGTAATGGCGGGAAACCGTGTCTTCAGGTGGAAGTCGGGGAGATAGCGGGCGATCGGCGCGGCGGGATCGAACCGTCCTTCATCGGCGAGCTGCATCAGCACGATCGCCGTGAAGGATTTGGAGATCGAGCCGATCGCGAAACGCGTCTCCGCCGTCACTGGCAGACGCCGCCCGATATCGGCATAGCCATGCGTCGCGACCAGCAACAACCGGTCGCGATCCGTGACGGCAACGACCAGCCCCAGCTCGCCCGGCGCCGTTTCGACCATGGTGCGGACATCGTTCAGCGCCGCGTTCAGCGAAGCGGCAGGTTTGGCTGTTTCGGCATTGGCCGGTGCGATACAGGCAAGGCCGAGCGAGGCCGTAAGAGCGACGATCAACCGCATCATGTGAGACATGCGTCCACCAATCCCTCAAATGCCGCGCCGGGCCGCATCGGATCGGCGACGGGCATGCCCCATTCCTCGGCGCGGCGCGCGATCAGTACCGCCGCGTCGGCGTCCGAAAGCCCGGCAGTGTTGAGCGATACCCCGGCACAGCGCACCCCGGCATTGGTGAGCCGGGCGAGCCGCAGCGTCAATGCGACTGCTTCGCCGATCGGCGGCACGGGGTAATCGGGCAGGCCGACGATGCGCTCTCGACCCTCCGCATGACACAGCACGAGCATGTCGGGCTGAGAGCCATGCAAAAGCCCGAGCGATACCCCGGCATAAGAGGGGTGGAAGATCGAGCCCTGTCCTTCGATGACGTCCCAGTGATCGGGGTCGGCATCGGGGCTGAGGATCTCCGCCGCGCCGGCGGTGAAGTCGCCGATCACGGCATCGATCGGTATGCCCGACCCGGCAATCATGATCCCGGTCTGCCCGGTCGCACGGAAATCGGCGGCAAGGCCCCGCGTGCGGAATGCAGCGGCAAGCGCCAGCGCAGTGTATTTCTTGCCCAGCGCGCAATCAGTGCCGACGGTCAGGAGCCGCTTGCCGGTCCGTCGCCGGCCAGTCGCGATCGGCAGGCCGGGTGGCGGGGTACGAATGTCGATCAGACGGCGGCCGAGCCTTTCCGCCGTTGCCCGCAGGCGTGGTTCATCGGCCAGCCGGTCATGCGCCCCGCTGATGATATCCAGCCCGGCCTCCAGTGCCGCGACCAGATAGGGGATCCAGGCCGGGCGGATCGCCCCGCCGATCGACGCCGCGGCCAGCACCAGCGCGCGGGCTCCGGCGGCATGAGCCTCCACCGGAGTCATTGACGGCAGCCCCAGCGATGCGCGGGCGCCATCGCAGCGATACTCCGCGATGCACAGGGCCGGCGCCCAGTCGCGCAGGCCCAGCCCGGTTTTCAGAAAGGTCGTGTCATCAGCGTCGCCAAGGAACAGGAGATAGGGACGCGGCAGGTCGATCGGCGTCGCCCCCGGCAACACCGGCATGGTCGCGGCGCGGATTTCACGGGCGATGCTCATGGCTTGAACGCCGAATAGACCGGCCGGCCGGGCCGGACATCAGGTACCAGCGCACCGCGATCGACCACCAGCGCGCCATTGACCATGACGTATTGGAAGCCGTCCGAATAGCGTTTGGCGTCGCCATAGGTCGCTTTGGTACCAACTGTCTGCGGGTCGAACACGACGATGTCGGCATCGGCGCCGGCCTGCAATCGGCCCTTATGCCGCATCGACGGCACGAATGCCTCCAGCCGCTGCGCCGGCATCAGCGACATCTTGCGGATCGCCTCGCTCCAGCTCAGCACCTGAGTCTCGCGAACATAGTGACCGAGTACCCGCGCAAAGGTGCCGGCGGAACGCGGATGGCTGTTCGGTCCCTCGATATTGCCGGCATCGCTCGCCACCAGCACCAGTGGATCGCGCAGCAGCGTAGTGATCGTCGCCTCCGTGTTCATGTGCATGATCACGCCGTCGTCGCCCGTACCGGAGCGCAGCGCGTCGAATTCCGCCTGAGTCAGGCGCTTGCCGGTGCTGCGCGACTGGAGATCGCCGACGCTCACGCCCCAGCGCTTCTCCCAGCCGGGATCGAAGATCACACTGCGGATCGTATCGACCGAGCCGTCCCAGGGATAGGCCTCAGTCGAGACATCGATGCCGCGCTCGCGCGCGCCGCGCATCAATTGCACCATCAACGGCGCATCCGACATCGCCATGCTGTTGATATGAACGATATGGACACAGGCATTGGTGATCGCCGCATTGGCGATGCTTTCCTGGACCGATTCAAGCGTGCTGTCCGGTTCGACCAGGCTGCCATAGCGGACATGAGTGAAGACGCAGGTGTGCATCCTGCCGGCGACACGGGTGACGTCGAGCATTTCCTTGTGCGTGATGCCGGGCGCATATTGCGTGCCGCTGCCGATGCCGACCGCACCGTCGCGCAGCCCCTGCTCGATCAGCGAGGGCAGCCTGGCATAGGCGGCATCGGGGATCGGCTGGCTGATCTCCGCCGCGCTGAAGATCGCGTCCGGATTCTGTGCCGCTTTGAGCGCGGCCACGTCGCCGCCTTTCTGCAGGAAATAGCGCGCGGCATTGTGCCCGACGCTGGCGCCATAGTTGATCAGCGCCTTGCCCTGCTGCGCCGCATACCAGGGCTTGACCGGATAGACGCCGATCTCAAGCTCGAGCCGAGTGGTGACGCCATCCTTCGCTTCATAGGTCGCGGTTTCGAAATTGGTGGCGTGGGAATGGAGGTCGATAAAGCCCGGCGCCGCGATCAAGCCGCGCGCGTCGATCGTGCGACGACCGGTGAGCGGCGCCTCGGTCACCGCGACGATCTTGTCGCCATCGACCGCCACGTTGCGGACTGCGTCAAGGCCGGTTTCCGGATCGATCGCCCGGACGCCGAGATAGACCAGATCATGGACCGGCGCGGATTGCGCACCCGCCGGCCCGGCAAGCAGGGCCGAGGCGAGCATCAGGTCGCGGAGGCGCAGGCGGCGCATCAGAATGCCGCCCGCAGCGAGAGAGTCACGCTGCGCGGTTCGCCGACGACATTGCCGTAGAACAATGTCTGGTAGTTGTTGATGTAATAAAGCTTGTCGAAGATGTTCTTGACGTTGAGCTGCAGCCGCCAGCGGTCAAGATTATAGCCGAGCGAGCCATCGACCAGCGTATAGCCGGGCAGATCGCGGGTCGCATTGTCGCTCGCGGTCTTGACCGAGCCGACATAGCGGACGCCGGCGCCGGCGAACACACCGCCCGCGAAATCATAGCTGGTATAAAGGCTGGCCGTCGCCTTGGGCAGGAAGGTGACGGTCTTGCCGACCATCGCCGGATCGCCATCCTTGCTGATCTTCGGGTCAAGAATGGCAAGTCCGGCATTGACCTGCCACGCCTTGGTCACGCGGCCGATCGCTTCGAATTCCATGCCGCGATAGCGTACCTCACCAAGCGCGCGGTAGCGATCGAAGCCGTCGGGGCCTTGCTGGTCATAGACGCCCTGGTTCGCCTGGCGCAGATCGAACAGCGCGCCGGTGAGCAGGATGCGTCGGTCGGGCGAGACATATTTGGCGCCCAGTTCATATTGCTTGCCGCTGAGCGGCGGCAGGACATTGTCGTTGATGTCGATGGTCAGCTGCGGCTGGAAGGATTCGCTGTAGGAAAGATAGACGTTGAGCCCGGCGATCGGCTCCACCGTCGCCGCGGCGCGGTAGCTCATCTGGCCATCGCCGCTGAAATCTTGCCATGGGCCGTCGTCCGATCGGGTGGAGATGTCGGGCTTGGAATAGGATAGCCCGCCGAGCAAAGTCAGCGGTCCGGCCACTTTCAGCACCGCCTGGCCGGACAGAGTGACGAATTTGCGCTGCCGCCGGTCAAGGAAAGTCTCACCCGGAAAGACCGCCGAGCTGACGATCGCGTCGATCGCCTCCACGCCGTCGAAGATATTGGCATGTCCCGTCCCGCTGCCGTCGATCAGCGGCAGGCTCTGATGCACCATCGAATCAGTGCTCTGATAGATCGCTGAACCGGAGAGGAAGCTGTCCGACATGCCGAGCGCGTCGAGCTTGTAGATGGTCGAGGCGCCGATGCTGAAATCCTGCTTGTCGTCCTTCAGGACATTCTGGATCTGGAACGAGAAATCGCCATTGGCCTGGAGATCATAGGCGTACGGCGCAGGACCATGGGTACCGGTGCGCTGATAATTGGCCTTGAGGCTGATCGACCAGAGCGACGACACTTTCCAGTCAAGCCCGGCATTGACGCGCTTCACATCCGTGACGAGTTCGAAGTCCTTCGCACCGATGAAGAAGGAGCGGCCCACTGGTGCGGGCGAGCCGTCCGCCAGAGTCGGAATGCCGTCGAACGCCGTGCGGCGATAATGTTCATAGCCGCCATGGACATAGCCGGTCAGGCCGTCGGCGATATCCGCGTCCACACCGCCATAGAGTACGGTTTTGCTGGAATTGACGTTCTTCATGAAGCTGCCGGCCTCTTCATGCGCGGCAAGCCCGATTGCACGTATCGAGCCCGAGGCATTGAGCGCGCCGGCCACCTGCCCTTCCAGTCGCCAGCGCCGCCATGAGCCGCCGAGCAGTTCGACATAACTCGGCGTGTTGGCCTTGGCGTGTTTCGACACCAGGTTGATGATGCCGCCGGGGCTCGCCGCGCCATAGACCACTGACGCCGGCCCCTTGACGATCTCCATCCGTTCGATGGTCGCATTGTCGGGTTCGTAATTGAGCGAGCCGATGGTCAGCCCATCGAACGCATAGCCGGCGGCAAAGCCGCGCAGCTTGACGATCGAGCCGAACCCTTCCTGATTGCCGGCGAACAATGCGCCCGGCGAATATTGCGCCACTTCACCCAGCGTCTTGAGATCGGCCGCATTAAGGAAGTCCTGGCTCACCAGGCTGATCGATTGCGGCACCTCCTCGATCGGCAACGGCAGGCCGGTGGTGCCGCTCGTGTCTTCGCTCAGATAGCGATAGCCGCTCACCACGATGTCGTCGCGCGACTCGGTTGCGGGCTCTTCGCTCCCCGCGACCGGCTGCGTGCCATTATCTTGTGCCCGCGCGACCCCCACGCCAAGCCCGATCTGCGCCGCCAGCCCGCTCACCGCCAGCAGCTGTTTCAGCCGGGCGGCACGCCTCTGCCGTCCCGAACCATTGCCTTGTCCCAACGTCGTCATCGCGCCACTCCCCGTCTTTCGTGACCGAAAAATGCGGAAGAGACCGGTGCCCGCCCCGCCCCCGGTTTCACGCCGGGCAGGGTGGATAAACAAGCAATGATATATTTCTGTCAATTGTTAGTTTATTTGGAAAACTAACATAGCGGGATTGGCCGGCAATCGGACTGTCAGGGCATTCGCTTCCCCGGCGGCGGATGACCGACATAGCCGGTGAAGGTCTGATGAAGGCGGGACAGCTTGTCGAGCCGCTGCTCGACGCCGGCGCCGATCAGCTTGATGACGCCGTTGACCATGAGGTTGACGGCGCAGACCAAAGCCACGGGCGAGCTCCAGAACATGCCGGTCTGGGTCGGCACCGCCACCACATGCGGGGTGAATTTATGCGCCCAGTCGCAGAATGTGTCGGTCAGCACGATGAGCGGAATGCCCTCCTGGCTGGCCTGTTCGGAGATGAGATAGGACTGACGCGAGTAGCGCCTTATGTCGAGCACGACGAGGCAGGCATCGTCAACATTGCTGGCGAATACATCGGCGTAATTGCCGGCCGCCGTATCGACCAGCCGCACCCCGTCGCGCATGAATTGCAGATGGTTGGCCAGCAGGGTGGCGATGCCACGCTCGGTCTGGAACCCGGCGATATGCACGACCCCCGACTGAGCGAGCAACGACACGATATCGGCCCAGCCCGGCGTGGCGGCCAGGCGGTACACCGCCATCAGCGCATTGACCTCGCTCTCCAGACTACCGTCGAGATCGCTGGGTTCCGCGGGCGATTCGACGAAGTGCGCGAGCTCCTGCCCCGCGAGCCAGGGCAAGCGCTCGACCAGCCCTTCCTTAAGGTCGTTCTTCAGCGCCTTGAAATGCTTGTAGCCGAGCAGGCGGGAGAAACGCCCGACCGAGATCGCACTGACGCCAACCTTTTCCGCAAGCGACTCCGCCGTCTCGAAGCCCAGCGTAGCGCTGTTGGACAGGATATGACTGGCGATCGCACGTTCGGCCGGCGTGTAGCCATCGAGCTCTGCCTCGAGTCGCTTGAGCAGCGGCGCCGCCGCGACGGCCTGTCCGACCGGGCCCGGATCAACTTCTTTCGACATTCCGTCTCCTTTGCATCTGTGGCGTAAGGGCGATGACAGAAATCATGTTAGTTTTACCAACAATAACTGGACATACGGGAAAACTATCATTCCCATGCCAATACAGGGCGCCGGCGCCCGTGGATGCGATCGGGTCCAACCTTTTGCAACGCGAATTGGCCCGGCGAAGGAGGACATGCCCGACCTTCCGTGATGGTTGAATCCTCGCCGGCGACACGGCTGCGGGAGGCGCGGGGAGAGATATGGGACACCCCTTGTGTCGTATTTCCGGCGCGAGGCGGGCGGGGCACGCCGTCGATCGCGATAAACCGCATAATTATCATATATTACAACGTGTTAATTGATATTATATCCGATTCCTGGTATAAGCAATATGGATGGCAGGCCCCGTTCTGGTATCCAGCAGATTGATAGCTGGGCCGCCAGACGTGCCGAATCCCCTGTTTTTGGCGTAAAAATCCAGCGTCGAATGGCCACGCCATCAGCCCGACTATTCAACGGCGGCGCGCTGCGTGTCGATGGCGTTGCGCACGCTGCGGAAGGCCGCCAGCGCCTTGCCCGAGAGCGTGCGCCCGGTGCCGGTATCGATCGACAGCGGATTTACCGGCTGGCCGTCGATATGCACCTCATAATGCAGATGCGGGCCGGTGGAGCGGCCGGTCGTGCCGACTTCCCCGATCTGCTGGCCCTGCACCACGCGCATCCCCGGCGCGACCCCCGCCAGGATGCGGTTCATGTGCAGGTATAATGTTTCCCAGCCATTATCATGATGGAGCTTCACGAAATTGCCGTTCGCGCCCTTGGGCCCGGCGAACACGACGGTCGCATCGCCCGAGGCATAGATCGGCGTGCCGGTGGGCGCGGCGAAATCGGTACCGCGGTGCATCTTGGCATAGCCCAGGATCGGATGGTCGCGCATGCCGAAGCCCGAACTGATCCGCGCCGCCTCCACCGGCGTGCGCATCAGCGCGCGCCGCGTGCTGCGGCCATTGCTGTCGAACCATTCCGCCTTCGCCTCACCCGGCGCGCGAAAGCGATACAAGGCGCGCGACTTGGCGGCGGTGGACAGCGAGGCATAGACCAGCACCGGCGCGCCCACTTCCTCGCCAGCGCTGTTATAGCCCTGTTCGAAGCCGGCCTCGATGATGTCGCCGGGCGCCACTTCGCGCTGCAGATCGAAATCGAACTGAAAGGCATTGGCAAAGTCACTGACGATGGCGTCGCTGACCCCGGCCGCCACCGCCGAGCTGTAGAAGCTCTGCGCGTCCAGTTCGCCGCGCACGATGCGCAGCTTGCGCGACAATTGGGCAACCTGCCGCGTTTCCGCCAGGCTGCCATCGCCCCGTGCCGTCAGCGTGATGCCGGTACCGTCCGACCGGGTTGCCGTCAGCTGTTCGAGCTGAAGCCCCTCGGCTGTGGTCCGATAGTCGAACGAAACCCTGATTTCACCCGATTGCGCGCCGAGCGCCGTTGCCGTCCGCCGCGCCACGGCCTCGGCATCCGCGCGGGCGAAGCCGGCGGCGAGCAGGTTCGACGCCAGATCGGCAACGCCCGGTACGACGATCGTGCTGCTCTTGCCGCCCGGCGCGACGACCGGCTTCGGTTCCGGCCGGGAGGTGATGGCGACAGGTTTGGGGTTGGCCGGGCGCACCGACCAGGCGGTGACCGCGCCCAGCAACGCGATCGCGACGCCCGAACCGAGCGCCAGGTAACGCGTCTTCCCGCCGGGACCATCCGATGAGCCGTCGCGAACCGGCGGCGGGGGCGATCGCGCCGGCCTGGATGCTGTCGGCGGTGAGGGGGGTTGGGCGGCGGGGGCCTGAATCCAGGTTCGCGGATCGAACGATGGCGAATCGGAGTCCGAACCAGGCGACCGCTTCCCCGACCCGGCACCCCAGGAGCGCGGGTCATGTGACGGCTCGTGATCGTCGGTTTCGCTCACACAACCCTTCCCGTCACCGATTAAGCTATTGCCCAGCCTTGGCTCTGCGGCAATAACCGATCGTGCGTACGTGAGCGATTCAGCGCGCGAACGCCAGTTGCGCTGGGGAAGACGATTGACTGGAAAAAACCGGGTCGCCTGGCACGAGGGCATGTTCCTCCGTCCGCAGCATTTCCAGGCGCAGGACCGTTTTACTGAGGCGCAGCTCCGGGCCCGGGTCGATACGATCCGGCCCTGGCCCTGGGGCCTGACCGAATTGGTGATCGACGAGGATCTCGCGACGATCGGCAAATTCGCGATCCAGCGCGCCTCCGGCGTGCTGCCCGACGGGACGCCGTTCGCCATTCCCGACGATATTCCGCCACCCGAGCCGCTTGATGTCCCGGGTGACGCACGCGATGCGCTCGTCTCGCTTACCTTGCCGGCGAGCCAGCTGGGCAGCGTTCAGTTCCGCGATACCGAAACCCGGTCGCAGGATGCCCGCTATCTGGTGACGGAAGCCGAGATCGCCGACGCCTATTCCGAGGACCGGACCAGCGAGCCGATTGGCCTGGGCCGGCCAAATCTGCGCTTTGGCATCACCCGCGACCAGACCTATGGCCGCGTGTCGCTTGGGCTGGCGCGCGTTCGCGAGGTCCAGAACAAGGGGCTGATGTTCGACGACCGCTATATTCCGCCGACGCTCGACATTGCGGCGACGACGCGGCTTGGCGGCGGCCTGGCGGATATTGTCGGCCGTGCGCAGCAGCGCAGCGGCGAATTGGCGATCCGCGCGGTCGAGGCGACCGACGGCGGATCGGATACCTTTGCCAGCTTCCTGCTACTGCAGGCGCTCAATCGCTGGATCCCGGTGCTGGAACATCTCCAGTTCCTGCCGACCGTCCATCCCGAACGACTGTACGAAGCGCTGACCTCGATGGCGGGCGAGCTGGCGACGCTGATCCGTCCCGAGCGCCGGGCGCCGCCGCTGCCGCGCTACGATCATGAGAACCCGCAAATCTGCTTCGAGCCGGTGTTCGACCTGCTTCAGTCGATGCTGTCGGCGGTGTTCGAACGCTCCGCGCTGCAGCTGCCGCTCGAGCTGGCCGGGCCCGGCGCCTATGTCTCGAAGATCACCGATCATCAGCTCTACAAGACCGGCTATTTCTACCTCGCGGTCGCGGCCGCCGCGCCGGTGGAGGAAATCCGCGGCCTGTTTCCGTCGGTCGCGAAGATCGGACCGGTCCAGAAGATGCGGCAGATCGTCGATTCGGCGCTGCCCGGCGTTCCGCTGCGCCATACCCCGACCCCGCCACCGCAGCTGCGCATCCTGCCCGGATTCGTTTATTTCGAGCTCGATCGCGGCGTGCCCGACTGGCAGGAATTCGCCACCGCCACGGCGCTGGGCCTGCATGTCGCGGGCGACTGGCCGCAGCTGAAACTCGAATTGTGGTGCGTGAAGAGAGCAGCGAGATGAGCGGCGACGATGGGGACAAGACCGTATTCCGGCCGTCTCCGCTGCAGAATCTGAAGCGTGGGGATGGACCGGGGCAGCCCGCCGGCGCCACGCCGCCGGCCTTTCCGCCCGCACCGCCGCAACCCGAGGGCGGATATGGCGCGCCGCCGCCCTTGTCGCGATCGAGCGCGGTCCCGGCCGGGTCGCCGCTCGCCCCCTCGCGTCTGTCCGAAGACGATGTGCCGTTGCCGGCAACGGCGCAGACCATCCGCAACATCATGCTGGCCGAGGCCGAGCCGGTGCTTGCCCTGATCGCGAGCGTGCGCAGCGGGCGAGTGCGGATGGCGATGCCCGACCTGCACCGGCAATGCACCCAAGCGGTCGCCCGGTTCGAGCGCGCGATCCAGCCGCATTATTCCGAAGAGCAGCGGCAGCGCGCCAAATATGCCGTTTGCGCGACGGTCGACGATATCGCGCAGAACCTGCCGGGTATCGGCATCGATGGTGCGGAATGGGCGCGGCGGTCGATGGTCGTGACCTTTTTTCAGGAGAATATCGGCGGCGACCGCTTCTGGCAGCTGGTCGACGACATGCTGCGCGTTCCACACGACAATCTCGACCTGATCGAGCTGTATCATGCCTGCCTTGCCGCGGGGTTCGAGGGACGGTTCCGGGTGATGCCGGACGGACGCCGGCGGCTGCACGAGATCATGACCCGGCTGCAGGGCGCGTTGCCGCATGTCCGGTCGCTGTCGCAGGTCGAGCTGGTGCCGGACTGGCGCGGCGAAAAGGCGCCGGCCGCGCGGATCGGCTGGAGCATCCTGGCGCTGGCCGCCGCCGGGGCCGCCGCCTTGCTGCTGCTGCTTTACGTCATTCTGCGCCTGATGCTGATGTCGAGCGGCGAATTGCCGTCCGACCGGCTGTCGGCATTGACCCCGGATGCGCGCCTGACCCTGTCGCGTCCCGCCGCGGCGATGGCCGCCACCGACAGCGCACAGGCGACCGCGCTCAAGCGTTTCCTGGCCCCGGAAATCCGCGAAGGCCTGGTCAAGGTCGAGGAAGATGCGCAGACCGTACGAGTGCGAACCACGGTCGGGCAGCTGTTCAAATCCGGCTCCGACGCGCTCGAACCCGGCCGCGACACCCTGTTCCACCGCATCGGACGCGCGGTGGAGGAAGAACGCGGCAGCGTGACGATCGAAGGCCATGCCGACAATGACAAGGTATCGACGGTGCAATTCCCCGACAATATGGCGCTGTCCGAAGCGCGCGCCGAGACGGTCGGCGCCTTGATCCGCAGCGATCTGACCGATCCGTCGCGAGTCACGACCAAGGGGCTGGGCGAAACCGTGCCGATCGCCTCGAACAGCACGGCGGACGGCAAATCGCTGAACCGGCGCGTCGAAATCATCGTGCCGCGGCGGTATTGATCCCATGCGCAGGTTTTTCCGTAATGTGTTCGGCAACTGGTATGCCGTCACCATTATCGCCGCGCTGATTCTGGCGGCATTGCTGGCGTTCGGGCTGCCGCTGTTCGTCGCATTCTTCCGGCCTTTGTCAGTGCGCATCGCCTGTGCCGTGCTGGTGGCGCTGGGGTGGTTGCTCTGGTGGTTCCTCAGGCGCCGACGCACGCTCAAGGCGGCGGACGCGATCGCCGCCGAACTGGCCGGGCCGAATGCGGCCGAGGAAGAGGGCAAGCTGCTCGGCAAGCGCATGAACGAGGCGCTGGCCAAGCTGCGCGCAAGCAGCGGCCGTCAGCGCGACTATCTCTACAGCCGGCCCTGGTATGTCATTATCGGACCGCCTGGCGCGGGCAAGACCACGGCATTGCTCCATTCCGGGCTGAGATTCCCGTTCGTCGAGCAAGCCGTGAGGGGGGTCGGCGGCACCCGCAATCTCGATTTCTGGTTTGCCGACGAAGCGGTGCTGGTCGACACGGCAGGTCGTTATACCACGCAGGATTCGGATGCGACGGTCGACGCCGCGGGGTGGAAGGCGTTCCTGTCGCTGCTGAAGCGCAATCGCCCCGCACATCCGGTGAACGGCGTGATCGTGGCGATCGGCATCGATGAACTGATCCGCAGCGACTGCGCCGCGATCGACGCGCATGCGCGCGCCGTTCGCCGTCGCCTGGTCGAGATGCGCCAGACGCTCGAAGTCGCCGTGCCGGTCTATCTCCTGCTCACCAAGGCCGACCTGATCGCCGGCTTCACCGAATATTTCGAAGACCTGGATGTCGAGGGGCGGCGCGCCGTGTTCGGATCGACCGCGACGTTCGCCAATGGCAGGCCGGCGTCCGCCACGCTGGCGCAGGCATTCGACACGATGACTCAGGCGATCGCCGACCGGCAGGCACGCCGCGTGTTCGAGGAGGTCGATCAGCGCCGCCGCGGCATGATGATCGGTTTCCCGTCCCAGCTTCGATCGCTGCGTGCGCGGCTCATGCGGTTTCTCGACGGCGCCTTTGTGTCGGGCGAAGAAGCGGCTGGGCAGCTGCGCGGATTTTACCTGACAAGCGGCCTGCAGGAAGGCGCGCCGCTTGATCGCATTCTGGCGGGCATGGCCGAAGTGTACGACCAGCCGATGGAGGCGAGCCCCTCCGGCAGTTCGGGACGTGCCTATTTCCTCAATCGCCTGCTGACCGAGGTGATGTTTCCGGAGGCCGGGCTGGTCACCACCGACACCAAGGCGAAAGTCCGCCGGCGCGGGCAGCTGATTGGCGCACTGGCCGCGATCGGCGTGACGATGGCGCTGGTCGCGACGGCGTGGGGTGTCAGCTTTGCCCGCAACCGCGCGTTCCAGGGGGATCTCGCGCGTCAGACCATGGTGGCGGAAAAGCAATTCCGCGAGGCGGGCGTCGATCTCGCCCAGGTCCGCGAGGACGATGCCGATCTGCGCGCGGCGATCCCGGCGCTCGACACGTTGCGTAACCTGCCGCGCGGTTATGCGGCGCGCGCGGCCGGCGGACCGCCGCTGCCGATGACCTTTGGCCTGTATCAGCGCGGCCTGAGCCAGGAAGCGCTGGAAACCTATCGCGACGCGCTGCGCCGGGTGCTGTTGCCGCGGTTGTTGCTGCGGCTCGAAACGGTGATGAAGGCGCAGGGCCGTGATCCGATGCAGCTTTACGAGCCGCTCAAAGTCTATCTGATGCTCGGGCAAAAGGGCCCGATGGACACCAAGTCGGTCAAGGCCTGGGTGACCGGCGACTGGGCGAACGAGGTGTATCCGGGGGCCGACAGCCAGGCCGAACGTACCGCGCTCACGCGCCATCTCGAGGCGTTGCTCGAAGATGGCGACATGGCGAGCGTCTGGCCCAATCGTCAGCCACCGCTCGATGCGCAGCTCGTGGCAAGCGCGCGCGCCGCGGTGCAGACGCTGTCGATGGCGGATCGCGCTTACGCCGTGCTGCGCCAGAAGGCGGCATCGGCGGGGGCGCCATGGGAGGCGGCGAACATCCTGTCGCAGGGCGATGCGCTCGCTTTCGCTTCGCCCGATCAGGTGCTGGCCGCGCGGATCCCGTATTTCTTCACCCGGGCGGGCTATGAAAAGGCCTATCTTCCGGGGCTGGTCACCGTCCAGCAGGACCTGAAGCGCGACCTGTGGGTGGTGGGCGGCGCCGATGAAGCCGGTGTGGGCGCCGAGCTGAGCAATGTCCGTCCCGGCGTGGCGGGCCTGTATGCCAAGGATTATATCGCCGCGTGGGAAGGGTTGATCACGCTGATGCGGCCGGGCGCCTATTTCAGCGATCCGGCCGCGTTCGGCGCCTTCACCAAGAGCCCGTCGCCGATGAAGCGCGTGTTGCTCGAACTGCGCAAGAACACTGTCTTTACCGGCGGCACGCAGGCCGGGCTGGCGCGCGCCGCGCGCTATGGCCTCAACCGGTCGCGCATTGGCCGGATCGGGCAGCAGATGAACCGGGATCGCGCACGCGGAATCGACGCCGGGGACGAGATCAGTGGCTATTTCGCCAATCTGCAGGACTATGTCGGCGATGGCCGCGGTTCGGCGCCGATCGACGAGTTCGTCGCGGCGGTGAAGTCGGCCGGTCAGGCGGTGATGGCGGCACAGTCAGTCGGCGGCGGCGGCGGTGCCGATACCACCCAGGCGCAGATGGCGGCGGCGATCGCGTCCGTGAAGGCGGCCGCGGCCAGCGCTCCGCCACAGATGCAGCCGTTCGTCACGCAAGCGGCGGGCGGCGGCTCGGCCGCGCAGGTGAGTGCTGCGGGCGGCGCGATCACCGATGCCTATGCGCAAGCCGTCCTTCCAGCCTGTCGGGAGGTTGCCCAGGAGCGCTACCCTTTCTTCGGAGCCGCACCACAGGATGCGGCGATGGTTGATGTGTTGCGCGTATTCGGGATGGGCGGCGTGATCGACAGTTTCACGCAAACCCGGCTCAAGTCGCTGATCGACACCGAGGGCGCGATCTGGCGCTGGCGCGATGGCAATCCGGTGACCGCCGCGCTCAATCCCTCGACTCCCGAAGCGTTCGCGCGCGCGGGCGAATTGCGCGACCTGCTGGTTGGCGGGCTGCCGATCAAGGTATCGGTGGCGAGCTTCGGTACCGGCGTCGATACGGTCGAAGTCACCAGCGGCGGCACGCGCTATAAGTTCAAGGCGGCCAGCAACCAGCCGCGCCCCTTGCTCTGGTCGGCAAGCGGGGGGCTGCCGGAAGCATCGGTGGTGTTCTATTCGGCTGCGAAGGCGGCCGCTGCGACACCCGGGAAGCCGGCCGCCGCACCGGCCGATCCGGACGCACCATCGGGTACCGAGCTTGGCCGCTTTGCCGCCGAAGGACCCTGGGCGTTGTTCCGTGTCATGGATATGGCGGAAAAGCAGAATGCGGGCGCGCGGGCGATCCGGGCGAGCTTCGGCCAGGGCGCGCTGCGGACCACCCTGGCGATCACCTTGCCGGGGGACCGGAACCCGTTCAGCCGGGCCGGGATCTGGTCATTTCGCTGCCCGGCGTCGCTATGAGCGGGGCTATGAGCGGGGTAGCCCTGTTCGGAAAGCTTCCCGCGCATGGTGATTTCGTCGCGCGCGGTTTCACGCACGATCAGCGCGAGCGGATCGATGCCTGGCTGTCGCCCTCGCTGGCTCAGGCACGCACCGATCTGGGCGACGCGTTCGCGGATACATTCGACCGCGCCTTGCCATGGCGTTGCGACGGGGACGGAATCGCGGGCGCCGTCGCTGCGTCGCAGGACGCGCTGGGTCGTCGCTTCCCGATCTTGCTGCTGATCGGCGACCCGATGGCGGCCGCGCGGTGCGAGGCTTTGCTCTATGCCGCGATCGGCGAGCGCTGGGAGGCCGATCGCCTCGTCCGCGAGGCGGGCGATACCGCCGGCGCATTGGCGATCGATGCCGCAGATCGCTGGTGGAGCGCCGATGCGGACGCCGACACCGCGACCCTGGCTGGCGCGTGCCCGCCTGGCCTGATGTCGGCAATGCTCAGCCGGGCGGCGGCGGCATGACCAGCCTCAGGATCAACAGCGTTGCCGGCACCCATCCCGGGCTTGTGCGGCGCAACAACGAAGACGGTTTCTGCGATCGGGCGGCGGACGGACTATGGGTCGTGGCCGACGGGATGGGCGGCCACGCGCATGGCGACTGGGCGTCCGGCGCGGTCGTCCAGGCGCTGCAGAGCATCGCGGTACCGACCGACTTCGATACCGCCGCGCAATCGGTCGCCGACGCGATCCACAGTGCCAATCGCCGTATCTGGTCCGAATCGCAGCGTCGCGGACAGGTCATGGGATCAACCGTCGTCGCCTTGCTGGTCCAGGACCGGCGGTTCGCGATCCTGTGGGTCGGCGACAGCCGCGCCTATCTGTTGCGTGGCGGCGTGCTGCATCTGCTCAGCCGGGATCATACCCAGGTTCAGGAGATGGTTGATCGCGGACTGATCACGCAGGAGGACGCGCGCCATCATCCGGGCGGACATGTCCTTGCCCGGGCGATTGGCGTCGGCGCCCGGATGGCGGTCGATGTGGTGATGGACGAGGTCGAGCCGGGCGACCTGTTCCTGCTGTGCAGCGACGGCCTGACGGGCAAGGTGGAGGACGGCGAAATCGCCGCGATCCTTGACAGCGGCGACGCACAGGCAACGCTCGATGCCCTGATCGCGACGACGCTTGAGCGCGGCGCCCCCGACAATGTCACCGCCATCCTGGTTGGCGTCGGCGAAACGACCCTGCTTGCCCTGGCGGGCAGCCCGGGGCTGTTGCCATGACCACTCCACCGGGCGGCGAGGACGAGGATCCGCGGACGGTCTTCATACCGCCCACGGCCAGGCCGCCGGAGGACGACAATGAGCGCACGGTTTTCGAACCCGGCGCCGCGCTCCACCCCAAAAGCATCAAGGTCGGCGATGTTCTGAACCACATGTTCGCGGTGCGGCGCTTCATCGCGCGCGGCGGCATGGGCGAAGTGTTCGAAGGCGCCAATGTGATCACCGACGAACGCGTCGCGATCAAGGTGATGCTGCCTGCGCTGGCCAGCGATCCCAACGTGATCACGTTGTTCCGCCGCGAAGCACGGACGCTGACGCGCCTCCATCACCAGGCGGTCGTGCAGTACCGTGTGCTGGCGCAGGAGCCGGAGCTTGGCGTCCTCTATATCGTCACCGAATATATCGACGGGACCAACCTGTCGGACATGCTCGGCACGCTTGCCCCGACGCCGGAGGCATTGGGCGCGCTGCTGCGACGGCTTGCCTCGGGATTGGCCGCCGCGCACGCCCTGGGGGCGATCCACCGCGACATCTCGCCCGACAATGTGCTGCTGGGCGGGGGCGAGCTGGCACAGGCACGGATCATCGATTTCGGCATTGCCAAGGATCTCGATCCCGGCACCGCGACGATCGTCGGCGATGGTTTCGCCGGCAAGCTCGGCTATGTCGCCCCCGAACAACTGGGCGATTACGGCCGCGAGCTGGGGCCGTGGACCGACGTCTATAGCCTTGGCCTGCTGATCCTGGCGGTCGCGCGCGGGCGCGACCTGGGATTGGGCGGATCGCTGGTCGATGCGGTCGATAAACGCCGGGCGGGGCTGGATCTGTCCGCGGTGCCCGCGACGCTCAGGCCGATCATCGATCGGATGACCCGACCGAAACCATCCGAGCGCTACCAATCAATGGCTGCGGTGCTTGCGGCGCTCGACCAGATCGAAGTCCCGCGCGAGGCCGGGCCCGGCATACCGCGCAACTGGAAGATCGGCGCCGGTGTTGCGGCCGCCCTGATGCTCGCGCTGATCGGCTGGCTCGTCCTGGGCGGCTATGGCGCCGATCGTACCGGACCAGGCCGGATCGGCCCGGCCAGTACCGCCGACCCGATTACGCGGGCCGGCAATGCCATCAACGCTGCATTGCCATCGGTCAGTTGCACCTGGCTCCGCGTGGTGAGTTTGACCAACGCCGCCGACGGGGCCCATGTGGCGTTGACAGGCGTGGCGGGCAGCCCCGCGGCGGCGCTGACCGAGATCAATCGCGCACTCAAGACACAGGATATCTCCGGCGCCGACATCGATTTCTCGCAGGTTGCGCCGATCAACCAATCGGGCTGTGCCGCGCTTGACGCCTATCGCCAGATCCGCGCACCATCCGGCAACCGCCTGTCGGTGCCGCAGCGCAAGTTCGAGATGCGCACCCAGCCGCCCGAATCCGCCTATCCGGGCTCGATCGCCGCCAATGCCGTGATCGGCATTTCGGTGGCGGATCCAAGCCGCGACCTGGCACTGGTCGGGCTTGAGCCATCGGGCAAGATCGACATGCTGGTGCCGAGCAGGGCTGCCTTTGTCGAACAGTTGAAAGCGTCGAAAAAGGGGCTTCCGGTCACCGATCTCGGCGGCGACCGCTATCGCCTGCAGATCGATCTTGACCATGCGGGCTGGTCCGGGTTGCTGCTGATCAGCGGCAAGGGACCGTTCGATCCGGCCGTCGTCGCGCCGCCGCTCGGGGCGCGTGGTGCCGACTGGCGCGACCGGCTGGTCGCGATCGCCGCCGAGCATGGTTGGGAAGCGGATATGATCTGGTTCAGATCGGTCGATGAGGTGAAGGACTGAGCGCATCATGTGCGGTTGGCGACGCCGACCCCGTGCCGGACTTTCCGGATCGTTGCAGGAGCAACGGCACCAGAAAGGCGCAGAGTGCGATCGCCATTGCCCAACTGGCATTGAGCCCTTCTTCCGACCCACCCCAGCGCAGAGCCCCCACCAGATCCAGGTCAATGATGGCGCCGAACGAACCAAGCCCGGGGTTCGGATCGAGCCCGAGGCCAAGTTGCTCGGTGGCATTCCAGGCAAAGTGCGCAGCAAAAGCGCCAGCGATCCCGCCGCCGCGTGCCGCGAGTAGGCCGAACAGCACACCCCCGAGCGTGAGATTGATCAGCCCGACCATATCGCTTGCACCGGCGAGCATGTGCAATGCGGCGAAGGAGATCGCGATGCCGCCGATCGCAGCTGGCGATCCTGTGACCCGCGTCAGCAGCGGCTGCAGCCAACCCCGAAACACCATTTCCTCCGCCGCGACCTGAAGCGCGATGACCGCCAAGCCGGCCAGCAAGGCGGCCGAAAAGCCGCCACCAGTCCCATGCTCAAGCGTTCCCGCCAGCGCCGCATAGCCCGTGGCCAGCAGCACGCCGCCCAGACCGATCGCAATGCCCCACCCGCCGGCACGGAGCGGCGATTGCCCTGGCTGATAGGCTTGCAGGCCCGACAACGCGGCACCCGCGAGTCCGAACGCCAGCAATGGCCCGAAGATCACGACGGTAAATATCGCTTCGGACATCGCACCGGCGGTGGTTCCCGCCAGTTCCGACGCGGCCGCCGGTGCGAAGAACAACCATGCTGCAATCGCCGCGAGCGCCGCCGCCACGACGCCAAGCGTCCTGGCGCCGCCGCCCGTCAATGTCACCGTTGCGCAACCCGGGCCGGGGCAGGGCTAAGCATCGGCTTGTTGCTGTCGCCGACCAGGAAATAAGCCGCCCAGTAGAAAGGGTGGCTGTAAGTGGGCTGGTCGATCAGCGTGCGCTGCGCAACCTGCAACGCATTGCCCATCGTGCCCGTGCGCGCGTTGGCGTAAAAGGCGCGAACGAACTCGTCGCTCTCCTGCTCGGCTGAAACCTGCCAATAGGTGGCGAGTACCGCACGCGCATTGGCGGTCAGGAACGCCCGCACCAACCCTTCCAGCGTGGCGCCGGCCTCTTCCTGGCCGGATTGGCGTGCGAGACCCTCGTTACGAACGCCGCTTGCCGTATCGCACGCGGACAGAACCACGAGATTGGCATCGAGCCGCAGGCCGGCGATCTCCGAAAAGCTCAACAGTCCGTCCGACGCGGCGTCGCCGAACGAGGTGACCAGCGCGGGCGGTGATTTGGTGCAACCCCAAACGCCTTCCTCAAGGCCGTGGGTCGCAAAATGCAGCACTTCGAACTGGGCAAGATCGTCCCGCGCCTTGATGCCGGTGTCGCTGAACGCGGCGTCGATGATCATCGGCGCACCCTGATCATCAAGCGCGGCGGCGGCGATGCCGAGTTCACGCCGGCTGACCGGCTTCAGCGCTCGGGACAAATTCGCCAGGCGGCCATAGTCCACGGAGCAGCCGAACCCGACATCGATCTCGCGCGCGACTGGCTGCAACGTGTCTGCTGGCGGCGGAGCGTGCTCACCCAAGCCCAGAAACGCCTTGGGCGCACGCGACGGCGGGAGTGCCCGCGCCACCAGGAAGGACCGTGGCGACAGCGCATTCGACACCGTCGTATTCCGGGCGAGAAAGGCCGTCTGCGAGAAATCGAACTGATTGTCGCGCACGGCATTCCGGTCATAGCTGGTGACCAGGGCGCCGATCGGCAGCCGCTCAAGCGGTCCCGCCGGATCGACCACGATCGCCCGTGCTTTCGCCACCATGTCGGATGCAGGGCCAGTGACCAGGCGATACAGGGCATAGGCCGCGGCATCGTCGAACGGCACCAGCTTTCCGACGGCCAAGTCGCCGTCGATCGAGGCGCGAACACGCGTTGCCAGCGCATCGACCGCCTGTTTTGCGGCATCGCTACCAGCCACATGATAGATGAACGCCCGATCCGAGGTGACGTAGATGCCGTAGATGCGCCGGTTCAGGGCTGCGATCTTGAGGAACCCCTCGCCCGGAGCCAATGCGGCCCGTACCTCCGCGAGCGACGCCGGACGTTCCTCGACCGTCCGGTACCGGGCGTCTCCGGCCAGTTGCGCATCGATCACGAGCAGCCGCTGCTCGGCTGCCTGACGCGCCTTCTCCAGATCAGCCCGCGGAGTCGTATCGCCCGCGACGCGTCCGGCCAGCGCATAGCGCAGCCTTGTGATCTGCCGCTCCAGATCGGCCCGCTCGCGCACGATCATACCAAGCGCGGGATCGGCGGTGACGACGGTCTGAAGCTGGGTCAGCTGCCGCGCAACGGCCGGCTCGCCGCTTGCCTGAACGGCGCGGAAAAAGCTGTCGAAAGTGTCGGACTGCGGGGATTTCCCGGCCTCTGCCACCAGCAGATCGAGATAATCTTCCATGCCGATCGAAGCGCCGAGCGACGTTGCCCCACCATCGATCAGCGCGTTGACCGCCTGGGCGAAGGTTGTACGCACCGCGCCGCGCGGTGCGCCGCTACGCGCAAAGACTGCCGCGCGCTCCAGGTTCGCCTCCGCGATCGCCGGCTCGTTGCCAGTTCCCGCATTGGCCAGCGCGCCGCGCCGGAGTGCGTCGATCGCACGATCGAAATAGGCCAGTGCCTCGCTATAGCGACCACTGCGCGCGAGCAGGCGGCCGCGCTGACGATCGAGTCGGGCGCCGAGCCATAGCAATTGCGATTGATCGATCCGTTCGCTGGCGAGCGGTCGATAGGATTTGGTGGCCAGATCGAGCGCCGCGCTCGATCCCGCCTCATTGCCGCGCGACAGCAGCGCTACGCTGCGCGCATAATGCGCCTCAGAATCAAGAACCAGGCGCGCAAGATCGCCGGCATTGGGCACGGCCAGCGCACTGGCCGCATCGGCGCGTGCCGCCCGAGACTGGTTCAGGAGCCGCAGCGTGGCGGGATCGCGCAGCGGCTGATCCGCGGGAGCGGGCGCGCTGACGATCCGGTCGAGAATGGCGATCGCATTGTCGAAATCGTGGCGATTGAGTGCGTCGAGCGCGAGATATGTATCGCGTTTATAGGCCAAGAAAGGCGTCAGCGCGCCGGGTGACTCAGCAAAGACACGTTCGGCATCGGCAAAGTGGGTGCGCGCGGCTTCGGAAAAGCGGATGTTCGAATCCGCAAGGCCCGCCTCAAGCAGCAGTTCAGCACGAACGGCCGGCGATGTCCCTGCCGGCAAGCGGCTGATTGCGTCGTTGAGAACCCGAGACGCATCGACATAGAGGCCCTTGTGATTGAGGCTGATCCCCTGATTCAGGCCGGCAGCATCGGGTGGCGTATCGCTGGCGGCGAGCGAGGTTGCCTCCGCGCCGGGCCGAGCCGGCAACGAGGCGGGGTCCAGCGTGGCCGTCACGGTTCGCGTGATATCGGCGTTCGGCGCGCGAATACCAGCGACGATCGCCAGGCCTTCTTCCAGCTGCGCAACCAGTCCCGGGGTCGCTTCACCGGTAACCAGCGAGCCGCGGCGATCGAGGTCGATGCGGACCGTCTCAGTCCCCAGCGCCCGGTTAAAACAGCGTCGCGCTTTCGCCGGCTCGCCAGCCAGAGTGGTCGGCACTGGTGCGGCGCAATCGACCCCCGCCTCAATCGCCGCCAGCGCGGCCGGCGTGCGGTCAACTACCCGCAAAGCGCCGAGCGGGCGGCTTGCCGCCACATTCTGACAGGTGATGGCATAGGATCGCGCAAAAGCATCCGGCGTCGCAGGATCGTGCCAGTCGCGCGACGCGACGCACGCTTCCCCGGTTGCATTCCGCCCAAGGCCGAAACTGGTGAGCCGCGCCGCGGGGGTGACCGTCGTACATCCGGCAACTACGGCCGCCGCGGCGCCAAGGAACAATATCGTGCGGGTAACCCGAAGGATCATTGTGGCAGACCTTCTTCGGCCGACTCGCGTTCAGGTGAGAGCGCGGGAAGGCCAGTGAGCAATTCCTCGTTATTTCCGCCGATGACCGGATCGAACGGCGTCGAGACGTCCTGAGCCACCCCGAACACGTCGTCACTACTCCATTTGAAAATCTGCAGCGTCGGCTGGATCACGATCGTGGTGAGGCAACCGACACCCGACCCGGCAAGGCAGCCATTGATTCGGCTGTTGGCCAGCAGCACGGGATCGATGTCGATCACGCTGGGTCCCAACAGCGACGCGCTGGGACCGCCGACGCCGTTGATCGTGCCGAACAGCGCAAAACCGCCGCCGATGCTCGTCGCCCTGACCGTGAGCGCGGGTGTTGCCGGGTTCCCCAAAGTCCCACCAAGGGCGACACCGGAGAATTGCCCCGGCACGCCGGTGTTCTGGATCAGTGCGTAATCGGCAAAGCGGAGGCTCAACGAATGGGCGGATATCAGCGTGGTCGCTGCAGGATCGTAAAACCCGCCGCCAAGGCCCGCGTTGTACAACGCGGAATTACCATTGTTGATGAACGCCAGCGCCTGCGCACTTCCGCCCGCGCCAGGCGTGAGCACGCTCAAAAAGCCCGAGGCCAGCCCGACCGCAATCCTGTCGCCTCGCAGGTCGAGGTTGGCATTGTCGAACAGGAGGCGTCCTCCCCCGGTACTCGTCGCCGTCACGCGTATCTCGCTCGCGGATCCTTCGGTGGCACCACCGCCGATGCGGAACGCACGGCCCAGGCCACTGCCCTTGACGGTGCCATCGACGGCGATCGCGCCAGTCGTCAGCATATCGACCGTGCGTCGACCGGTATCGGCACCGAAGGTAAGTGCGCCGATCTGCAGCGCGCCGGCACCCTGATCAAACCGCACCGCGTCAGCATTGACCAGCGCAATTTCGGCATTCGACAGGCGGAAGCCACCGGTGGCCGTATCGTCGCCCAGCCGCATTGTCGACGTTGCGGCCGCGCTGTTCTGGAAGGTGATCGAACCGGCGCGCTGCAGCCCGGTCAATGCGACATCGGACGCGCGGATCGTGATCGACGGCCCGGCGGTCAGTGCACCGAGCGTCGCCAGGCCGACGGCGTCGATTATCGCCGCGCCCCCCGCCTGCCCTGTACCGAGTTGCAGTTCGGCGCCGCTGGTCAGCGACAATGCGCCACCGGCGCGCGCGTCGGTAACCTTGATTCCCCGGCCGGTAATGGTGATCGCACCGTTCGCCGCGATCACGCCGGCGGTCATCGCGCCGTCCGCCCCCAGCGTGAGGTCCGTGCCGGCGCTGGCATCGGCCATGGTCAGCGTAGAGCGCGCCTTGACCAGTGCCTGGCGCGACGCGGTCAGTTTGCCGGCGATATCGATTGCGTTGCCGTTGAGTGCCAGCCCTTCAGACGAATCGACCGTTCCCAGCTTCATATTGCCGGCATCCACGTCGATGTTCCCGGAGGTCGACCTGAGAGATGCGCGGCCATCGCCGATGCCCGTCAGGGCGCCTGCCGTGCCGATCTGGATCGACGCCGCGCGTACCGTATCGACCTGCACCTGAGCGCCGGCCAGCGATGCCGCACCCGCTGCGGACACCGACGCCGCCGACAAAATGCCTCCGGCGGCAAGTCTGATCGACGCCCCCTGGACGGCGCCGGTCGTGATCCCGCCGCTTGTGGTCACCAGATTCACGGCGCCCGTTGACGTGATCAGGCCAGTCGTCAAATCTCCCGCCGTCAGGCCGACATCGATAGCGCCGGTGATTATGTCGCCCGTGGTCATCGACGCCGAATGACGCAGCGCACCACCGGCGACACTGCCGTCATAACCACCGACAACCCCGGCTTCGATCGTGCCCAGCTCGATGGTTTTCTCAGCACCCGCGCGGAGCCCGAGCGCGCCGCCGGTGCGTATCGTGGAGCCGGCAAGCGCGATCCCGCCCGTCGTGTCGAGCACGATGGCAGGTGCCCCAGTCGCACCCAGGTTGGAGAGGGTCAGCCCCGGCCTTCCGCTGATATCGCCGTTCAGCGCGGTGATGACGATCGCCCCGCCGGCACGCTGTGTCACTGCGCCATCACCGAGCGTGACGCTTGCGCCCGTCACTTTGTAAGCGCCCCCGGCCGTGACATCACCATTTATCGCGGCATGGCCGTTAGCGAGGACAGTGATATCCTGGCCGCTATACAATTTGCCCAGGGTGGCATTGCTGCTGGTCGCGGTCAGCGCGAGCGGACCATTCGCATGCGCCTCCCCGAGCGACAGGCTGCCACCGGTGAAGGTCATGCTGCCCGTGGCGGACGCAGTGTCACCGATGATCTCGCGGTTGGACGATGCCGAAACATTTGTCCCGGAGATATTGACGAAGCTCAGTCCGGCGCCGCCGGAGAGCGTCAGCGCACCCGTCGCAGCAACCGACTGAAGGCTTGTCGTGCCGGTCGCCGTAAAGGTCGTATCGCCCGCGACAACGTCGCCACGCACGGTCAGATTGCCACCGTTTGCAATCAGGCTGATCGCGTTGCCGCCGACGTTAATCGCCCCGACCGAAATCGAGGATGCGGTTATCGAGGTCGGGCCGCCTTCAATATTGCCCAGCTGAACTGCCCGGCCGACCGTCAACGAGAAGGCCTGTCCCGGCCCGGCCGACAGATCGATGCTGCTCCCATTCTGGAAGCCAGTCACGTCGCCGGTCGGTGCGCTGACTGTCAGCGTGCCGCCCGTGCTGCGAATGAACGACGCGCGGATATCATGACCCGCCTCCACATTGACGGCTCCGTTCGCGGTCAGCCCCTCTTCCAGCTTAACATCGGCACCAGCACCGGTCTTGAGTGTCGCGGTCCCATCCGCCGTCACGCGCGTCGCCAATAGCGTTCCTGCCGAGGTCAGCGACACATTGCCGTCCGCCCCGGTCGCCGTCAGGCGCCCGAGACTGATCGTGCCCGCCACAGCATTGACATTGATCGCCCCGATCGAGGTGATGTTGCCGCCACTGACATTGCCGGTCGCGGCCTCTATGCCAACACCCCGGCCGGAGATCGCGTCATAGCTGACCGATCCACCAGTGAGCGAGACCGCACCGGCCGCCGAGATCGCGCCGGTCTGTACCGCGCCGGCACCGCCATTGATCATGACCCCGCCGCCCGATACGCCGATCGAGCCGGTCGTGACACCGTTCGCCGCCGTCGCCGTGAAGCCATCGGACAGCAACAGGTTGCGGGTGGAAATCGTCGAGATCGGTGTGGCCGCACCGGTCGGCGCTGCAATCACCAGCGACCGTGCCGTCACGTCACCAAGCGCAACGCTGCCGGCGTCGGTCGTGGCCGTCACTGCGGATTGCCCGAACTTCCCGCCGGACAACAACGAATTCGCGGCGAGCGAAATACCGCCCCCGGTTGCGCTCAATATGAGTGCTTCGCCACTGGCGCCGTCCGTGTCCGAGGCAAGCACCAGGTTCGACTGGCCGAAGATCCCGCCTCCGGTCGCAGTGATCGTCACCGCGCCGCGCGCTTCCTGCTGCCCACCAAGCACGACCGACTTGCCGGTAACCTGGTAGTTACCCACAGCGGTAACGTCGCCATCCCCCGTGGCGCGACCGCTGGCGAGGACAGTGATATCCTGACCGCTGGACAAATTGCCGAGATCGGCTTCACCATTGGTTGCCGTCAATGCAAGTGCACCGTTCGCCTGCGCCAGCCGGAGCGACAGGCTGGCACCGGTGATGTTTATCGCACCTGCGGAAAACGCTCTGCTGCCGATGATTGCACCGTTGGACGTTGCCGAAACACTCGCCCCGGAGATGTCAGTAAAGCTCAGCCCCGTGCCACCCGACAGCGTCAACGCGCCGATCGCGGAAATCGACTGCAGACTCGTATTACCGGTCGATGTGAAGGTCGCATCACCCGCGACGACGTTGCCGCGCACGGTCAGGTCGCCATTGTTCGCGTTCAGGCTGATCGCATTGCCGCCGACATTGATCGCCCCGACCGAAATCGAGGATGCCGTGATCGAGGTTGGTCCGCCTAAGATATTGCCCAGCTGAACTGCCCGGCCGACCGTCAACGAGAAGGCCTGTCCCGGTCCCGCCGACAGATCGATGCTGCCGCCGTTCTGGAAACCGGTCACGTCACCGGTCGGCGCGCTGACCGTCAGCGTACTGCCAGTGCTGCTGATGAACGATGCGCGGATGTCCCGACCGGCTGCGACGTTGACCGCGCCGTTCGCCGTCAGCCCTTCTTCCAGCCGAACATCGGCGGTGGCGGCGGTGGTGGTAAGTGTCGCGGTCCCGTCTGCGGTCACGCGTGTGGCGAACAGCGTTCCCAACGATGCCAGCGACACATTGCCGTCCGTCCCGGTCGCCGTCAGGCGCCCGAGGCTGATCGTGCCGGACAAAGCGTTGACATCGATCGCCCCGATCGAGGTGATGTTGCCGCCGGAAACATTGCCGGTCGTTGCTTTTACGCCCACGCCCCGGCCAGAGATCGAGCCATAGTCGACCGATGCGCCGGTGAGCGAGACCGCACCGGCGGCCGAGATCGCGCCGGTCTGTACCGCGCCGACACCACCTTCGATGGTGACCCCGCCGCCCGATACGCCGATCGAGCCGGTCGTGACACCGTTCGCCGCCGTCGCCGTGAAGCCATCGGACAGCAACAGGTCGCGGGTGGAAATCGTCGAGATCGGTGTGGCCGCACCGGTCGGCGCTGCAATCACCAGCGACCGTGCCGTCACATCGCCAAGCGCAACACTGCCGGCGTCGGTCGTGGCCGTCACGACCGATTGGCGGAACCGCCCGCCGGACAAGAGCGAATTCGCGGTCAGCGAAATACCGCCCCCGGTTGCGCTCAATATGAGTGCCTCGCCACTGGCGCCGTCGGTGTCCGAGGCAAGCAGCAGGCCGGACTGCCCGACGATTGCGCCGCCGGTCGCGGTGATCGCCACCAGGCCACGCGCTTCCTGCCGCCCGCCAAGCGTCACCGACTTGCCGGTCACCCGGTAATCGCCCGCCGCGGTGACATTGCCAAGCACCGCCGCCTCCCCGGTGCCGGCACTGACTGTGACACCACCACCATTGGCCTGGATCGCTTTGGTGAAGAGAATCGCGGCGGTCCCCGTGGCCGACACGGAACCACTGCTCGTCACCGTGTCGGTCACCGCCACATTGCCGCCGATCGCATTCAAGGTCACGTCGTCGCCATCGACCTTGCCGAGAATGATCCCACCTGCGGTGGAATTGATCGATACCGTCCCGCCGCGCACGTTCTGGAGGGTCACTGACGCGCCTGTCGCGGACACCCCAAGCGCGCCGGCCAGCGTATTCAGCCTTACCGTACTGTTACTTGTTACCGATGCCCGTCCGTTCGTGCTCTCGACCGTATCCAGAATGATCGGCGAGCCGCCGATCAGCGTTACGTCGCCGCTTGCGCGGATCGTGGACTGGATCGTCAATGCACCGACTGGCGCCGCCAGCGATATACCCTGTCCCGCGCCGGTCACGGCAATGCTCGCAACGCTGAGGCTGCCCGCATTGCTGCGCGCCGAGAAACTCTCGATGAGATTGAGATTGCCGAATGCGAGCGAGCCGTTGCTGACGATCGGTGCCGCATTGGTCGCGGGATTGCCGCCGGCGATCGAAAGGCCGGTAAGAGCCCGTGCCGTCACGTCTCCCAGAACCAGCGTAGCGCCATTCGCCTCGTTGCGGACGGCGACCCTCAACGCACGGTTCGTGCCGGCCGTAATGCGACCGGTCGACGACAGGTTGATCCCCTGTGTTCCCGCAGCCTGCAATCGCACAAAGTCCGACGTGTCGGCGCTGGTCGATATCAGCCTCAGCCCCGCGACGCTGGAAATACCGCCGACCCGCGCTTGCAGATCGATCGTGCCGCCGCTCGTCACGTTCTGGCCGTTCAGCCTGACCGATGCCCCGCGCAATATGAGATCGTCGTCCGCGTCGAGATCGCCGCCGAAAATGGCGTCGCCGACCGCATCGACCAGGATCGAACGACCACTTTGGATCGCGCCGGTGGTGAGCGCGCCGGCGGACGTGAGCGTTACGGCCCGATCAGCATCGATCGCGCCGGCCTTGAGGGCGCCGGCTGTGGTGGTCAACGTCACGGCGTCACCGCTGGTAAGAGCGCCCGTGGTGAGCGTCGTACCTTGCAGCTTGATCTGATCGGTCAGCGATATGTCGCCCGTCGTTACCGCCGCCTGCCGGAGGATGCCGGTGTCGAAACCTGCGGTGCCGACAGCGCCAACCAGACTGCGCGCGACCACCGTGCCAAGCGTGACGCTCCCATTGGACGCGCCGGAGCGAATACGAACGCTCGATTCCCGATTTGCGCCGCCCTTTAGGATCGTGCCCGGCGCAAAATTGATCGTTCCCGAAGGGACGTTCGTCGTCGTACCATCGAATGTCGCCGCCAGCGTCAACGCTTCCCGATCCAGTGACCCGTCTGCATTGGCCAGCAAGGTGAGACCTGCCTTGCCGGTCAGCGCCCGGCTCGCTGTTATGTCGATTGCGCCGTCAGCGCTTTGGAGCACGGGGGTTGTGCCCCCCAGCGTAACCGTCAGTCCATCGACTGCATAATCGCCTCTCGCAGTCACTGCACCGGCCACCGTCACGTCGCCGCCGCCGGTCAGGCGGATATCGCGCCTCGACGACAATGCGCCGGTGAACGATGCCGAGCCCGAGGCCCCGGCAAGAATGTCGCTGCCGTCATTGTCGGTGCTGGTCAGGTTGCTCCTGACAATCAGATTAGCGATGCCGCCGGTATCTGCGGGATTCCCGGCCACCGTCACGCCGTCGACAGCACTGGCCAGCCGTCCGGCCGACAGGACGATCCCACGCGTGCCGGAGGTTGCGGTCGTGACGCTCGCATCCACCTGAAGCAGGGAATCGGTCACGCTGCCCTGCGATGCCAGGGCAAACAGGGCGTCCGCGCCTGCCACCGTGCCGCGGATGAGCTGACTACGCCCGCTGACCGCGGTGCCGCGATTGATCTTGATCGACAACGGACTGCCGGGGTTGAAGGTCAGATCGACGTCGCTTGCGGTGATGAAGGCGACATCCTGATTGACCGCTTCGAAACTGCCATAGGCATCGATCTTGGGCGCAACCATGATCAAGCCGCGATTGCCGCCCTCGACCTTGATCCGCGCGCCGTTCATCACGGTGATTGCGGACTGGCTGTTCGCGGCGGTGCTCAGCGCGAAATTGCCGTTGCGATCGAGGAAGTCCGCATCCGTCATGTTGAGCGTGCTGAGCACGAGCGAGCCGGTGTTGATGTTGGCCTTGCTGCCAACCATGATGCCGCTGCCGTTCATCACCCAGACCGCGACGTTGCTGCCCGACGACAAAGTGCCAAGAATTTGCGAAGGGTTACCCGACAAATCGCGGTTCAGCACCGCGGCCTTTAGCCCCAAACCGCGATCGAAACGGACAGTCCCGTTTTCGGGAATGTTGAACCCGCCATTCCAATTGATGATCGTGTTATCGGCACGCAGCGATATGTCGAGCCGGTTGTTCCCGGGATTGAAGACCGGCGTGTTGCCGTTGTCATTGGTTGTCGTGTTGCCGGGATTGGGGAGTGACTGGCCATGGGCCGGTATTGCCATGAAAGCGACAATTGCCGTGGTCGCCGCCAGCCAGCGCCGGTGGCGGACATACATGCCGCTGCGAAACCCGGACCTATTCATAGCAAATCCTATCTTTTTCGACATGTCCTCAACGCGCCGGAGCACGGAATTGTACCGTCAGCGATACGAGTACCCGCGCCGGCGGCTTTCGCTTATCGATCAGCAATGCCTTATCGAGGGGCTTGGCGTAGCCGACATCGAGCATCAGACGGTTGCGCAGCGCCAGGCGAACGCCGCCGCCGACACTGCCGAAGTTCCGCGGCCCTTCGATCGAGGTGCGATCGAGATTGCGCAGATACAGATGGTCGTAGAATCCGTAGAGCTGAGTCCCGAACGCCGTGGTGATGGGGAGTTCCGCGCGGGCTTCGACACGGCCGCCGATCGCCCGATCACCGCTGTTCGAGCCGGGATCATAGCCACGCCCGATCGTCAGGGTGCCAAGCGCGAATTCTTCGTAGTTCAGCAGCGGATCATTCGCCCACTGCGTCTGCGCCTGACCCATGATACTGAAGATCGGGCCGATATTGAGCACGCCTTCGATCGTCGCGCGCACGACAAAGGCCTGCGGATTGCCGTCGATACGCGAGGTCAATACGCCATCGCTGAAACCGCGATCGCTCGCCCCAAGGATGCCCAGCCCCTTGCGCAGTTCCGCCGACACCCCCAGCGAGAACAACGGCGCGCCGTTCTGCGTCAGCGCCTGGTAATCCGCATCGATGCCGATAAAGCCGATGCGCAGGCGGTCATGCGTCAACGTCACTGCGGTGTTGCCAAAACCGAGGTTCGATGTCTGATCGACAAAATCGAAACCGCCCCTCAGCCGGGCATTGCTGCGAACCGTACGGACCAGCGGGTGGACCACGTCGAAGCCGGCAATGAAGGTGTTGCTCCGCAGATCCAGTGGTCCCAGATCGGGTCGCGACCAAGCATAGCTCGCGCGCACGCCGAACGTCGTGCCGACATCGCTCACGCCGAGAATATGGCCGCCCTGAACGATAATCTGTTCTTTGAAATCGGCGGTCGCGGACGCACCAAAATAGGTCAGGTCGGACATGCCCGTCAGGCCGTAAATCTCGCCCCGGACATAGGCCGTTTCGCGCCCCAGCAATTTGGAATTATAATTCTGGGCATTGCCAAAGAGCGCGTAACGGCGCGAGCTGACCGTCAATTCGCCGATCACCGCGCCCTGTTCGCCGCCGGCAGGACGCAGGGCGAGCGCCACGTCGAGGCCGGGAATATCACCCGCGAGCAGCAACAGCCGCTCGGCTTCGCGCTCGTTCAGCGGATCAAGCGCCTGGATCGCCGCAAGGCGACGGCGCAGGATATTTTCATATCGGCCGGCTTCGCCGCGAACCCGAATCTCGACGATATGTGCCGTGATCACCTGTAAACGCAGCACGCCGTCAGTGATTTCCTGCGGCGGAATCTGCACTGAGGCGACCCAGCCGCGGCGGCGCAGCGCCGCATTGGCCCGATCGCGGATTTCGCAGACGATCTTGAGTGCCTGCTCTCCTTTGGGCGCGACCACGCCGGCCAGTGCGAGTGCCACTTCGGGTTGCAGGGGCGATCCATCGGGCCGGGATAGTTCGATGCGATCGATCGTGAGCCGCAGCGGCGAATTTTCGAACGGACAGTTCGGCACCGCCAGAGCGCCCCGCGCATCGACGCTTGCGGTCGATTCGGCCTGGGTATCCGGGGTAGGCGGCGTGATTTCCTGGCGCGTCTGCGCTCCGGCAGAACCCGCCGAGGCGCAGATTGCTGCGGTTGCGAGCCCAATCCAACCGTGCGACATCCGCCGTCGAGCCAAATTTTTTCCCCTTTTACTTACAGCCGTGTCTACTTCGATCGTTTAACGGATCAATCAGCAACATCAAACCCTTGACGATGCATCTTTGGAGATTCTGATGTTGCGAGGCGAACTTCTATCACCCGGATGTCGCAGTTTTGAGGCAGTCCTGATTTGATGAAGCCTGGCAAAACATGGAGCTTATCAGCCGTTGATCGGTGCCATCATCGATACATCGTGATCACGCGCTCGTCGGTACGCGACAGGTCGATGCGAAGATATTCCGGCCGATCATAAATAAGCACATAATTGGGATGCGGCATCGGCCAGGTTCTGTCGCATGGCCCCAACCGTTGCTCAACCTCAACGCCGGTCATACCGATGGCGATGCCGTTGATGGCGCCGGCGAATTCGGGTCCGAACTCGACGCTATCGACCTTATTGCCGTCGCGACTGAAAACGACGGCGATCCCCAGCCCGGCAAATTCCTGAAATGGAATCGGGTCATCGGGCACGGCGGTGTCGTACTGCATCGGGGGCATGGCCGAACCGCCGAGCGCCGCTCTGTAGGCAGCCGCGCTCATGCCGCTTCTGATCGTGTCGAGTGCTTCGAGCGTCTTCGCGTTCATGCCACGTCGGCCTGGAGACCAGCGATGAACACGGCGAAATCATCCGCCAGATCAAGCATGTTGGGAAAGTCGGCAATGCGTGACCCACCATCCTCGGGTTCATGCTCATGATCCCAGAAGAACACATGACCGTGGCTGTCGGCCTCCACGCTCAGCAGAAACAGATTCCCACCAGGGTCATCGGCGATCGGCAAGGCCTGAACCGGTATCCGGTCCATTCCCCTGAGATTGTCATACTCCTTGAAGATATCATAATCGGGGCCGACCGTCGAAAACATGTAGTTGAGGACTGTATCGTTACCCGGAATAGCGACGATATCGTCACGAAACGTTCCGCCATCGCTTTGACGAAGAAACGCCTGATAGCTTTCGGGAAGCGAAGCGCCGAGCAGCGCTTCCAATTTCAAGAGATTGGAGTCCGGCGCCGGCGGCGCTTGCATCTCCAACAGGGGCAGATAATTCATCAGGGACCTCCGTGGGTGCCGGCGATACCGCCTGCATGCGTGAATTGATTGTGGATATCGCGCGGAACGAGCTGCATCGTTGTACCATCTTCGTGATGGTGCCACGTTTGGTTGGGCGGCGACTTGCTGCCATATTGACTGCGTCCGGTCTGGGTGTTGGCCGCGCGGAAATCGTCGGGGCGATTCTGGAACCCTCCGGGTAGTTTGGTTTGATCCACAGCATGCGGCTTGAAGTCGGGATAGCCCCGGCTGTTGTAATTCACCTTGACGCCATTGGCGTTTTCGTAAGTTACGCCACCGCCGCGGCGCGGCGTGACTGTACCGCCTTGCGCGCGCCATTTATCGGGATTGGGCGCGTTGCGCCAAGCACCCTGAGAGGTCGGTTTCTGCCACGTGGCGCTGGGCCGGCGGGTAATCCGCACATTGCCGCCGTTCATCCCAAGCGAATTGGGGTCGACCTTGATCTGATAGCGACTGTTGAATGCCTGCACGCCCTTCGTGCCGGCCATCCCGCCGGCCATCCCGCCCAGGAAACCACCGGCCATCTCCAGCGAGCGTATGCCCGCTTCCGACATGCCCAACGCCTCGCCCAGCGCACGCCCCCCCTGCGCGCCGAATTTGGCCCCGACAAAGCCCAACGCCAGTCCACCGAGCGTCGCAGCCACGCCCACGGTGGCAATTGCGAACGGCAGCGCCGCGATCGCCCCCGCAATGCCGAGCACCTGGAGCGTCGTCACCGCCCAGGCCGGCACCTCGGGCGTGATCTCGACCCTCGGGTCCTGCGCACTTTCGCCACCGATGAAGACGTTGGGGGAAACCTGCGGGACCGACTTCGCGCTGCACCCGATCTTCTCGTCCTGCCGCCCCGCCATGCCGATGTTGATCATCACCGTCGATGAACCGGTGGCCAGCGGGATCGGACTGCCGCCGTCCTTGCTGCACATGGCGAACGACCCGAACGTAAAGGTCGCCGGCCGTCCGTTGATGAACACGTTCGGCGATCCGGTGACGAATTTACCGCATGGCGGCCCCATCGAGGCCTCGCCGATATACATGCCGCCAAGACCGCCGGCTGACACCATGCCCGCCGCTGCGCCCGCCGCTGCGACCAACGCCAATCCGCCCGTCGCCACCGTCGCCGCCACCAGCACGGCACCGATCGCCGCGCCGGCGAGAATGCCGAGCAACATGCCGGTGCCAGCATTGCTGTGCGCGATGTCGTCGCCGACACGGGCGGCGGGCGGCATCGTCATGCTGCGTCCCGGCTCTTCATATCGGGCCTAGCGATCATTGCCCGGCGCCGGGGCAATGGCCAGATGCGCGAGCGATTGTTCGAACACCGGTTCATGCCTGGCGTAATCGTCCGCAGCGGCGGTGGTGGTAAAGGTCACCACGACCCCCGAACCGGCCGAAATGAAGAAGACGCGTTGACGCAGCGTTCCAGCGCCTGACGCCCACATGAACTGGATCTGGAAGGCATCGCGCTCGTGCAATCGTCCCGGACCTTCGCTTTCCCGGAAATATTGCGGCAGCGTGACGCGAAAGCCGTCAATCTGCCGGTTGCAATATTCACGAAACGTTTCGCGTCCCCCCAGGGCATCGCGCGCGATGACGATCGTCGGCGCGATCGTCTGGCCGTCCGCCAGCGGGGCGCTGTGGATGATCATGGATTTGTCGATCCAACCAGCGGGCGGCTCGGCATTCACCGCAACCGGCGGTCGTTCGTCATTGGTTCCCATGCCGGATCTCCTTGTTCGCAATCATGCCCGGAATACAGGGCGCAGCGAACATCGTCGACCGACGATCTGCCAGGCACACATTCCTTTTCGCTGCCGTCAACGCACTGCCGTACATAGACTTGGATCTCCGGCTATCCAGAAACAGGTGGGGAAAGCATGCTCAGAACCGCATTGGCACGTTGCCGATAACCCCGTTGAAGCCACACCGTTCCGGCCAGGCGCATAAAGAGCGACGGCGACGGCAATGGATCTCATTCCACCTCCACCGGAAGTATGACGGCCGTCAGCACAATCTCCTCATGCCACCGCTCCCTCGATCGGCTCGCCGATTGGCTCCGACTTGGCGACAAAGTCATAACCGAATCCCTCTCCGTCGACGCTTACCCGGATCCGCGATACCTCTGCCCCGCGCATCTTGTGCTCAAGCAGCGCAACCGACATTTCGGGCAGCATGGTATTGGTCAGGATCGCATCAATCATACGGCCGCCCGAGGCGATCTCCGTACAACGCGTGACGATATGGTCAACGACATCGGCACCGATTTCCAGCTCGATCCCGTGATTGTCGGCGATCCGCCGCTCGATCCGCCCAAGCTGGAGCCGGACGATCCCGGCCAGCATATCCGGACTGAGCGGGTAATAGGGTAGGACGAGCAGCCGCCCGAGAAGGGCAGGCGGGAACACCTTCAGCAGTTCGGGACGGAGCGCGGCGGCGAGGCCCTCCGCGTCGGGCGCCGTTTCCTCATCCTCGGTCAGGGACATGATGAGGTCGGTTCCGACGTTCGACGTCAGCAGGATGATCGTGTTGCGGAAATCGATGTGCCGCCCCTCGGCATCGTTCATGAAGCCCTTGTCGAATACCTGAAAGAACATCTCATGGACGTCGGGATGCGCCTTCTCCACTTCGTCCAGCAGCACGACGGAATAGGGCCGCCGTCGCACCGCCTCGGTCAGCACCCCACCCTGACCGTAACCGACATAGCCGGCCGGTGCGCCTTTCAATGTGGAGACCGTGTGTGCCTCCTGGAATTCGCTCATATTGATGACGATCATCGATTCATCGCCGGAGAAGAGCAGATCGGACAGCGCATGCGCGGTCTCGGTCTTCCCGACCCCGGATGGTCCGCACAGCATGAACACGCCGACCGGCTTGGATGGATTGTCGAGCTTGGCACGGCTCGTCTGGATGCGCTTGGCGACTGCGTCCATCGCATGATCCTGCCCGACGACGCGGCGCTTCAATCGGTCGGCAATGGTCAGGACGCTAGCGATCTCGTCTTTCACCATCCGGCCGATCGGGATTCCGGTCCAATCCCCCACCACCGCGGCAATGGCATCGGCATCGACGACGCCGAACACCATGGGATCGTCCCCCGCCGCCTCCGCCAGTGCCGCAAGCGCCGGTTCGAGCTTGTCATCACCGGGCGTCTTGTCGGCATCGGCCGGCGCGGCACGCGCCGCAATCACCGCTTCCAGAGCATCCTTCTCGCGCGCCCATTTCTCTTCGATGCGCGACACCTCATCGCGCGCTGTCGCGATCTCCGCATCGATCGCGGAGAGCCGGTCATCCTCGCGATAGCGTCCCTCGGTCTCCCGCTCGACCACGCCGCGCTCGGATTCGAGCAGCTCCAGCCGACGCCGGCGGTCCTCGACCGGTGCAGGTGTCGCATGCTGCGACACTGCCACTCGCGCGGCCGCCGTATCGAGGAGGCTGACGGCCTTGTCAGGCAATTGGCGCGCGGGGACATAGCGCTGCGACAGCGTTACCGCCGCTGCAACGGCCTCGTCGAGTATGACGACCTTGTGATGTGTCTCCATCACCGACACCACCGATCGCAGCATGTCGATCGCCACCGTTGTTTCGGGTTCGCTGACCTGGACTGTCTGGAACCGGCGGCTCAATGCCGGATCCTTCTCGAAATACTGGCGGTATTCAGCATAAGTGGTGGCAGCAATCGTCCGTAATCGGCCCCGCGCCAGTGCTGGCTTCAGCAGGTTCGCGGCGTCGCCCGTCCCCGCCTGCCCGCCGGCACCGACCAGCGTATGTGCCTCGTCGATGAACAGGATGACTGGCGTCGCGGCATTTTCGACCTCATCGATCACCTGACGCAGCCTTTTCTCGAATTCGCCCTTCACGCCGGCACCAGCTTGCATCAGCGCAACATCGAGCGACCGCAGGGACACCCCGCGCAACGATGGCGGCACGTCGCCGTCGACGATGCGGCGTGCAAACCCTTCAACCACTGCGGTCTTGCCGACTCCGGCCTCGCCCACCAGGATCGGATTATTCTGCCGGCGGCGCAGCAGCACGTCGATCAACTGGCGGATTTCCGCATCCCGACCGACCACCGCATCGATCTCCCCAGCACGCGCGCGCGCCGTCAGGTCGACCGAGAAACGGGCCAGAGCCTCCCCGGGGCCGGCAGTCGCGGGCGCCGTGCCGACGGCATCATCGGCGGTTGCCGTTTCGATCGTTTCGCCGGACGCCTTCACGATCGCGGAGAATTCGGCTCCCAGCCGGTCAACCGAGATCTTGCGCCATTCGCCGCTCATCGCGAACAGGGCATTGCGCAACGTCGGCGTCCTGAGCATCCCGAAGATCAGATGGCCCGAACGGATTCTGGCCGCGCCGAACTGGAGCGAGGCGTAGAGCCAGCCCTTCTCGATCGCTTCCTCCACTTGCGGTGCGAAATCGGCGATCGCCGATGCCCCGCGCGGCAGAATGTCGAGGCTTGCGATCACGTCACGCGCGAGCCGCGCATCATCAATCGCGAATGCGGTGCGGATCGCCGCGACATCGCCCTGCGGGTCTTGCAACAGCAGATGCACCCAATGGACGAGTTCGACATAGGGATTGCCGCGCATCTTGGCGAAGCTCGTGGCGGATTCGATCGCTTTCAACGTCGTTGCGTCAAGCCGCCCGAACAGTGATGCACGGCTGATCTCGGTCATGCGTATTCCTCTTGTCGCACGGGACGCCGGAGATGCGCATCGGCGCAAATGGTGTCGTCATTGATTGTTCCTACCCACCCCGTCCAGCCGAGGCGGGTGCCGCCATCGAGGCGCGCCGGGCGCGTATGCCTGCCCGCGACCTCGATCGCGACATCCCATTCGAGATGGCTCGGCGCGAAGGCGTCGAGCGCCTCGGACAGTATACGAAAGCGCGCACCGGACGGCAGCAGCGCGTCATAGTCGGCGCGCGAACTCGCCCGCACGACGACGCGAAATGCATCGGAAGCGACGCTGACTTTCGTCCCCGCCATTGCCTCAGTCCCCAATGCGCAAAAGCTGCGGCCCAGCCGGGTGCAATCCTCCGGCTCGACATCGCGCCAGCGCGGCTGATACTCGATGACGGTCACACGCTGCCCGATCAGATGTCCAACCGCATCTTCGATCCCGCCTGCGCTGCGCCGCGCGGCAAACAAGGCGGCATAATGAACGCGCGCCCGGGCCGGAAAGGCGGCATCATCACGAACACCCTCGGTGGCACCGGTAAGCTGCGCAATCTTGTCCGCAAACCCATCCTCGGCAGGTCGGTCAGCCTGCGCTGCAGGCTGCGAATCCGACCAGGCGCGAAAGAAGAATTGCAGCATTCGCCCGGCGAGCAGGTCGAGCCAGCGTCCGAACGGGCGGGTAGTCGCGTAGCGCCGTTCGAACGACGCGAATTCGGTCATGTGCGACGGCAATGGCCCCATTGGACCGGTCAAACCGAACCAATAGCCACTGACCCTTGCGCGCCCCTCCACGATCTCGACATCTTCCAGCGTCGAATCCGGAAACGACATTGTCGGCACCTGCGACAGATCGACGATGTTCTGCGACGGCCGTCGCGCGCGGCCGATGCGAGGCAGATCCGGCGCGCGCGCTTCCGCCCCGCGCGCGATCGGGAACAGGCCGAACCGCCGCGCCTGCGCCGCCGCATTGGCGAGAAACGTCAGATGGTGTAACGGCGCCCGATCCTTGGCGGCCATTGCTGGAACTCCCCTTCATTGGCGCTTTTGACGTGAGTTTCTGTAAACGAGTTGATGCTGGCGAACTCGGCGAGGAAACGTTCGAGCACGGCCGAGAACAGGAACATCCGCCCCTTGTCAAAGGCGGCATCGTCCAGCGTCACCTTGATCCTGTGTCCGCGCGCGATCGCCATTCGGTCGAGCCCAGGCACGCGCCGCGCGACCTTGGACGAGCGGATTCCGATGACCCCATCGACTTGCCGTCGCGAGGCGGCATCATCCTGTCGGCCATATAAAGCGAGATGGTCCCGCAGCACTTGCGGGTCGTCATGGTCCTCGGGCGCAAGCGTGGCGTAATTCGGTGTCAGATGGCCGATCACGCGCCACGCAGCGTCGCCCATGCCGAGCGGTGGACGCGGCCGGGTCGGCGCGCGCAAAACGCTGACCGCACGGGTCGGAATCCCCGAGACGATGAAATGCTGCTCGCCGCGAAAGGTCAGCAATTCGGGCAATTCCCGGTTAGTCACCAGGGCACGTACCGCCAGTTCCTGAACTCCCTCGAGGCGGGTGGCGTCCCCAGGTGCAGTCAAGCTGATCCAGGTCTCGGTCCCGGTATATTCGCCGCGCCGCCGCAGCCTTTGTTCCCGAGTGGAGAGGCGCCGGGGCCGCAGTTGAGTCGTATAGAATAACGCCTCATTCCAATCGTAAAGCAGCGCGCCGAACGCATAGAGCGGGGCCACCGTGCGCGCATCGACCTTGTCGGGGCGGTGCGCCTGGACGTCGAGAACACGGAAAACCTCGAAATCGAGCGGGCGGGCGCGATCGGGTATGACGTGATGCTCATGCTCGAACGGCGACACCTGCACTCGACCAAGCTGCTTTTCGAACAGATTGATCGCGGGGGTCGCGAACAGGCGGAAATTGCCGGGGTCGAGCGCATTATGAAGGACCGGTGCGGAGCGGTCGAACAGCAGGACCACGTCGCAGGCCTTGGGGCTGGCGGCGAAGGCGCGCGCGAGCCCTTTTAGATCGACGAAAAGGAAGCGTTCCGGACAAGCGAAATATTCTGTCAGCAGCCGATAGCCGCGGAATGAGCGCAGTTCCGGCGGCAGCAACGCCTGGTTATCGTCGAATCCCACCTGCCCCGGCAACGGCAGCTTCATCCAGCCCGCAGGCCCCTCGGCGGCATCGGCTGACCTAGCCACCACGGCAAGTGTCTCTCCGATGATCTGTCGATAGAGTTCGGCCGGCACGGCTTCCGATCCCGCCAGATAGAGCGGCAGGGACTCCGGCAATATCTGCGGCAGATCGACGCCGTCGGTCGCCTCGAAGCGCAGCCGCAGCCCGGCCTCCGCGCGGACATTCGCGCTAGAGGCAAAGGGCGCGACGGCAGCACGGCTGGCGAGATATTCGACCTGGGTGATCTTGATCGGCCATAGCGTCACGTCGTGCCCGCTGCGAAATTCGACCGAAACGCCGCCCTGATCGTGCGCGGTCGCCACCATCGGCGTTCCCCGCGGCACGACATAGCCCTTGATCAGCCCGGGGTCTCCGCCGTTCGGTTCAAAGCCGGCAATGCAGATAGAAGGGGTCGGCGCGAGGTAGTGCGGCTGAACCGCATGGAGCAGGTGCTGCGTGAACTCAGGATATTGATCGGCCAGCTTGAGCTGCACGCGCGCGCCGAGATAGGCGACGCCCTCCAGCAATCGTTCGACATAAGGGTCAGGATCGGTCGGCGTCTTCAGCCCCAGCCGTCCGGCGACCGCCTCATGCTCCTCACCGAACGCACGCGCCTCTTCGCGAAGATAGGCGAGTTCGTCATTGTAGAAGCGCAGCAGGCGCGGATCGATCCCGCCGCTCACCGGGGCAGCCGTTTATTCACGAACGTTGACCGTGGCGGTTTCGGCTTCGACCTCGGTCCTGAATTTGACTGGCATGACCTGTGCCGCCGACGTGATGTCGCCCTGAATCAGATAGGTCAGCGCATGCGGGGTGTCATCGTCGACCGGATCGACGGTCAGCCCCTCGCGATTGAGCCGCGGCTCGAAAAGCCGGATGGCACGACGTATTTCGCGCGCGCGCGCCAGCACCGCACGGCGATTCAACGTTCGGCCGGCCAGATCGGTCAGTCCGAAATTGAGTACCGATTCGGCAACCCTGGGATAGGGTTCAAGGTCAATCAGCGATTCCAGATTGGTGGTGTTCAACAACCATGCGAGATCGCGCCTTATGGTCGCGCGCAACGCAGCCTCGTTGAACCGCTCGAGCTTCGGCACCGAATAATAGCGAAATTTCTCGCGGGCGACCTCCGGTGTTTCATCGCTCGTGTCGCGCATGCCGGAGATATCGAGATCGGCAACCAGCTTGTCGAACAATGTCGGGGTCAGTCGTTGAGTGACGGCCATGGGACCCCGATCAATCCATCACGAGTGAGCGAACCGACAACAATCCACAATCCTGCCCGTCGGAAAGAGTCCACAACCGTTGGCCGGATCCGATTTGTCCGGTTGCTCCATCGTGCCAGTTGGTCGAGCGACCCAATTGCTCGACCGCCTCCGCAATGACACCGGGATAGCGTGCCGGCAACAGCGCCGCGATCGACGTCCCTGCCTTCATCGCGATCTCGACCGGATACCAGACGATATCGCGCAAATCTTTTGGCCCCTCGCTTTTCAGTCCGGCAATCGCATCGAACGGGAGCAGCCCGTATCGTCCGCCGATAATCGCCTCGATGCACGGGCCGAAGCGCGCGTCGGCATCCGCAATCCATTCGAAGTGCTGACCGTCGATCATACCGGGCGTTTCGGGTGCCTGGGCAAAGGCGTCCTCTCGCGCGGCAAGCCCTTCTTCTTCGCGGCCTTCGGCGATATGCCGGATCGCTGCGGCCAGGCCGTCTGCCCAGGACGGCCCACCATGAATGATGGCGGTCGATGTGCCGGTAAATACGGCTTCGCGTTCGCGTTCTGCGCTGATCGCCTGGTTATACACGATGGCGAGCATCGCTGCTTCGGGCGACAGCTGCGCCAATGTGGCCAGATGCGTCGCGGCCTTGTCCCATTCTCTACGCACAGCGAGCAGCTGGAATAGGAAAAGGCGCGTCTCGACGTCACCGGGCTTACGGCGGACGTCCTCGATCAGCGCGCTACGCGCGCCGTCGAGGTCGCCCGACCGCAAAAGGTCGTCCGCGTTGCTCATTTCACGCTGCACGGACGATCCGGGCTGATTAGCCCGCCTCGTTCTGACGGATATCGTAATAAGCAGTGACGACGCCGCCGTCCTTGCCGCCCTTTTCATTCTGCGCCTGGTAGTCGAACGTCACTTTGGCGCAGTTAAAGGTCACTGATTCCATGATATTGTCGCCGCCCGCGGCGCCATTATTGTGGATGTCGGAAACGATAATGTCTTCAAGCTTGATCTTGTAATAGGTCAGCGGCTGCTCACCGTCGCCAGCCTTTTGCGAATAGATGATCGCTTCCTTGATATGCTTACCCGAAGCACAAGCCTTGAACAGGAGTGGCGATGACTTATCCACTTCCTTTTGGATACGAATATCCGAAATCTCCGCCTTGCCGGCGCCGCCGCCTGCACCACCGGAGTGGAATGATCCGTGCTGCACCGCACCGAAATCGAACGAAATAATATCGATCTCGTCCTGATGGTTCTTCTTGCGCGATTCGCCCTGAACACCATCAATCTTCAAAAACAGATCAACTGCCATCGTAATTCTCCTATGTTACGCTTTAAGCTACTACTGGGAACCGTACTTACTTTATAATGCCGACTTCAGGTCGACGTCTTCGGAAGGCGTGAGACCATACTCAATGTTACGTCCATGCCCTCAAGCTGGTAATGCGGTACGAACATGAACTTTCCGACATAGAAACCGGGATTTTCTTCGTCCGGAATCACCTCGATCTGCGCCTGCTTCAACGGCAGTCGAGCCTTGGTCTCATCGTTCGACGTGGTTGGTGCCCCGTCCACATATTGCAGGACCCAATTGTTGAGGTCGCGCTGCAACTGCTCCGCTTCGCGCGAACCGCCGACCCAATCGCGCACCATGCATTTCAGATAATGGGCGAAGCGGCAGCTTGCGAAAATATAAGGAAGACGCGCCGAGAGGTTGGCGTTCGCGGTGGCCTCCTTCTTGTCGTACGATGCCGGGCGATGCACCGTCTGAGCCCCGATAAAGGTCGCCTGATCAGTATTTTTCCGATGCAGTAGCGGCATCAGTCCAGCGGTCGCCAACTCGGCTTCACGGCGATCGGAAATGGCGATTTCCGTGGGGCATTTCAGGTCGATGCCGCCATCGTCAGTCGGGAAGGTCGCGGTCGGCAGATCCTCGACGGTACCGCCGGATTCGACACCGCGAATCCTGGTGGTCCAGCCATAGGTTTTGAACGCTTCGGTGATCCGGGTTCCCATTGCATAGGATGCATTCAGCCAGAGATGCTGATCATGCTCTCCGCCGACATCTTCTTCGAAGTCGAATTCATCAACCGGATCCGTCTTGGCCCCATAGAGCGGACGCCCCAGGAAACGCGGCAATGCGAGTGCCAGATACCGACTATCTTCGCTGCGGCGGAACGTACGCCACGCGGCGTAATCGGTCGCATCGAACAACTTGCCGAGATCGCGCGGATTCGACAGCTCGGTCCAGCTCTCCATGCCCAGCAGCGACGGCCCCGCCGCCGCGATGAACGGCGCATGCGCGGCCGCGCCGATCCGCGACAGACCCTTCATCACTTCCAGGTCGGGAGCGGAATGGTCGAAATAATAATCGCAGACAAAGGCGCCATAAGGCTGGCCGCCCAGCTGCCCGAACTCATTCTCGTAGATTTTCTTGAACAGCGGGCTCTGATCCCACGCCGCATCGCGATACTGGCGGAACATCCGCCGGCACTCTTCCTTCGACATGTTCATCACCCGGATCTTCAGATCCTTGCCGGTGGATGTGTTCATGACGAGATAGTTGAGCCCGCGCCACGTCGATTCCAGCTTCTGGAATTCTTCGTGATGGATGATCTGGTTGATCTGCTCGGTCAGCTTACGATCGATTGCCGCGCGCATGGCGTCAACTGTCGCAAAGACGTCTCCGCCAATGATCTGCGCATTCTGCAAGGCCTGTTCGGCCAGTGTCTGTACCGCCTGTTCGATGCGCGTCTTGCGCACATCGTCGTTCGGTTTGAATTCCTTCTGAAGCAGCGCCTGGAAATCGTCCAGTGCCGCTTCACTCGCCTGGGGCTGCCCGCCCGATTGATGAAGCGCTTCTTGCGCCATAGTCGGCTCCGATTGCGATAGAGGGATTACGATTGGGCGATGTCGTCGGTTCCATCGCTGGAATCGGTTTTTGTCTTCGCTGCAGAAATAGCCTGCAGTAGAGCTGGATCCTTAAGTACCTTGTCGAGCAGATCCTGCGCACCATTCTTGCCATCCATATAGGACAGCAAGTCCTCCAGCTGAGTCCGCGCCTCAAGCAACTTGGCCAGTGGCTCTATATTCTTCGCGATCTCGCCGGGAGACAGATCGTTCATCGACTTGAACGTCAGGTCGACGGCCAGCTTGCCGCCGTCGCCGCCAAGCGTGTTATCGACCGCAAAGGCGACGCGAGGCGCAATCGCCTCCATCCGCTGATCGAAATTGTCCATGTCGAATTCGACGAACTCGCGCGCCTCGGCGGCTTTGCGATCCTTCAGGCTCTTGCCTGAGAGATCGGACATCACGCCCATGACGAACGGCAATTCCACCTTCTGGCGCGCGCCATAGGTTTCGACTTCATACTCGATATGGACTCGCGGTTTCCGGTTCTCCCGGATGAAGCGTTGCCCGCTCTTAATCGCCATGACTGTACGTCCCTGTTACTCGAACACTGAATAATTCGGCTGGTTGCCCCTGATCATTTTTGCTCGCAATCCGAGCAATCACATCAAATCCGAACGGCCGCTCTCCTCATTCCGCGCACGCAATACGCTATCCGCATCGGGTACGCCATTGGGTGAGATATCTCGCAATAACGTCATGAAGTCCATTGCGATCCAACCCTTAATTCTTCCAAGCGCGGCAGGGATAGGGCTGGATGGTTCGCGTCGCAGGTAATAATCGATCACGGAATCGAGCGCACGCGCAACATCCTCACGACTTTCGATCAATCGAGCCGCCGGCCGGCCGGCCCCGGCATTCAGCGCGCCCACCACCTCAACATCCACGGCCTCCGAACCGTCGTCAGCGCCGCTAAACAGCGTTACGTAGGGGCGGATCGCCTTGCGGATCGATTCCAGGACTTCGTAAGTCGGCTCAAAATTCGTACCGGTCTGATTGGCGGCAGACGCCCGCTCCGACAGAATCGCATCGGCGCGCGCCAATGCGCCGGCGATGTGATCCAGCCGGTCGACTAAGGCCTGGAGCTGTTCGATCGAGGTGTCGGCGATCGCCGCCCGGAACTGGCCATAACCGTCGCCGGTCTCCCCTTCGCGGGCGAAGCGCTCGAAATCCTCGCCCGTGTAGCTACCGAGCCGTGGATGATCGACCAGCACGACCCGCCGAATCGGTCCAAGGAACTCCCCGATTCGAACCAGCGATTCGCAAGGCGCCTTGCGTCCCTCAATGCCGTATTCCTCAAGCTTGGGATGCGCCGTATCCCAAAAGGACTCCATCAATCCGGCAAGCATCTCGCAGCCGTCCTCGACCAGATCGAGGCGGTTGGAGCGAGCGCCAGCCCGGGCCAGATAGACCGCAAGCCAGAGATCCCTGGTGAGCAGGCTCTGCCCAACGATCGTTTCGATTGTTTCCTTCCAATCGATATCCTCGGTCGCGCCCGAAGTTGCGCGACCAAAGGCATCTTCGATCACGCCACGCTCGGACGAATAGGAAAGATCGGGCCCCGCGGGATCGGCCTCGGCAACGGGCGCCATCGGTGCGCCGGTATCCGCCTGGCGATCGGACTCGGATGAGGACAGAGTCAGGAGATCAGCTCCGCCTCGACCCGACGATTCGTCGGATCGGTCGTACGGTGTCCGGGAAGGGGGACATCAGGACCAAAGCCGCGAGTCTGGAGACGATCGGGCTTTACGCCCAGCGACACCAGATAGTCGGCAACCGTCTTGGCGCGCGCGCGCGACAGGGCCATGTTGAGATCCCGCCCGCCGCGCAGATCAGTATGCCCCTCGATCAGGAAGCGTTTGGACTGCAGCTCCGGCGTGAGCAGTGACTTGGCGAAGATCTGCGTTGCTGTCACACCTTCGGCCGTCAGCCGCGCTGAATTGAGATCGAAGCCGATCATCAGGTCCGCACGAGGACGCCCGGCAGCGCCGACCGCGCCAGGCTGCACCGACCCTGTCCCGGCAAAACGTCGCGGTGCTGCGCTATACGTGCCGCCACCCCGCGGCTTGCCGCGGCCAATCGTTGTGGCGGGCTGGCCTGCGGCGCGCTTCACGCCTGCCGTTTCGTCGGCCGTGTTATCCGCCGCTGGCCGTGCCAGGCGAAAACCCTTGGTTTCGGGCGCATCGCGGCTGACCCGCTCTGCCTCCACTCCGTCGCACTTACCGGCAAACGTGCAAAGATAACCCGCAACGCTGGGCTTTGCAGGGGGCGCTGAACGTCCGCCATCCTGCGCGATCGCGGGGAACGCGCACAAAGTGGCAAGCGGAAATATCAGCAAACGAGCGAACATGTTCATCTCCAAGCCGGGAAATATTTCATTGGTCCCAACTTATTACCCTGATGTGGTCGAGGCAACCCGCAACAGCCCCGAGGGTTGCCTCTTGACTTGGGTTAAGACGCTGGAGCCATTGTAAGGTTCCATCCGACACAGTAAGTATCGGACGAATTGTACAAAGAGGAGTAAGCGGTGCCGGACTCGACACAGCGGCTTACTCGGATGTCAATCGATGTCGGTGACGAGCAGGTAGAGCTTGAACGAATCGAGAGCGCCGAGACGCTGGGACGACCGTTTGTCGTCCATGCTGACATCATATCACCGCTCGAAATCGACCTGCAGCCGCACCTGGGCAAGCCCGCGTCGCTCGAGGTTCTCGAGGACGAGGAGACGCTGCGCCATTTCCATGGCCTCGTCACGGCGGGCGAATATCGCAAGGAAAGTCCCAGCGGCCATCATTATCGCCTGACCATCCAGCCCTGGACCTATTATCTCGCGCAGAATGTCGCGATGGCGATCTTTCAGGACATGACCTCGGTGGCGATCATCAAGCAGGTGATCGAGACTGCCGGCATCTCCGACGTCGATTATACCCGCCTCTCCATGCCGCGTGTGACGCGCGGCTATTGCGTCCAGTACAAGGAAAGCGATTTCACCTTCATCTCACGCCTGATGGAGGAAGAAGGCATCTATTATTTCTTCCGTCACGACGCCGATCGTCACGTGATGGTGTTGTGCGAAGGCCCGAAATGTCACCAGCCCGGCAAGCCGGCGAAGCTGAAATATAACGCCAACTCGGTTTCCGTCTTCACAGCGGATTCGAAATCGCGCTTCTCCAACCAGGGCGATTTCCTGCAGACTTGGATCGAGCGCGTCCGGTCGACCGGCGAAGCCAAGGTGACCTATCGCGATTTCGATTTCGAATCGCCCGATCAGCCGCTGACGGCGGAAGTGACCGGCCAGGGTGCCCATCCCGGAGACAATCGCGAAATCTTCCATTATCCCGGACGCTACACGCGTGAGCAGACCGGCCGCGAAGAGCAGCAGAAAACCGGCCAGGAACGCAGCCAGGTACTGCTCGATGCGCAACGCGCCGGACGGCGGACCTTTTCCGGCACCTCGCAATCGGCCGGGCTGGCGTGCGGCACCCGGGTCGATGTCGCCGACCACCCGGCCGCCCGCATGAATGCGGGATATCTGATCACCTCGACCTTCCACAGCATCGCCTCCGAAAGCTATCGGTCGGGGTCGCAGGGCGAGGAAGAGGAAGCGTTCAACATCCGGTTCGAGGCGATCCCCGCCGAAACCTCGTTCCAGCCACCGCACGACACGCCGCGCCCTGTGGTCACCGGGCTGGAATCGGCGATCGTCACCGGTCCGTCCGGCGAAACCATCTTCACCGATCAATATGGTCGCGTGAAAGTGCGCTTCCATTGGGACCGTGCGAAGACCCCCGGTGAGCAATCCACGTGCTGGATCCGCGTGTCGCAAACCGGCGGCCTCGGCAATCTCGTTCTGCCGCGTGTCGGGCACGAAGTGCTGGTCGATTTCCTCAACGGCGATCCTGATCGTCCGCTGGTCGTCGGCCGTGTGTTCAATCGCTCGAACATGCCGATCTACGACTTGCCCGCGAACAAGACGCGCGCGCTGTGGCGAACCAAGCAATATGGCGAAGCCGGCCAGTATCCGGAGACCGAGGCGCTCGATACCGGCGCACCGGGCGCCAACGAAATCCGGTTTGAAGACAGAGGCGGACAGGAAGAAGTCTTCCTTCATGCCGAGCGGGACATGAACAGTCGCATCCGTTTCGACGAGTCGCACCATGTCGGCCACAATCAGGATCACCGGGTCGGTCTCGATCGCACCGCCACGATCGGCCGCGACGAATCGAAACTGGTCAAGCGTGACCGCTCCGTCCATGTCATCGGCAAGGACGGACTGCTGGTCGATAAGGAATTGTCGATCGAATCGAAGACGAAGATTACGATCCGGGTTAAGAATTCGATCGTCATTATCGGCCCCGAAGGCATTCTGATCCAGGCCCCGACGGTCGACGTCCAGGCCACGGGCGAGGCAACGTTCAACAGCCCCGGCAGTTTGCGGATCAATGCTGGCGCTGAGTTGACCCTCAATGGTGGGGTGACGAATATCAATCCCGACGGGGTCACGCCCGCCACCTTCGGCAGTGCGGTCCCGCTCGGCCCGGCCGCGGGCGAGGGAGGCAGCTGATGCCGGCCTGTATCGGCATGCTCGACCGCCCATGAACGATTGGACCATGGTCAAGCTTACCGAGGCGAGGCAAGTCGCGGCCCTTATCGGAATCGACGAAGACGATTGGCCGATGCCATCGGTCGGCGTGCGCGACCGATATGTCGCGCTACGCCGGCAAGGCGCGCTGGCCGCGGCGGTCGAATATCTCGGCCATGCGTTACCCCGCCGCGAGGCCGTCAGTTGGGCCGGCCGTCTGCTCGATGACGAATCACGCCGGATCGAACTCACTCGCCGCAGCCGGCTGGCGCTCGACAGCGCGATGCGCTGGATCGGCGAGCCGACCGATGCGCATCGCCGCGCAGCCCATGACGCCGCGCGGGCGATCAGCAAGGCCGCGCCGGAACGATTTCTCGGACTCGCGGTGTTTTATTCTGGCGGATCGGTCAGCGGAACAGGGGCTCCGCTGGCACCGCCGCCGCATGCCTGCTCCCGCTTTGCCGTCAGCGCGATCGAGCAAGCGGCCTATCGCGGCGCGGATTCCGCAGCCTTTTTCAACCAAGCGCTCGATCTCGGCGAGCAGGTCGCGGAACGGGGTATCGCGGCCCTGGCGCGAGCATGACGCTCACGCTCACCCTCCAGAATAGCGGTCGCCTCGACAATGGCACACCGCTTGAGCTGGTCCTGCATCGGCGCGGTGCGATCGTCGGGCGCGCCTCGACGTGCGACTGGCCATTGCCCGACCCGACAAAGCATATTTCAGCGCGTCATTTCGAGGTGACCTTTGACGGACGCTTCTATGTCCTGGCCGACATCAGCACTAACGGGACGTTTCTCAATGGCGCAAGCGAGCGCCTGTCGTCCCCGCACCGCATCACGCAGGGCGACCGTTTCCAGGTTGGGCCGTATCTGATCCGTGCGTCGCTCAGTGGCGAAGCCGAGGCATCACTTCGCAGCGCCGACGCTGCCGCGGCACCGCCTGCCCCCCGCGCCTGGGCCGGGTGGGACGATGGCAGCGGCGCAGCACCGCCCGGTAGCGCGGGCAGCCCCGGACCAAATGCCAATGACGGCTGGGGCGCACCACCCGCCGGTAGCGGCTGGGACGCGGCACCGTCACCACCGCCGCGCGACAATGCCCGGTGGCAGCCGGACGTCGGCCCGTCGCTCGCCCGGCCCGACGCGCATCGACAGGCCGGTGGGCAGGATGGGAATACCGGGCGCGATCGCGCCCCTGCTCCTGCCGGCGGCGGTTGGGCGCCGACCGGCGCGGTGGCGCTACCACCCGTTGCGTCGGCATGGGAGGGCCCGACGCCAAATGCGGATCCGGCGTCAGGCTGGTCGAGCGCGGCACCCGACCGGCCGGCCGCGCCGTCGCCGGATGATGTATGGGGCCGGATCGCGGAAGGAAATGTCGTGGACTGGGCGCGGGGCGGCTTCGGCCAGCCGGTCGCGCCCGCGGGAGATCCGCTTGGCCTTAACCCCGCACCTGCCAGCCAGTCGCTGCCGGCGGCACGCCCGGTCGCACCAGCCGCGCCGCCGCCACGTGCGGCCGCTGGCGCAGCGGAGGCCGACTTCTTCGCCGCAGCGGGGCTGGCGCCGGGCTCGATCGGTGATCCCGCCACCGCGCTCAAACGCGCCGGTGCTGTATTCCACCGGCTCGTGGCGGGTCTGGTAGTGATGGTCGAAGCACGTGCGCGGGCAAAGGCACAGCTCGGCGCCGAAGCGACCGCATTTTCGGCGCATGGCCATAACCCGCTCAAATTCGCCCGAACGCCGGAAGAGGCGCTCGCCATGCTGATCGAGGAGCCGCAGCGTGGATTCATGCCGGCCGATCGGGCGGTCGAGGATGCATTTGTGGAATTGCAGTCGCATCAGATGGCCACATTGAAGGCAATGCAGGGCGCATTGCGCGCGACCCTCGATCGCTTTTCGCCGGCGGCGATCCGGGCACGCGCCGATTCGGCCGGCGTGCTTGAGCGGATCCTGCCGGCGGCGCGCGACGCGACCCTGTGGCAAACCTATGAGCGTGAATTCGGCGGCGTCGCCCAGGATTCGGACGAAGCGTTCATGGATGTCTTCGCCAAGGAATTCCGGCGCGCCTATAATGATCAGGCAAGACGGAACCCTTGACCGCGCCATGCGCTGTGCATCGGGGTTTCGTCGATCATGGCGCTAATCCCGTGTAACGGCGGCCAAAAATAGTCGGTGAACCCGCAAAGAAGCCGCTGAGATCGTGGATGGAGGTGCGGATGCAGCGCTTGAACGGATCGGTCGGCCTTGGCGGCAAGAATCGCAAATCGGATGTCATCAGCGTGCAGCGCGCCCTGCAGGCCGCGTCAGTACCGCCCGGCCCGATCGACGGCATTTGCGGGCGCCGCACGATCCAGGCGATCGAACGATTCCAGAGTGGCGTGATGCGACGGCCCGATGGGCGGATCGACGTCAACGGGCCGAGCTGGCGCCGCCTCACTCAACACACAGCTGCCAGCGCGCATACGCCACCGCCAGCGGCTCGAAGCGCCGCAACGCCGACCCCGTCACCGTCGCCCAGGCCCGCTGCCGCGACGCGTTCAGTCCCGATTCCCGCACAACGCACCGCAGCGGTCGCCCGTGCTCAGGCACCCGCGCCCGTCATTGCCGCAGCGGCCGCCACACCTGCCGCGCCACCGCCGGCCCAACGCGCCAGCAGCTATTGGACGACCAAAACCGCACTCCCGGCAGCCGGAACGGTCAATGTCGGCCTGTCGTCGCCGACGAGCTCGGATCAGGTGGCGCGATTCGGCGGTATGCCGAGCGCCCATATGTCGCAAAATGATCAGCCGGTGACCAACCCGGAACTGAAATCGCTGATCGCGACGGAGTCGGTGGGCCCGTTTCGCGTCACCGGCATTCGTCCCGCCATCGCCAGTCTACGGTCGATTCTGGACGAGGTGCGGCGCGACCTGCCGGATCTGCTTGCCCTGCTGAGCAGCGCCGGGATGGAGGTCAACCGCCTCCAGCGTGGCAGCACCACCAAAGTGTCGAACCATGCCTGGGGCAGCGCGATCGACCTGCGCGTCGGCGGCGTGTTGGTGCCGCTCGGCGCGAGCTATTCGCTCAAGGGGCTCGACGCGCTGGTCCCCTATTTCAATCGCGCCGGCTGGTATTGGGGCGGCGGATATCGGTCGCGCGGCCGCGCCGATCCGATGCACTTCGAATTGGGTGGCGCGCTGATGGCGGGAGTCAGTCGTTGAGACGGTCCGCTACCGTCATCGCCGCCGCCGGCCTGCTGATCGCGATCGGATTATCTCCGGCAGTGGCCGGCAGTGCTCCGGCCAGACAGAAGGCAGCGGTGCAAAAGCCTTGCCGCGCCGAAGTGCCGGCGGAGCTCACCACCGCCCCGGCGCACTGGCTGGGCGACTGCCCGAACGGCATGGCCGAGGGGCTCGGCGTGACGCGCGCGGGCGGCGCGGCGCCCTATGAATTTTTCGCGGGACGGATGCGCGACGGGCAGCTCGTCGACGGCGTGCTGGTGCTGAAATCGGGACTGATGATGGTGGCGATCCGGTTCGACGCACAGCGCCGCGTCGTCGTCAGCGACGGGCTTCGTCCGTCCGAGGATGAGGCGGTGTTCCGCACGGCGACAGCCGCGGCGGAAGCGGTCTCGAAGCGCATGGCGGCCACCGGTAACCGCAGTTCGGCGGCCTATTATACCGGTCTCGCCAAGCGGATTCGGAACGCACCGCCCGAATAATCCCCGCCGCATTGATGATGAGCTGCTTTTTCAGCCTTTTCCTGACGGGAAAAGGGCGATGAGTCATGGACGAGAGATATGGGACACCCCTTGTGTCGTATTTCCGGCGCGAGGCCAGCGAGGCAGGCCATCGATCGCGGTAAATCGCATAATTATTATATATTACAACCAGTTACTCTGAACTACACCCGATTCCTGGTATAAGCAGCATTGATGGCAGACCCGGTTCTGCTATCCATGAAACTGATAGCTGGGCCGCCGATGTGCCGAATTTCACTGAAACCGGGCAATATTCCGCTCGCGCGAGGCACAGGATCAGCGACATGCTTCCATCGCATCGCGGCCCAGTTTCGTCAGGCGCGGTAAGCTTGCGGCGCGCTCCCGGGCATGCGCGGATGCCGCGGTGCCACGGATGACGCGCCCCTTGATGCCGTGGAAGATCGCGGCGAGGCGGAAGAAGTTGAACGCGATGTAGAAGTCATAGGCCGGGATCGAGGCGCGCCCGGTGCGGCGGCAATAGGCCGCGACATAGTCCGCCTCGGACGGGATGCCGAGCGCGGCCAGATCCGCCCCGGCGAGGCCGGCGACGATGTCGGGCGGCATGCGGTACATGATCGCGTGATAGGCAAAGTCCGACAAGGGATGGCCGAGTGTGGACAATTCCCAGTCGAGCACCGCGAGGATGCGCGGTTCGGTCGGGTGAAAGATCATATTGTCGCAGCGAAAATCGCCATGCACCACGGCATTGTCGTTGCCCGGCGGGATATTGGCCGGCAGCCACTCGATCAGCCGGTCCATATCGGCGTCACGCCCGGCTGCGTCATCCTCCAGATATTGCCGCGACCAGCGCGCGATCTGGCGTTCGAAATAATTGCCCGACCGGCCATAATCGTCGAGCCCGACCGCCGACGGATCGATCAGGTGGAGCCGCGCGATCGTCTCGTTCATCGCATCGAAATAGGCACCGCGCTGAGCCTGATCCACGCCGGGAAAGGTCGCATCCCAGAAGATCCGGCCTTCGACCATCGCCATCACGAAGAACCAGGTGCCGATCACGCTGTCATCGGTGCACAGGCCGTAGACATAAGCGACCGGGAAGTCGGTAAGGCCGAGCGCCGACAATATCTGCGCCTCGCGCTCGACCGCATGCGCACCCTTCAGGATCGGTCCCGGCGGCTTGCGGCGCAGGACATAGTTGCGGCCCGGCGTGACCAGCTTGTAGGTCGGGTTGGACTGGCCGCCCTTGAACTGTTCGACCCGCATCGGCCCGGCGAAACCATCGACATGCCCGGTCATCCAGGCCGCCAGCGCCGCTTCGTCGAAGCGATGGTCGTCGCGCACCGCCGTGGTGCCGGCATTGGCGTCGTCGCCCAGCGCGGTCACGCCCGGGCCGCCTTCCAGTCGCGCTTGATCTTCTTGGCGAGACTCCATTTGTGCACTTCGGTCGGGCCGTCATAGATACGGAAGGCGCGGATCTCGCGGAATATCTGCTCGACGATCGTGTCGTCGGTCACCCCGGTGCCGCCCATCACCTGGACGCAGCGGTCGGCGATGCGCATCAGCGCCTCCGACACCGCGACCTTGGCCATTGAGCTTTCCGCCGTGCCGAGCGCCCCTGTATCGAGCACATCCGCGCACCAGTCGATCATCAGCTCGGCCTGTTTCAGGTCGATCAGATTTTCCGCCAGCATGAAGCCGACGCCTTCATGATCGATCAGCGGCTTGCCGAACGCCATGCGGCGATTGGCGTAATCGGTCGCGATCTCGTTGGCGCGGATGCAGGCGCCGAGCCAGCGCATGCAATGCGACAGGCGCGCCGGGCTGAGCCGGACCTGGGCATATTGAAACCCCTCCCCCGCCCGGCCAAGCATCTGGTCGGCGGGAATGCGCAGATTGTCGATCGCGACCACCGCGTGCCCGCCGGGCATCGAGCTGTCGATCGTATTGGGCACGCGCTCGATGCGGATCGCCGGATCGGGCAGATCGACCAGGAACATGCAGGCGCCCTCGTCCGCCTTGGCCATGACGATGCCGATCTGCGCGCCGGCGGCACCGGTGATGAAGGCCTTGCGGCCATTGACCACCCAGTGATTGCCGTCGAGCCGCGCGCTGGTCTTCATCATCGACGGGTCGGATCCCGCCCCGCCTTCGCTCGCCGGTTCGGTCATGAAGAAGGCGGAGCGCGCGCGCCCCTCGATCATCGGCTGGAGGAAACGCCGCCTGATATCGTCGCTGCCGACCTTGCCGAGCAGATACATATTGCCCTCATCGGGCGCGCCGGTGTTGCAGGCGAGCGGACCCAGCGGCGACAGGCCGGTCATGCGCAGCACCAGCGCGGTCTCGCGCTGAGTCAAATGACCGCCATCGGGCAGGATATGCGGCGTCAGCACGCCGGCGTCGCGCGCCTTGCCCTTCAATTCGGCCACAAGCGCGTCGGTCGGCGCACCATGATGGTCGCGGCGCGGATCCTTTTCATACGGCGCGACCGTCTCGCGGACGAAAGCCTCGACGCGCGCGGCAATCTCCGCGGTCCGCGCGGCACCGGCCCCCGCGCTCATCGCGGCGCCATCCGGATCGCGCCGTCGATGCGGATCGTCTCGCCGTTGAGCATCGGATTGGTGACGATCGCCTCGACCAGCCGGGCATATTCGTCGGGCTGGCCGAGCCGGCTCGGAAATGGCACCTGCGCGCCAAGGCTGTCCTGTGCCTCCTGCGGCAGCGAGGCGAGCAGCGGCGTCCAGAAAATGCCCGGCGCAATGGTCATGACACGGATGCCGTAACGCGCCAGCTCGCGCGCGATCGGCAGCGTCATGCCGACCACGCCGCCCTTCGACGCGGCATAGGCGGCCTGGCCGATCTGCCCGTCATAGGCCGCGACCGACGCGGTGTTGACGATCACGCCGCGCTCCTCACCGATCGGCTCGGCGTGGTGAAGCGCCGCCGCAAACCTGGCGAGCACATTGAATGTCCCCAGCAGATTGATCCGGATGATCCGGCCGAACGCGTCGAGCGGCAGCGGATTGCCGTCGCGGTCGATCACCTTGGCGGGTGGACCAATGCCAGCGCAATTGACCAGGATCCGGGCCTTGCCATTGACCGCTTCCGCGTCGGCGATCGCACGCGCGACCGCGTCCTCATCGGTCACATCGACATGAGCGAAACGGCCGCCGATCGACGCGGCATGTGATGTGCCGAGATCAGCGTTCAGGTCGAAGATCGTGACCTTGGCACCCGCATCGGAGAGCCGTTTGGCCGTGCCCCCGCCTAATCCCGATGCTCCGCCGGTGACGATGGCTGCCACGCCCTGGATATCCATTCAGCTTCTCCCTTTTATATCGCCATATCCCAACAGCGGCGGCCCGGCTTTGTCCAGCCGGCGCATCCTTTTCAACATTTCTTGCGCATCCGCTGCGGCAGCGGTCAGGGGATGAGCACCACCTTGACGCAATCGCCTCGCGCCTGCGCCGCAATCGCTGCGTTGATCTCAGCCAGCGGGAAGGTCTGAACCAGCCGGTCGAACGGGAAGCGGCCGGCGGCATGGTGCGCGATCAGCTCTGGAATGAAGGCCTGCGGATCGCTGTCGCCCTCCATGATGCCAATGACTCGCTGGCCGAAGGTGATCATGCCGGCAATGTTGATGGTCAGCGCATCCTCCGCCTTCGCCGGCACGCCGACCAGTCCAAGCATGCCGCGCGGCGTCAGCGCCACCAATGCCGCCTGGATCGCCTCGACCCGGCCGCTGGTGTCGAATGCGAAGTCAGCGCCGTCGGGCAGAATCGCCCGGATCGCTGCGGTGACATCGCCGGCCAGCGGATCGATGCTGTGCGTGGCGCCGAGTTCCTCGCCAAGCACGCGGCGCGCAGCCACCGGCTCGACCAGGATGATCGTCGCACAGCGCTGGATCGCCGCGCCCATCACCGCGGCCAGCCCGACCGGGCCGCCGCCGAGAATGACGATCGACGACCCGGCCGGGCACGCCATCGAGCGCATGACGCCGCCAGCCCCGGTCTGAAAGCCGCAGCCGAGCGGGCCGAGAATGTCGAGCGGGGCCGAGGCCTGATCGACCCGGACGACGTTGTGCGCCCGGACGATCGCATGGGCGGCGAATGACGATTGCCCGAAAAAATGCGAAGAGATCGCCTCGCCGTTCGCCGACAATGCTTTCGACCCGTCTTCGAGGCGCATCCCGGCATAGTTCAGCGGCGGGAAGTCGCGGCAATAGCTCGGCAGTCCTTCGTCGCAGCGCGCGCACTGCCCGCAGCTGGAAAAGCCGAGCACGACGCGGTCGCCGACCGCAAGGCCGTCAACGCCCTCGCCAACCGCCTCGATCGTCCCGGCGCCTTCATGGCCAAGCACGGCAGGGAGCGGATAGGGCGCGAACTGATCGCGGAAGATGAGATCGGTATGACACAGGCCGACCCCGGCGATCCTGACACGCACCTCGCCCGCGCGCGGCGCTTCGATCTCGACCGTCTCGATGGTGAACGCACCGCGTGGTTCGCGGGCGACCGCGGCAATCGTCTCCATCAGGATCTCCGGCTCTATTGAATAGTGGTGCGCCAGCCGCTCGGGGTCTGGCCGGCATATTGCCGGAATGCGCGAGTGAAATGGCTCTGGCTGGTGAAGCCTAGCGATTCCGCAACGGCGGCGATCGACAGGTCGGACGATCCCAGCAGTTCCTGCGCGCGGTCGAGCCGTGCCTTCATCACATATTGATGCGGGGTGATGCCGGTCGCCTTTTTGAACACACGGCAGAAATGCGACGGCGTCAGTCCGGCATCGGCGGCCATCGCCTCAAGGCTGTGATCGGCCTCGGGATGCGACAGGATCGCATTCATGATGTGGTGAATGCGATAGGCGGAAAAGTCCGAGGTCGGGAATGCCGCGCCCGGTGCTGCCATCGGCCCGCGCAGCATGTGCGCCTTCAGCGCATTGACCAGCGCACCGACATAGACGGTGCGCTCGTCGGTCTGCGGCGCATAGAGTTCGCCGAGCACTTGTCGGGTCAGTGCGACGCCGAGCGGATCGGTAAAGGCGAAGCGCATGCGCTGGAACTGATCGCGCGCCGGTGCGCCCTGCAATTCCTTCGAAGAGAGCGTCAGCGTCACGACATCAAGCTCGCCATCGACCAGCCACCGGGTCGGGCGTCCGGCCGGGACGATCGTGGCGCAGCCGGGAATGGAACTCGTCTCGCTCCAGCCATCGCGCTCCCAGGTACGCACCTTTGGCTTGCCGGCGATATGGACGACGAAGATCGGATCGGGCAGCGCCGGCAGGTCATAGCTGCCGACGAACTGGCGCCAGCGCGACAAGCCCCAGCCATCCTTGCCAGAGCCGATCTGGAGATCGGCGGCGCGGCCGAGCACGTCGGAGATGATCGCTTCGTTGGTCCAGACCTCAGCGCTGTTCATCAAGCCCTCCTTCAGCCAGCCCGCAGCGTGACGTCAAGATTCTTGAGGCCGTTGATGAAGTTCGACCGGAATCGTCGCGGCGGTGCTTGCACCTCGAAACGCGTAACATGATCCGTCAGAATGTCGAAGGCCACCCTGAGCTGCATTTCGGCCAGGCGCGATCCGACACAGACATGCTGGCCGGCGCCGAAGCCGACATGCTGGACGCCTTTGCGCGCCACATCGAACCGGTCCGGCTGGTCATAGACCGCCGCGTCGCGATTGCCCGAGATATACCAGAGCACGACCTTGTCGCCTTTGGCGATCGCCTGCCCGCCCAGCATGGTGTCCTCGGTCGCGGTGCGCCGCATGTGCATCACCGGGCTGGCATGGCGCACCATTTCGACCGCCCCGGTCTTCAGCAGCGCGCGATCGGCGCGCAGCATGTCCCATTGATCCGGGTTTTGCGAAAAGGCCGCGACGCTGTGGCTGAGTGAATTGCGGGTCGTCTCATTGCCGCCGACCAGGACCAGGATGAGATTGCCGACGAAATCGCGGAATGGCACCGGCACGCCGTCAATCTCGGCATTGGCGAGCAGCGAGGCGATATCGTCAGTCGGATCGGCACGCCGCGCGTCGAACAATTCCTGGCTGAACGCGAAGAATTCCGCGAGCGTCGCCCCCATCGCCTCGGGACTTTGCCTGAATTCAGGGTCGTCCTCTCCGACAAAAGCGTTGGTCCAGTCATACAGCTTCGGCCAGATGTCGATCGACACGCCGAGCAGTTCGGCGAGAGTCATCAGCGGCAGCGGCGCCGATAGTGCCGGCACCAGATCGATCGTCTCGTTGAGCGGGATCGCATCGACCAGCGCCTCGACCCGTGCGCGGATGCGCGCCTCAATATCGCCGAGCCGCACCGGCGACAGCGCCGGCATGACGAATTTGCGGTAACGGGTGTGGATCGGCGGATCGCGGGAAATGAACGGGATGCCGATGGCGGATTCACCCGCACCGGTCAGCCCTACCTCATTCTCGTTGAAGATGCGGTGCCCGCCATTCTCGTGCGCGGAGGAGAAGATCAAGGGCTGGCGCGACACCGTGACGATATCAGCGTGCCGCATCACCGCCCAGAAGCCGGCGCCGTCGCGTTCCGGGTTCCAATGGACCGGATCGCTGCGGCGCAGTTCCTCGAATGCGTCCCACGGTACGCCGGCTTCGTAGAGCGACGGGTCCTTCAGGTCGGGCGCGATGATCGTCGCCATGTCCTAGAACGCCACCCGGATCGATCCGCCATAGGTGCGCGGCGTGGAGGGTACGAGGAAGTTGTACGGGAAACCGGCGCCGCGCAGGTCCAGCCCATAGGCATAGGTCTTTTCATTGAACAGGTTGGTGGCGAACGCTTTGAAGGTGAAGCGGTCGATCGTGTAGGCGGCTGTCAGATTGACCTTGGCATAGGCGCCCTGCTGCAATTCGCTGTTCACCTGGCCCGTGCCGGGGGCGTCCTTCTCGTTGAAGGGCGAGAAATATTGCCGCGAGAAATAGGCGACACTGGGCGAGATGGTCAGCCCGTCGGACCCGGATTTGAACAATGACAGATCGACCCCGGCCTGTGCCGTGAAGCGTGGCGCGAACGGCAGGTCATTGCCATTCAGCACGGTCGATTGCAGCGTCAGCTCCTTATAGGTCGAGTGCAGGTAACCCAGCGCAGCGGTCAGCGTCACCGCCGGCGACAGGCGCAGCCGCGCCTCGCCTTCCGCGCCGTAAACTTCGGCCTTGGGCGCATTGACCAGGAAGGAAACCGGGCCGGGCCGCGTGTCCTGCACCTGCTGGTTCTTGTAATTATAATAAAAGCCCGCGGCGGACAGAGTGAGCATGCCGAAATAGCGGCCCTTGATGCCGATCTCATAGGCATCGACGCGCTCGGGCTTGATATAGGTGATGCCGGCCGATGAGGTATAACCACCGCCGTTGAACGCGCCGGAGCGATAGCCGCGATTATAGCTGGCATAGACCAAGGTGCCGCTATCGAACGTGTAGCTCAGCGAGGCGCGGCCGGTCAGCGCGTTGTTGCGGCCGGGCAGCGAATAGCGTGCGGCGGGATCATAAGCGCAGGTGCCGGCCACGCCGAGGCACGGAACCGTGGTCGCCAGCGGAAGCTGCGGTCCGCCGACATTGCCAGCGAAGAGATAGGCATAGCCGTCGTCATATTTGGCGCGGTCCTGCGTGTAACGCGCGCCAAGCGTCAGCACGAGCTTGTCGGTCAGACTGTAATCGCCCTGAGCGAACACCGCATAGGAGCGGCGCACCTGGCGGTAATGCTGGAAGAAGCCGCCATTGACGCCGGGGCCGAGCGCGCCGCCGATGTTGAAGGTATTGTCGGTGATGGTGCGATCCCAGCCATAGAATCCGCCCGCGACCAGCTTCAGCTTCTCGCTGCTGTAGTTGAACCGCGCTTCCTCGCTGAACTGCTGGAACTTCGACTGCCAGTTGATGTCGAGCACATCGAGCGGGGAACCGTCCGCTGCCTGTTGCAGATTCTGTTTGCCGCCATCGCGCGAGGTGATCGACGTGAAGGTCAGCGACGGCGACAGCTCATAGGCGATGGTCGCCGACGCGCCGTACGCCTCGGTGCGATTGAAGCCGATGCGGTTCTCATTGACCTGGAAGAAGCCAAGGCCGGTGCGGAACGGCAACAGCCCCTGCACCGCCGCCTGAGTTCCCTTGTCGCGCCCGCCATAGATCTTGATCTTGATGTCGAGCGGACCGTTGCCGGGCCGGATGCGCAGAGTCGCGCGGCCCTGCAGCGTGTTCTGGGAATTGGCGTCGCGGCCGCCGGGGGCGACATTCTCGATCTGCCCGTCGCCCTTCACATAATTGCCCGAGACACGCAGGCCGAGCTGGTCGTCGACCATCGTCGTTTCGATCGCCGCCCGCGCGGTATAAGTGTTGAAATTGCCGAAACCCGCCTCGGCATAGCCTTCATTGCCCTCAAGCGTCGGCGCCTTGGTGATGAAGTTGATCGCGCCACCGGTGGTGTTGCGCCCGAACAAGGTGCCTTGCGGGCCGCGCAGCACCTCGACCCGGTCAAGGTCGAACAGGCCCATGCCGTGCGAGGTCCGGCTCGCGAGATAGATGTCGTCGATATACACGCCGATCGGCGACGCCTGGTTGGAATTATATTCGTTGGCGACGCTGATGCCGCGCAGCGAGAAATTCGGCTGGGTCGAGCCATAAGGGCTGCTGACCTGCAGATTGGGCACCGCGCTGGCGAGATCGGCGGAATTGGCAATACCCTTGGTGGCCAGCGCATCGCCGCTGACCGCGGAGATCGCGATCGGCACGGTCAGAATCGACTGTTCGCGGCGCTGCGCGGTGACGATGATATCGCCCGGGTCAGCGGCGGCCTGCGCATCGGCAGGCTCAGCCACCGTCGCGGGGACCTCCTCGGCGGTCTGGGCAAATGCCGCAGCGGGAAGGATTGTCGCGGCTCCGGTGAGCAGCAGTGCGAATGTCCGGGCCTTCATCATCATCTCCTGAACCGCGAAGCTCTTGATGGGCTTCTTTCGATTTCCCCTTGATAGCGGGCCGGACGGCAAGGGGCTTTGCACGGACTTGCCGCCCTTTTTGACAAATCTTGCGCACCCGTCCGTTTATGCCGGGCCTTCTGATAGGCGGATGGGCAAGCGCAGCCTCCGATCTCGCGAGGCGCCGATCAGGAGAGCGAGCGATGAATTTCGACAGCGATTATGCGATGACCATCGGTGGCGAACGAGTCAGCGGCGGCGCGACCTTCGAGGTGCTCAACCCTGCGACCGAAGCCGTGATCGCGCGCGCGCCCGACGCCAGCCGCAATCAGCTCGATGCGGCGGTCGCGGCGGCCCGCACGGCTTTCCCGGACTGGGCCGCGACCCCGATCGCTGAGCGTCGTGCCGCGCTGACTGCGCTTGGCGATGCAGTCCTTGCCAATATCGATGGGCTGAAGCGCCTGCTGACCGCGGAGCAGGGCAAGCCGCATGGCGATGCCGAGATGGAGATTGGCGGCGCCGGCATGTGGCTGAAGGGGGCCGCGACGCTCGAGCTGCCCGTGATGGTCAATGAGGACAGCGCGGAGCGCTACAGCGAAACCCGCCATGTGCCGATCGGCGTGGTCGGCGCGATCGCGCCGTGGAATTTCCCGATGATCCTGGCGATGTTCAAGGTCGGCCCGGCGCTGCTCGCCGGCAACACCATGGTGCTGAAGCCATCGCCCTTTACGCCGCTGACCACGCTCAAATTCGGCGAGCTGGCCGCCGCGATCCTGCCGCCCGGGGTACTCAATATCGTCACCGGCGGCGACGCGCTCGGCCCCTGGATGACCGAGCATCCCGGCATCGACAAGGTCAGCTTCACCGGCTCCACCGCGACCGGCCGGCGCGTGATGCAAAGCGCATCGGCGACATTGAAGCGCGTCACGCTTGAACTCGGCGGCAATGATCCGGCGATCGTCATGCCCGATGTGGATGTCGAGGCGATCGCCGAGGAGCTGTTCTGGGCAGCGTTCCGCAACAATGGGCAGATCTGCATCGCGACCAAGCGGATGTACGTCCATGCCGACATTTATGAACCGCTCAAGGCGGCGCTGGTCACCTATGCCAGGACGGTAAAGATCGGCGATGGCGCCGAGCAGGGTACGCAGATCGGGCCGATCAACAACAAGCCGCAATATGACCGCGTGCTTGAGCTGATCCAGGATGCCCGCGACAAGGGCTATACCTTCCTGCTCGGCGGCGACGCGGCCAATGTCCCCGGCTATTTCATCCCGGTGACGATCATCGACAATCCGCCCGAAGACAGCCGCATCGTGCAGGAGGAGCAGTTCGGGCCGGTCCTGCCGCTGATCAAGTTCGACGATCTGGACGATGTGATCGCCCGGGCGAACGCCAGCGATTATGGGCTCGGCGGATCGGTCTGGGGGGTCGATGAGGACCGCGCCTTTGCCGTCGCCGAGCGCATCGCCAGCGGCACCGTGTGGGTCAACGAAACCCAGCATCTGACGCCCTTCGCTGCCTTCGGGGGCATGAAGCAGTCCGGCGTTGGCGTTGAAGGCGGGCTGGAGGGATTGCTCGAATACACCAACACCCAGACGATCGTGCGGCGACGGCGACCTGCCGGAGCCTTGCCGAGTTGAGCTGATCTGCCCAAGGACGATTCAACAGCGCAGCGTGATGCGGCATTGTGACGGCTGGGCGAGATGCCGGTCAGGCGCTCTTGCCTTGCTCTTTCTCATGACCGGGAAGCGCCTATGGCCGATGCTAGAGATGAATGATCCCGCGCCGCGCGGCATGAGCGACCGCGTCAGTGCGCCCGGTCGCGTCCAGCTTGTCGATCACGCGGCCGACATGGAATTTGGCGGTGTCGGGCGAAATGCCGAGACGGCACCCGATCTCCTTGTTGGACAATCCCTCGGCGAGAAGTGCGATCACATCGCGCTCGCGCGGGGTGAGCGGCTGCTCGAATCCGCCATCGGCGATGTCCGGTACGCTCAGGACCAGATCGCCCGGTTCACCGGGCGCCGCGATCCGCAGCCCCGGCACCTGTCCGAACAGCGCAGCGAGGCGCGCAGTCAGTGCAGGCTCGGCAATCTGGATCCTGATCGCAAGGTCAGGGGCCGGGTCAGGGGCCGGATCAGGACCGCTCATCTCGCCGGCCTGTCGCCGATCGTGATGTCGAGCTCGACCGGCGCGCCGCCGCGTTGCACGCCGAGCGTCACGATCGAGCCGACCGGCGTCGCCCGGAGCGTGTGGAGCAGCGCACCGACATGGGCCATGCGTTTGCCCGCCCAGGACAGGATGATATCGCCCTGTTGCAGGCCAGCCGCAGCAGCGGGACCCTGCCGATCGATCGTCATGACCATGGCGGCGTTGGTGCCATCCTCCAACGGCACGTCCCTCAGCCCGGCGCCGATATAGGCGACGGGAACGCGACCATGGTCGGCGAGTTGGCCAGCGACCCGATCGATCGTGGCGGCGGGGATGATCAGCGTCCGCCCACGCGGTCCCCGCACTGCCATGCCAAACGCCTCGCCGCCGCCGCCGATCGCCAGCCCACCTTCCGCCCGATGGCGCAGCCGGCCGTCGATCTCGATCCGCGCATCGATTGTGCCGCCCCGCATCGACTGCCAGGACGGGCCGGCCGCCGCGATCATGCCGAAGGCGACCAGCGGCGCGCTTTCGGCCGCGGCCACGATCAGGGTCAACGCGCCGGCGCGGACCGGATCCGATCCGAATGCGACCGCTTGCGCCGTGGCGCCTGCGACGCGGAGCAAGGCGATGTCAGTCGCCGGATCCCGTCCCACCAGCGCCGCGTCGAGCACGGTGCCGTCCGCCAGTTCGACCTCGATCTTGCCGTCTTCGGCGAGGGTCTCATCCGGGGTGACGACAAGTCCCTCACGCCAGAAGAAGCCGCTGGCGAGCGAGCGGTGCGACTGTACCTCGACGATATGGGGCGAAGTCGTGGCGACCGCGTCGGCGAATGCGGACGAGAGGTCGGCGAAAGGCGATGATTGGCTGGCCATGGTCTGATCTCCTGTGGGAGGGAGATAGGAACTCGGAGGCGGCAACGGCACCTGCCCGATCAGGTAGGTGCGCCGGGACGATTGAGCATTTCCTCGCCAGGCCGGCGCTTCATTTGAACAGCACGGCCGCCTTGATCAGCGTTTGGTAGACGCCCCAGGCGATCGGGATGCAAACGGCGGCCCAGGCAGCGAGTATTTTGGGGCTTAATCCGCCGCCGCTCGTCACCGCCTCGTTTGCCGACCCGGCAAGGGTATCGGTGACGGGCGCGAGTTCATCCTCCGACATCATATGGAAGCGCGCATGCACCGGCGTCACCGCCAGATTGGCCAGGAAAGCGACCGCCAGCATCGCCGCGAGCATCCAGTAGATCGGCTGATAGATCTGGTCGCGCGCAACGCCCTGCGCGATGCGCGCGTCGCGCAGATAGGCGACGAGAAGCGGCCCCAGAACACCAGCCGTCGACCAGGCGGTCAGCAGGCGGCCATGAATCGCACCGACAAAACGTGTGCCGAAAATATCCGCCAGATAGGCCGGCACCGTTGCGAAGCCGCCGCCATACATCGACGCGATCACGCAGAAGGTAAAGATGAACAGGCCGATACTGCCGCCGACCAGTGCGGGCGCAGCGAAACCGTAAAGCAGCAGGCCAAGCGCGGTCAGGGCGGCAAAAATCGGCTTGCGGCCAAACCGGTCCGAGGTCGATGCCCATAGGAAACGGCCGCCGATGTTGAACAGGCTGATCGCGCCGACAAAGCCCGCGCCCACGGCCGCCGCCGCCTTCTTCTGTTCGTCATCGAACGCCGTGAAGAGGACGCCGGGCGCGTCGATCAGCCGCCCACCGAAAATCTCCTGCAGCATTGGCGAGGCGATGCCGATGATGCCGATCGACGCCGAGACGTTCAGCAGGAGCACCAGCCAGATCAGCCAGAATTGCGGGGTCTTGTGCGCATCCTTGAGGTGGACGTGGAACCGGCTGATCGCCGCCCTGCCTTCGGCTGGCGGAGTCCACCCGGCGGGCGACCATCCATCGGCCGGTACGCGATAGCCGAGCGCGCCTGCCATCATGAAAACGAAATAGCCGGCCGCCATCACGAGAAAGGTTTGCCAGACGCCGACTGATTGCGGTGTGGCGAACTGTCGCATCAGCCAGTCGGCGAGCGGGCTGCCGATCATCGCGCCGCCACCAAAGCCCATGATCGCCATGCCGGTGGCCATACCGCGCCGATCGGGAAACCATTTGATCAGCGTGGAGACCGGCGAGATATATCCCAGGCCAAGGCCGATACCGCCGATCAGGCCGGACCCCAGCCAGATCAGCCAGAGTTGATGGATTGCAATGCCGATGGCGCCGATTGCCATGCCGCCACACCAGCAGCACGCCGCGACAACGCCGGCGCGGCGCGGCCCGGCGCGTTCAAGCCAACCGCCCCAGATCGCGGCGGCAGCGCCAAGCACGACGAAGAAGAATGTGTAGGTCCATACCAGATCGCTGACCCGCCAGTCGCAGCGGGTCGTGGTGAGCGCATCGACCAGAGTCATGCCCTGGCAGGCTATGGCTTCCTTGATCCCGATCGCGCGCGAGAGCGGCAGCCAGAACACGCTGAACCCATAGGCCATGCCGATGCAGAGATGAATCGCGAGCGCGCAGGGTGGCACCAGCCAGCGATTGAAGCCCGGACGCGCGACGGTTCGGGCCCGATCGAGGAAGCCGCCATTCCCGCTTACCATGTCCACCGTCATCCTTGCTCCGTGCGCCCAGCCATCTGCCCATTTTCTTTCCGGACGTGAAGCCGATCCCGGCATTCTCGCTATTTGAGCTCTCGCAGCCAGATGTTGCGGAAGCTGATGGGCGCGCTTGGATCGCCATGATCCTGGAGTTTGATCGGGGCCGGGCCGTGCGGCTTGTAGCTGGGCTGACCGATATATTGCGTCGGCCCTTTGAGCACCGTGTTGTTCTGCACGAGCACCCCGTTGAGCATGACGGTGACCATCGCCGGCCGGGTGACGCGGCCGGCGGCGTCAAAAATCGGCGCGGTCCAGGCAATGTCGTAGCTCTGCCATTCGCCGGGCGGTCGCATCGGATTGGCAAGCGGGGCAAACTGTTTGTAGATGCTGCCGGCCTGGCCGTTGACGTATGTCGAGTTTCGATAGCTGTCGAGGATCTGCAATTCATACCCCGCATCGCCGTCTCCGGTCGAGGCGAGGAACACGCCGCTATTGCCGCGCTTCTGGCCTTCTCCGGTGATGCCTGCGGGAATACGCCATTCGATATGCAGCTGATAGCTGCCGAAACGCCGCCGCGTCTGGATATTGCCGGTGCCTTTGGCGACGGTAACCACACCGTCACTGACCACCCAGCGTGCCGGCGCGCCGTCTTTCACCGCGGCCCATTGCGACAGATCGCGACCGTCGAACAGTACGACCGCATCGGAAGGCGGCGGCGTGGCCGCATAGGCGCCGACCGTCACGACCGGAGGTTCCGGCTTCCATACCTCGGTATCCTCCGGCCGGGGCCCGGGCTGGTCCTGAGCGGCCAGCAGCATCGCGGCGGCGATAAGCATCTTCATGGCGTCCATCCTTGGCGGTAATCGCGTTCGAGGAATCGGTTGGCATCGGTCACATCGGTGATCCGCCCGGCGCGTCCGTCATAGCGGATCGGCTGGCCGGCGCGCATCGCGACCATACCGAGCAGCATCGTCTCATTCAGCGTCACCGCCTCGGCAAAGGGCGACGAGATCGGCGCCTCGCCGCGGATCGCCGAAATCCAGTTCATCTCGTGACCATCGCGCCCGCCGGCGACGCGCAGCAAGGTCTGCGGCACGGTGGCCGCGCGCTCCGCCACCCCCTCCCCGATCAGCACCGGCTTCTCGCCATATGTCTCGTGCATCAACATACCCTTGTCGCCGATATAGAGCACGCCGCCATCCGGGCTCATGGCGACGCCCGCCGGCAACCCGGGCGGCGTTGGCGGCATCAATCCCCCGTCATACCAGGTGAGCCGCACTGGCCCGCCCGGCGCATCGCCGAATTCGTAATAGGTGACACCGGCGAGCGGATAGCTGCCGAGTTCGGCGGGTGCGCGGCCGTCCCATAAATCGGTGTCACCGCCCCAGATCGAATGGCGGCTTTCGATCCGGGTCGGCAGCCCGGGCGACAGGGCCCAGAGCGGAAAATCGAGCAGATGCGCGCCCATATCGCCCAGCGCGCCCACGCCGAACGGGACCCAGCCGCGCCAGTTGAAATGCGCATAATCCGGGTTGTAGCCCCAATTCACCGTCGCCGGACCGAGCCACACGTCCCAGTCGAGGCTTGCGGGCTTGGCGACGGGCGCCGGCCGCGCGATACCCTGCGGCCATACCGGACGATTGGTCCAGGCATGGACTTCACGCACGCGTCCGATCGCGCCACCGCGCACGATTTCCACCACCCGGCGGCCATCATGACCCGAATGACCCTGATTGCCCATCTGGGTGATCAGCTTCGGATTGCGTCTGGCCAGATCTCCAAGCAGCCGCCCCTCACGCACGGTATAGGTCAGCGGTTTCTGCACATAGACATGGAGGCCGCGCTCCATCGCCATTTTCGCGGCGATGGCATGATGATGATCGGGCGTCGCGATCAGCACCGCGTCGAGATCACGCTGCTTGTCGAACATCCGGCGATAATCGGCATAGCGCGTGGCGCGATCATAAGCCTCGCGCAGCGGCGCGCGCAGCGGGATCGTTGCGCCCTGACGATCGATGAATGATCTGGCGACATGGTCGAAATCGGGATCGGCGGCAGCGACGATGTTCTGGCTGGTCAGCCGCATCATATTGGCAGCGCCCATGCCGCCCGCGCCGATCACGGCCAGGTTCACGCGGTCGCTTGGCGCGGAGCGTCGCCGCGCGCTGGCCACACCCGGCATCGCCAGCGCCGCCGCACCGCCCAACCACGCTCGCCGGGTGATGCCGGCCGCCACTCCGTCGGTGCGCGACACTATCGTCGGACCGAGCTCAGACCCGGACTTGCTTCCGATCATCGGCCGCTCCTTATCTTCCGACGCCTGACCAACGATGCTTCTCGGGACTCACCCGGCCTTTATTCGTTTGACCGCATGGTCGACTGCTCTGGCGGTCATGGCCATGAACGTCAGCGATGGATTGATGCATGAGATGGAGGCCATTTGCGCGCCGTCGGTGACGTACAGATTGGTCGCATCATGCGCCTGGCTCCAGCGGTTCAGCACCGACGCATGCGGATCGACCCCCATCCGCGCGCCACCCATTTCGTGGATCGCGTCACCGGGCACATGCTCTTTCTCTTCGCTCGTGACGTTCTGCAGACCGGCCGCCTTGAGCATGGCTTCACCCTGAGTGCGGGCGTCCGTCATCATCTTCAACTCATTGTCGCGGAAGCGGACATCGAAGCGCGCCAACGGCACGCCAAACCGATCGACCTTGTCCGGATGAAGCGAGACGCGGTTGTCCTTGTAGGGAAGGCATTCACCGAACGCGCCCATTTCGAATTTCCAACCGCCATATTTGCGCATGCCATGCTTCATCGACGCGCCGAAGCCGACCGGCGACGCGACTTCGCGGCGCGCGCTGCCCTGATAGCCATAGCCACGCTTGAACCCGACATCCTCGCCGTCGCCGAGGTTGCGAAAGCGCGGAATGTACACACCACCGGGCCGGCGGCCATATTCGATGAACTCTTCCATCCCCGGGATGTCGCCCTTGATGTTCACACGGAAGATATGATCCATCACGTAACGCCCGAGCGTTCCGCTGCCATCGAAATAGCTGCGGTCGCTGCCCGCCGGCCGCGAGTTGAGCAGGATCTGCGTCGATGCCATTGCCGACGCGCAGAGGAACACGAGATCGGCCTTGACCGTCTCCGCCTGTCCGGTTTTCGCGTCGATGAACCTGACGCCGGTTACCCGCTTGCGTGACGCGTCATAGTCAAGATTAGTGACCACCGCGTCCGATCGCAGCGTCAGTCGGCCGGTCGCGCGCGCGGCGGGCAACGTCACTGCCTGAGTCGAGAAATAGGCGCCGAACGAGCAGCCATTGCTGCATTGATTGCGGAACTGGCATTTGGTGCGGTTCTGGTCCGGTTTGTCCTCGGTCATATTGGACAGCCGCGCATGGATCAATTTGCGGCCGGGAAACTGCGCTTCGAGCCGCGGCTTGAGCCATTTTTCGGCCACGTTCATCGGCATCGGTGGCTGGAACTCGCTGTCGGGCAAATAGGGCAAATTCTCGCGCGAGCCCGACACGCCGATATATTTCTCGACATAGCTGTACCACGGCGCAACGTCGTCATAGCGGATCGGCCAGTCGCCATCGATCCCCTCGCGCTTGTTCGCCTCGAAATCGGCAGGACTCCAGCGGAAGCACCACCGCCCCCAAATGATCGATTTGCCGCCGACCGCCGCGGGACGAATCCAGTAGAATTTGTCACCCTCGTCGAACGCGTAGGGATTCAGCCGGTCATTGTTGTAAAATGCCTGATTGCTTGGCGAGACATAACCGTGCGTGGCGATGAAATAATCGCTGTTGATGAGCGGTTTTGGCATGATGTTGCGCGCCGGCACGTCATAGGCCGGCGTGCCGTCATAGCGATACCCCTCGCCATGCTCGACCATGAAGCCGCGATCGAGCATGAGCACGCGCAGCCCCTTTTCGGTAAGCTCCTTCGCGGCGAAGCCGCCGCTGACGCCCGATCCTATGACAATCGCGTCGAACCTGTTGGTCGAAGCCATGATCTTCCTTCCTGGGTGCCGGTTAAGAGCGCAGCTTGCTAAGTGCCGCGAAACTCGTGGTAATGTCGGGAATGTACGGCGCTGGGGCTTGGTCGTTCTCGACGAAAAAGTGCCGCACGCCCGCGCTGCCGGGCAGCTTGAACAGCGCAGCAAAGTCGATCGTGCCCTGCCCGACCGCGACCATGCTGCGGTCGGGCCGCATGTCCTTGACGTGATAGGAATAGAGCCGCCCGGCAAGCTTCGCGATCAGCGACGGCAGGTTCTCTCCGGCGTGCGCGGCCCAATAAAGGTCGAGCTCGACCTTCATCAGTGCCGGGTCCACGCCCGTCACGAGCCGTTCGTACAGGCTGATCCCGCCCGGCTTGGTGGTGAATTCGAAGTCGTGATTGTGATAGGCGAAGCCAAGCCCGGCCTTTTGCAACTGCGCGCCGATGCGACTGATGTTCGGCAGCGCGACCTGCCACGCCGCTTCGTTGCGGTGTTCATCGGTCATGTACGGCAGGATGACGGTATCGGCGCCGAGCGTCTTCGCCATCGCCACGCTTTTCTCAAAGCTTCCGAGCAGCAGATCATAGCCGACATGGATCGACGGCGCCTTGAGGCCAAGCCGGTCCATCGTCTTGCGCAACATGGCGTGGTCCATGGCGTCATATCCGCCACCGCCGAACTCGACCTCACGGTAACCGACCCGCGCGACTTGCTCGAGCGTGCCGGCGGGATCCTTGGCGAAGATCTCGCGCACCGTGTAGAGTTGCAGGCCGATCTTCTTGAGCGGCGCGGCAAAGGCACTCTTCATGGGCAGCGCAGCGCAAGCGATGGCGGCGGCGCCACCCGCGCCGGCAAGCAGGTCTCGACGGCTCAGCATCATGCGGAATACACCTTGTTGATCTGGGAATAGAGGAATTCGCCATTATACTCGCCGGGAACGGGGAGATATTCCCGCTCCTGCGTCATGCCGATTTCTGACGTGTAGTAGCCGGTGATGACGAGCTGCCGGAACGCCTCGAAAAAAACCTTACCGCCGGGGATCTTGTCTTCCATGGCCAGTGTCAGCAACGCGTCTTGCTGCGCAGCATTTGCTTGGACGGCCGACACCTTATTGTCCGCCAGGCTGCGCATTTCGATGACGTCGAGCCCCGAGAGGATTGGAATGCGGTCCCCCGGCTCCGCCCAATCGGCGAGCAGCTTATCGATATAGTCCGGCACGCCCGCGGCCAGTGCGCCGGGTGTATCGGTGGTCGGGATCACGCGCTCGCTCAGCGCCGCCATCAGCGCATGCTGGGCGGGAGTGAATACCTGGATTGAGGCAGCCCCCTGACTGATCACCGGCGCAGCCTGGGCCGGTACCAGTCCAGCGGCGCGGGCGATCGGCGCGAAAAGCTGAGCACCGAACATGCCGACGATGCCGGCAAGCGCGGCTCTGCGATCGATCATGCGTCTCCTCCCCGGTCAATTTCACGATAAGCGGCGATCAGGCGTTCCTCGCCGGCGCGACCCTCGATCGAGTTACCATGTTCCATGCCGATGACCCCGGTGTAGCGCTTTGCGCGAAGCCATTTGACGATCGTGGCGTAGTTGATTTCGCCGGTCGTGGGCTCCTTGCGCCCCGGATTGTCGCCGAACTGGATATAGCCGATTTCGGACCAGCAAGTGCCGAGCGTCGGGATCAAATTCCCGGACTGAATCTGCTCGTGATAGAGGTCGGACAGAATTTTGACGGCCGGGCTGTTCACCCCGCGTGCGACGGCGAAGCCTTGCGCGATCGTCTGCATGAACACGCCGGGATGGTTGGTCCGGGTGTTGAGCGGCTCCATCACCAGAGTCAGGCGATGCGGCGCGACGATGTCGCCCGCACGCCGCATCACATCGATGACCCGTGCAGTCTGGATATCCAACGGCAAACGCGCATCGAGAAAACCGGTAACCACCGTCATATGCGTCGCATTGAGCCGCTTCGCGACGTCGATCGAGGCACGAACATCGGCGAGGAATCCTTCGCGCTCCGCCTCGTCGTTGCCGCCGAGCACCGGGCGCGACTGCGACCATTTGGGCATGCTCGCGACGAACACGCCCATCGCCATGCCGCGCTGCGCGAACGCCCTGGCCATCTGCGTCTGCTGCGCGATCGGTCGCGCCGCTGCTTCATTGTCTTCCCATGCCCGGAAGCCCTGGTCGGCGGCAAAGGCGATCTGTTCGATCAGGCCGCCGCGACTGGCGAAGCTGCCCTCATGCGGCGCGAAGCCCAAAGAGAAGGTCGCTGCATTCGACGAGCGTGCGACGGTCGCGCCTGCCCCGGCGAGGATCGTCGATACGGCGCCGCCGGCGAGCACAGTTCTACGCGAGACAGTCATGCCTGGAGCGCAATCACTTTGCGCCCTCCGCCTTCAAATAGCCGATGATCGCCGTCCGCTTCGTCGCATCGGGCGTGCCGATCGGCATTTTGGTGCCCGGCACCTTCTTCATCGGTCCGGCAAGAAAGTCGTTCAGCGTCGCTTCGTCCCATTTCAGCTTCGACGCCTTGAGCGCCGGGGAATAGGCGAAGCCGGGCGTCGATGCCGCCGGCTTGCCGATGATGCCGTAGAGATTGGGGCCAATGCCGTTCTTGCCGCCCTTCTGAACGGTGTGGCATGCCTTGCACGCCGCGAACGCCGGCGGCGCGGTGCCGGGCGCCGTTTGCGCAGCAATCGGGCTGAGTGCCGCACCAAGCGCCACACTCGCGATGGCCGCTACTCCCAGATATGCCCGATGCTTCATTCCATATCTCCAAGGCATGGTGACAGGCCTTTTTTCATAGCTAAATCCAGTATAATCAATATCATATAGGCTAACTGAAATTGCTTTGCGCTGCACCAACAGCGGTCCATTTCTCGTTCGACGCCGAATTTCTCACTGCAGCTTCGACGAATGCCATGGTGCGCAGACCCTCCTCGATCCCCGGCATCCAGGCGCGACTTTCGGGCCCCGGTCCACCACGAATTGCTGCGGCAAACGCCCGATAGATATTGGCGAAGGCCTCGATATAGCCCTCGGGATGTCCGGCCGGCGTTCTGAACAACGCACTCGTGCCAGGCAGCGTCCCCGGCCCACCCGCCCGTACCAGCTCGGTCGGCCGATCGAGCCAGCGCAACACAAGTGTGTTCGGCTCCATCTGGGCCCATTCGAGGCCGCCTTTCTCGCCATGAATCCGCAGCTTCAGCCCGTTTTCCTCTCCCGCCGCCACCTGCGTCGCCTTCAGCACCCCGTGTGCCCCGCCGTCGAAGCGCAGCAGCGCACTGACATCATCGTCGAGCCGCCGGCCTGCGACATGCGTCGCCAGGTCGGCGCACACGGCCTGAACCCGCAAGCCCGACACATGCTCGGCCAACTGGAAGGCATGGGTGCCGATATCGCCAAGGCATCCGCCCATCCCGGCCCGTGCCGGATCGGTGCGCCACTCAGCCTGCCTGTTGCCGCCGCTCTCCACCGGCTGGCTCAGCCAGCCTTGCAGATACTCGACCTGCACCAGCCGGATTGCGCCGAAATCGCCGCGCGCGACCCGTGCGCGCGCGTCCTTGATCAGCGGATAGCCGCTATAGGTAAAGGCAAGCGCGAACTGGCGTCCGCTGGCCTCGACCGCTGCGGCAATCGCCTCGGCTTCGGCGACATTCATCGCCATCGGCTTTTCACACATGACATGGAAGCCCGCATTGAGCGTGGTGATCGCCATCGGCGCGTGCAGGTGGTTGGGCGTGACGATCGCCACCGCGTCAATGCGACTGTCAGCCGGCAGCGCCTGTTCCCGCTCGATCATCACCTCGATCGAGGGATAGACACGCGTCGGGTCGAGATCGAGCACTTCGCCGGTCCGCATATTGCGCCCGGCATCGCTACTGAAGGCACCGGCCACCAACCGCCAGTCGCCGTCCAGCGCGGCCGCCATGCGGTGGACCGCGCCGATGAACGCACCTTCCCCGCCGCCAACCATGCCGAGCCGAAGAGCGTGTCGAGCCATTGGATCTCCGATGTGTCCGGCCGGAGCCGTCCAGTTAACGATGTGGCGTAAGACCAAGCAGCGAACGGATCGCATCCCGCTCGATCCCGCTTGAGGCGAAATCGTCGAACGGGTGATCCGTCAGATGAATGATGTGGTCGCGAATGAAGGGCGCACCCTCACGGGCGCCATCCTCGGCGCGCTTCAGCGCGCACTCCCATTCGAGTACCGCCCAGCCGTCATAGCCATATTGTGCCATCTTGCTGAAGATCGAGATGAAATCGACCTGGCCGTCACCCAGCGAACGGAAGCGCCCGGCGCGATCAACCCAATTTTCATATCCGCCATACGCCCCGGAACGTCCGGTCGGATTGAACTCGGCATCCTTCACATGGAAACAGGCGATCCGGTCGTGATAACGGTCGATAAAGTCGAGATAGTCGAGCTGCTGCAGCACATAATGCGACGGGTCGAACAGGATGCGCGCACGCGGATGCTCGTTCACGCTCGCAAGGAAGCGCTCCCATGTCGCACCATCGAACAGATCCTCGCCCGGGTGCAGCTCGAACGCGCAATCCACGCCGGCCTCGTCGAACGCATCGAGGATCGGCGTCCAGCGCCGTGCGAGTTCAGCGAAGGCTTCCTCGATCAATCCGGCAGGCCGCTGCGGCCACGGATAGACATAGGGCCAGGCCAGCGCACCGGAGAAGGTGGCATGGGCGCTCAGGCCCAGATTGGCGCTCGCCCTGGCGGCAAGCTTGACCTGCTCGACCGCCCATTGCTGGCGCTCGGCCGGCTTGCCATGCAGCTCGGCCGGCGCGAACCCGTCGAACAGCGCGTCATATGCCGGGTGCACGGCGACCAGCTGACCCTGAAGATGAGTCGACAGCTCGGTCGGTTCGATGCCGAATTTGGCGAGCCCGCCCCTCAAATCGTCGCAATAACCCTTGCTCTCGGCCGCCAGGCGCAGGTCGATCAGCCGCGGATCGCACGGAATCTGCACGCCAACATAGCCGAGACCGGCAGCCCATTCCGCCAGCCCGTCGAGCGTATCGAACGGCGCCGTATCGCCGAGGAACTGGGCGAGAAAGATCCCCGGCCCCTTCATCGCTGTCATGCCGCCGCCTCCGTCCTGGTGTCGGCGCGGAAGGTGAACTGAAACAGGATCGCGATCAGCGCTGCGGCAATCGCCGGATACCACCACATGCCGTGCCAGTCGGCGATACTTGGAGACGCGGGCAGCTGAGCGTAAAGAAGCGCGCCGATCTGCGAGCCGAGCAACATGCCGACGCCATAGGTAAAGAGCGTCAACATGCCCTGCGCCTGCGCGTTCACGCCCTTTGGCGACGCTATCGTGCCGGTATAGATCGCACCCGCGACAAAGAAGAAGTCATAGCACACACCGTGCAGCGCCACGCCGGAGTAGATCGCCCATAGCGACGATCCGCCATCACCGATCGCGAACAGCGCGTAGCGCAGCGCCCAGGCGATCATGCCGACCAGCAGCAGCGGCTTCACGCCGAAGCGCCGATAGAGCCACGGCATTGAGAACATGAAGAGCAGTTCGGACATTTGCCCGATGGCGAGCGTCCCGCCGACATTCTGGATGCCGACCGATCCGACATAGGCCGAGGCATAGGCATAATACATTGCGAGCGGGATCGAGATGAGCGTCGCGCACAGGATGAAGACCAGGAAAGAGCGCTGCCGCATCAGGCCAAACGCATCGACGCAGAGAATCTGCTTGATCAGCCCTTCCTCAGGCGGCGTGTCCGGCGCCACGTTAGGCAGCGTGAAGCTGTAGAGCCCGAGCGCGATCGATACGACCGCCGCGACCTGGAATATCTGCGGGCTGGCGGACAGGCCGGCCCAGCCGATGATCAGCCCGGCGGCGATCCAGCCCAGCGTGCCGAACGCGCGCACGAACGGAAAGCGATCAACGCGGTCGCCCAGGCTCTTGAGTGCGATCGTGTTGGCGAGGCCGACAGTCGGCATATAGAGAATCATATAGCCGAGCAGCAGCCAGACAAAGGTATCACCATGTTCCGGCGTCACCAGGGATGGCAGGAAGAACAGGATCACGCCGCCGACCAGATGGAGGATCACCATCAGCATGCGCGGGCTGAGATACCGCGCCGCTGCCATGCCGAGCAGGAACGATCCCGCGATCGAGGCGACCGGGCCAACCGAAAAGGCGTTACCGATCAGGCTGCCGATCCCGACGGTCTGCATGACCAGGCCGAGCGTGACGTTCCATGCGCCCCACACGAAGAACTGCATGAACATGAGCCCACTCAGCCGCCCGGTCAGCATCGCCGACACCGGCTGCGCGACAGCCTCCGAAACACTCGTACCGGCGGTGCTCATGCCTACGCCCCTCCACTGTGCAGTTTTGCTGCTTCCGGCATTTGAGTATGTCAGCCGAAAGCCGATGTAAAGGATTACATCGCTTTGCTGTCGACAGCATGGCCGACAAGATACATGTAGCTGCAATGCCGACCATCATTGAGGTCGCCGCACTTGCCGGCGTATCCACAGCCACGGTTTCCCGGGCCCTGAGTCATCCCGACCGGGTGTCGAAGGAGACGCGGACGCGGGTCCTCAAGGTCGTCCATGCGCTGGATTACAAACCCAATGTGGCGGCCCGGTCGCTGCGGACGTTGCGCGCGGCCAAAATCCTGGTCACGGTCCCCGACATCTCCAACCCATTTTTCGCAAGCGTGATCCGCGGCGCCGAGGAGGCGGCACGGGACGCGGGCTATGCGGTCGTCCTGGGCGACACGCGCCATGATCCCATCATCGAGGATCAATATGCCGATATGCTGTCGCGTCGGGAGGTCGATGGCCTCATCTTCCTCGGACACCGCATACCGAAAAGCCTTCGCTCTTTGGTCCTGAGCCAGGGCGCACGCGCACCTATCGTCAACGGATGCGAGTACAGCCCCGATATCGGCGTACCGAGCGTCCATATCGATAACGCCGCGGCGGGTCATGATGCGATCATGCATCTGATCGACCTGGGGCATTGTGAGATCGGCGCGATTACCGGGCCGCTCATCAGCCCAATCAGCCGCGATCGCCTGTCCGGCGCCCTGAAGGCGGCGGAGCAGCATGGACTTCGCGACCGCTTGAGGGTGAGAACCGGCGACTATTCGGCTCAGTCCGGTTATGATCAGGCCAATGATCTGATCGCGGCCGGCGTGACGGCGCTGTTCTGTTTCAACGACGAAATGGCCATGGGTGCGATCGGCGCCGTGCGCGACGCCGGGCTCTCCTGCCCGGGCGATGTGTCGATCGTCGGATTCGACGACCTGCCTCTGGCGCGCTTCTTTCAGCCCGCACTCACGACCATCGCACAGCCCAAGGAAATGATCGGCCGCGGTACGGTCGAAATGCTTGTCAGGATTCTCATCGGATCGGAGAGCCCCGCCGACCAGATCACCTTGTCTCACCAGCTCATTGTCCGAAATAGTACGCAAGCAAGGACCTGACAGCCTCGATCCGGCTGCGGCGCATAGACGCCCAACGGTATCCCAGGCTTAAAGTCGTGCGGGATGGAGTTGAATGCCCCATCCGGAAGGAGCGTTACATGCCGAAGATCATGGGGTTGCTGGAAACAGCCTTGTACGTGGAGGATATGGGCCGGTCGGTCCGCTTCTTCCGGGATGTGATGGGCCTCGTCTCCATGCTGGAAACTGAAACGCTGGCGGCATTCGACGCTGGCAGCGGTACCGTGCTGCTGCTTTTTCAGCGCGGCGGCTCAACCCAGGATACCCATAGCGACATGGGCACCATTCCCGGCCATGATGGATCGGGCCCACTTCATATGGCGTTCGCGATTACAGCCGAAAGCTATGAGGAATGGCGGGGGCATCTTCGCCGCGCAGGCGTGGTCGAGCGCGGCGAGATGCGCTGGCGGGGCGGTGGCCGAAGCTTCTATTTCGAGGACCCCGATGCCCATGTGCTCGAGGTGGCGACACCGGGCCTTTGGCCCAATTATTGAGACGAAATGGTCGCGCGGTGAACCTGCGGCGCGGACTTGAGCCTGCAGAGCCAGATGAGCACTCTATCCGAAGCCGTTACGCCGGGAGCGGACTCGTCCGGTCGAGATGAAGGTAAAGAGCGCTGAAATCCGCCACCGCTCTCAGACGGGCCATGTCATCGAATTGCACATGCCGTTTTTCCCGCCGGATCAATCCTTCGCTTGCCAGGGCTTTCAGCGTTCTGTTCACATGAACGCTGGTCAGGCCGACCGCGTCGCCGATCTGCTCCTGCGTCATGGGAAGATCATAGCCCTGCCCATCGGTCAGACCGGCGATTTCCATGCGCAGTGAAACCTCGCACAACAGATGCGCGACACGCGTGCGCGCGTCGCGGCGACCAACATTGAGCACCCATTCCCGAAAGATCGATGCGTCCACCAGCGCGTCGACCCACATCGCCCTGCCGATGGCCGGACGCTTCAAGACCAGGTCCTGCAGCGCCGATCTTTCGACCTCGGCGGTCTGGAGACGGTTAAGCGCCTGAACGCTGTGATCGGCCCAGTTGAGGAACAGATGCTGGAGATCGAGGAAGTCACCCGCCAGATGGATCGAAACGATTTGCCGGGCACCGGTCGCAGCCAGTTTTTGGCGAAAGGCCAGCCCCGACACGATGAAGCTGCAATGCTTCTTCGACGGCTCACCCTCGCGAAGCACGTAGGAAGGCGCTTCATAGGTTCGCAGGACGTGCGGCAGCGCCAGAATGGCGGCACGATCATCGGCGTCGAGATGCACCCGCGTCTCGAATTTACGCACCATATTCAATAAAACGGGCTCGTCTGGCGACACGGTGGCTCTCCGCTGGGCGGGAGCTCACGCATCTCTCAGTCGCCACGACCCGGTTAAGCTGCCGACGATGTGACCGCCTTAACATGTGACGTGTGTTAATGATAACAAATGTTCGTTTTGCCGCAAGGCCGTGGCACTCCGCGCAGGTATATCGAGCAATGATTTCGGACAAACTCGGTGGAATATCGATCAGGCTTGACTGAGAGAATGGCGCTCCCCCCGGCGGAGCATCAGATAATCGAAGCCGGCGATCCGTTGCGCCATTTCACCGTCACCAGTCAGAAAATCGCACATCGTGGCCGGGTCGCTGACGATCACTCATATCTCCAATCGGTCATTCCGGCCGAGTAACGCTTTAATACGCGTCTCTCCCGGTCATGTTCCGTGTCGTCCGATCTGCCGTTCTCCGCGGTCAACGCGCGGATCTTGATCGGTCGCGGTGTGCTGGGGTTGGTCGTGATCAGCGAGGCGGCGTTCGCGTTTGCCGCCAACCTCGTATAGGATGAAAGCTCGCCGGTCGTCAGTTCGATAGCTGACCATCAGCAATCCACCACACTTGGTCATTAGCCGAACCGCAACGATGCCTGGAACCTGCCGTTCAACTCAGATGAACGGGCGTCCGTTTTTGGGCAGCAGCCGGCGAGCGCTGAACGTCCACAACTGGGTCTTCTGGATACGGCAGCTAGTCGAACGAATGGCGGCTTTCCCGCACTCACCACTAGAAAGCGGACAGGCGTCTATCGGCCATGTGAACATTGACCCCAAACAGCCCTCGAATGGCGAGCCAAAGAAGATCGCCAATCCAATTCCGTACCACTCGAAAGGTGAGCGGAGAAAGAACCGGAGAAATCAGAGATTCGTCCCCGATCGGCCGCTCTCTATCTGCCGAACCGTTTCGATACCCCGCGCAAACGCGCACCTTTGCGCGCAGCTATCGTTTCATAACGATAACCTACGACTAGGTGGCGGAGCGGGAGGAATGCCAGATTCTGCTATAACAGATTGATCTAAAAGAGAAATTTATAGACCCACTATCCGCTACCCCACATTTTTCCCCACACTGCACGTGAGATTTTCTGGAGCGATGCGGCACGACTTGTGACGGCCATGCGTCCTAATTCCGGCCATTGGGGCGCTCCAAAGCTGATCCCGAAAGCCACCGTGTGTCCAGAACGGGGTGAACGACTGGTGGAAACCGGAATGGCCGCTTTCCGAAGGCTGACTGCGACAGGCGGCCATTCGTTCAGGTAGCAACCGCGAGGGTGTGAGCGCCCGTGAATGGTGGTATGCCGCTCCTTCGCTTCCGAGCGATATAGTCACAAACTGTCGCTCGTTCCTGTGGCTGGGCATGGCTCGACTGCCGACCGAACCGTTCCGTCTACACCGGAGCACGATCCACGTTCGGCAGAGGTATCGCGTTCCGGAGATCACCTCGATCAAATCCGGCGTTCGGTCGCCGATAATTGAACCCCCGCAGCTCTTCCGTTCGATCCTTGCTGATGCCGGGCGCAATTAGGACGCCCAATGCGCCGCTGATGGCTAGATCCTATCGAACACGGATCCCATGCGGGGGCTGAACAGGCGCTCGTAGGTCTTTAACAGGAACATGTCGGTCATCCCGGCGACGTGGTCGCAGATGACCCGAATGTCCTTTCCGGCCGCTTCGTACTGCCGGAAGGTGTTCTTCGGCAGGAATGCAACCGGTTCTGACGCTAGCGCCTCGAAGACGGCGACCACCATGCGCTGCCCCTTGAATTCCAGGTGCTGGACCTCGGCGCTGCGGATGACGGCTTCATAGACGAGCGTCTTCAACGCATCCAGGAATATGCGGGCCTTCGACTCCATCGTTACGCGGAAACGCAGCAGGGGTTCGTCGAACTCGTCGAGTTCGACAATCTCGCAGCGATGGATGAAGTAGCCGACCAGCAGGCTCACGGCGTGCTTCCGGTTGGAAGCATCCCCGAACAGCTTGCGCATGAGGGTGGCGTAGGCATCGTTCCCGAAGCGGCTCCGGCCGCGATCGCTCATCCAGACGAAGAAGCCTTCGCACATGGCCGGCGCGACATGGGCCTCCCAGTCTTCGGCTGTCACGAGGCCGAGCGCCGCCGAGTCCTCGAGATCATGCACGCCGAACGCAATGTCGTCGGCGACGTCCATGATGCTGCAGTCGAGGGACTTGTGCAGCGTCTTGAGATGCTTCGCCTTCGCTTCGCTCCGTGCCTCCGCCATCGTGCGGTCGGTCGCGGTGAAAAGGCGTCTGTCCGTCTCCGACAGCACTTCCAGTATCCAATCGACCTCCGGACATTCGCTATCCATGTGGCATTTCGGCGGTTTGGACGCGTCGCGGTCCACCAGGGCGATGCTGACGGGGCCTGCCTGCAGGCGTGGGGTCCGTTCCGGATGACAGGTGGTGGAGTAGCAGGCGGGGTATTTCAGCGTGCCGAGCAAGGTCCGGCGGGTGAGGTCGGCGCCATGCCTATCGGAGAACTTCTCGAGCTTCGTGAGGATGCGGAGCGTCTGACCGTTCCCCTCAAATCCGCCATTTCCAGCCATGCAGAAGTTGAGAGCGACCTCGCCGCCGTGGCCGAAGGGCGGATGACCGAGATCATGTGTCGATCCGATGGCCTGGATCATGGCGAGATCGGGCAGATGGGCGACCCCGGCGTGATCGCCGTTGTCCTGCCGGAGTTGTCGGACGATCCCGCCGGCGATCTGCGCCACCTCCAGAGAATGGGTGAGCCGGGTCCGATAGAAGTCGCTGTCGCCGAGGTTCAGGATCTGGGTCTTGCCCTGTAGTCGACGGAACGATGCCGAATGGATGATGCGACCGTAGTCGATGTCCGAATTCGAACGTGCGTCCTCGGCGTTCTTGATCCAGCCGCTCGGCCGTGCTTCCCAATGCATCTCTGCTGCGTACATGTGTTCGCGTGGTACTGCCAGACGGGCTTTTCGAACGGCGGGGGCGGGCAGTCGATCCATCTCATGCCTGTGGAAGAGCCGAACGGTCGGCCGGACTTCATGCGCAGCGAAACAACTGCGTCGAGAGCGTTCTCAGTCGCGTCTCAATCACGCCTAGCTCCTTCTGGTCTGAGAGGGTGAACAGCGCCAATCTGTTTCCGCCTGCCCGGTAGGCGCCGTGGATCTGATTCCTTCGGTTTCCCAATGCAACGAATTCAATGGCCGCGGGATCCTCGCTGGCCGCGACCAGCACGTTGTCCCTGTGCCGCAGCGGATCATAGACGGCTTCGGGATCGGGCAGGAACAGGATGCGCTTGGGCAGATTGGGTTGGGGCGAGGCATCGACGAGTTCCCCCGTCCGACGACGCCAGACGCCGTGATGCTCTGCCTCGAAGTAGAGGCCAGGCGTCGTCCAGATCGCCCACCCGCTGACGACCGATCCGCCAGCGCGGGCGACCTTCCTCGCCACGTTGTCGAAGCATTCCGAAGCGACGGCGTCGCGGTCGGGACGGCAGCGTACCCAGATCGGATCGTATTCGGAGATGGCGCGGCAGAACGACCGTATTTCCGTGCTCACTGACTTCGGCAGCGTGTCCGGCATCGCCATGGTCGTCGCGTGCCTCGTCGTTGGATCATGCCGCATGCATCGGCGCCTCGATTCCGTCGTCGACGTCCGTCGCCCGATTCCGCGACGCCTGATCGACCGCGAATTCCCGAGCCCAGCAGAGCCCGTCCACCAGTTCCATCTGCGCGATGGTCCTGCACGGTATCTCGAGCAGACGCGGGTTGGCGTAGACGACGGCGAGGCAGCGCGCCCGGCTGATCGCCACGTTCATCCTGTTGCGGCTGTAGAGGAACTCGATGTTGCGTGGGAGGTCGTCCCCGGAGGACGTCGCCATCGACACGAGCACGACCGGTGCCTCCTGACCCTGGAACTTGTCCACCGTCCCGACCCTTGCGCCTTCCGGAAGCGTGCGCTTCAGCAGCTCGACCTGCATGTTGTACGGCGACACGACCAGGATGTCGTCGGTTCCGATGCGGTGCCGGACGCCGTGGCGATCGGTCCAGTGCGATCCCAGCAGCGCGCGATAGCTCGTCACCAGCCTCCTCGCCTCCTCGGGTGCGCGCTGCGTGCGTCCGGCATGGTGCACGTCGACGAAGCGGAGGCCGTGCGGGGCGAGAGCCTCGGGATCGAGGGCTTCGTCGACCTCGATGCGCTGGACGGCGGTGGTCGCCTCGGCCTCCAGCCGTCCCTCATACACGGCGTCCGAAACGAAGCGGCAGAGGTCGGGGTGCATGCGGCGGGTAATAGGCAGGAAGACGCCCTGGTCGGGCGGGACGGTGGCGTGTCCTTCAAGAAGGTGTTCGAGCGCCGATCGTCCGCTGCCGCCGGGATGCGTGCCCTTGATGGGCTGGGACAGCTGCATCTGGTCGCCGACGAGGACCACGTTCCTCGCCGACGTTCCCATGGCCAGCACGTTGGCGAGACTGACCTGCCCGGCCTCGTCGATGAAGAGGTGGTCGAACGCTTGATCTAGTTCCTCGCGGGCGAACAGCCACGCAGTCCCAGCGACGAGGCGGTGATGCGGCTGGACGCCGCTGCCGCTGCCGCCCACAACGTCCTCGATCCAGCCGCCACCGTCGAGCTTCTGGTCCTCCCGGCTGGACTTCTTCATGCCGCGGAGGTTCAGGCCCTGCGCCGTGGCCATCGCCTGGATCTCCTTGAGCAGGTTGTTGATCGCCTTGTGCGAGTTCGATGCGACGCCGATGCGTTTGCCGGCGGCCAGCAGTGCGACGATCGCTTGGGATGAGGTGTAGGTCTTGCCCGCGCCCGGCGGTCCCTGGACGAGCAGGTAGCTGTGGTCGAGGATGTGCAGGGCGTCGATGGTCCCCGCCGTCGCGTCGGCCGTCACGGGGATGATCGGCTGGCCGGGTTCACGGCCGGATAGCCTCGGCCGGTCGCGACGCAGGATCGAGGTGAGGGCCGGATACCGGCATCCGCCCGCCGCCACGTCGGTCGCGTACCGATGGACCGCGTCGCGCAGGGCCTTGTCGGCCACGGGGCCTTCGGGGATCAGCGCGCATCCTGGTTCGATGGCCGATCGCGTGGGACCGAGCTTCAGTGCCAGGATGCGTTCGTCCTCGTCCAGGGAGACGATCTCGCCGGCGGGTTCGAGGCTGCCCGATCGCAGGGGCTTGTCGCCGACCTTCATCTTGAAGTCCTGGGGCGGGAAGACGAAGGTGTGGACGACCGATCGCTTGTCATTCCACGGCCGCATCGTCGGGTGCGGCTGCAGATCGGCGATGCATTCCGCGTCGTTCAGCAGTTCCTCGGCGTCCATGTCCTGCCGCGCGAACATCGCCCACCATGTCGGCTTGGCCTCGCGCCGGTGGAATTCGAGCAGGTCGACCAGCAGCCGACGCCAGGGTTCGTCGTCGCCGGCGACGAGACGCTCCGTCAGCACCCGCGTGCGTTCGTCGGCCTCCTCACGCGCCGCGACCTTGGCCGGGTCCGGCGGCGCGACCTGCCGACCGGTGAACCACTCCGTCCCAAGCGGGCGGAGGGACAGCAGCCAGTCGCGGCACATCCGCGTCGACCGGCAGTCGATCTCGTTGTAGGCGGATATCTCCTGCAGCATGGCGTCGTCGCCCAGCTGCCGCCAGCGTTCGTAGATGACGATGCTGTCGCCTGCGGTCTTCACCTCGCCCTGTCGGCCGCCTGGGAGGTAGAACGCCTCCATGTTCTTGATCGAGTAGCGGGGTTCCGACGTGCGAATGGATTCGGCCACGACCTTGTAGAGATCGACGAGACGATCGCCGCGGAGCAGATCATCCACCTCCTTCTCGCGAGTGCCGTGGTACATCGCGAGACGCTTCAGCGCCGTCTCTTCGTACGAGGCGTAGTGGTAGACGTGCGCCTGCGGATGGCGGGCGATGCGCTCGGTCACGAAGTCCATGAACGCCTCGAACGCCCGCTTCTCCGCTTCGCGGTCGTGCGCCCAGAACGCGTGGAAGCGGTCGACGCCCGCGTCGTCGAACGCCACGACGCCGAAGAGGTACTCCAGCCCACCCTCGAAAAGGGGATCCCCCTCCATGTCGAAGAACATGTCGCCTGCGTCGGGGAGGGGCATCCGACCGAACCCGCGGCATTCGACAGGCGGCAGGATATCGATGCGGCGTTCGCCGGTCGTTCGATGGTGATGCTGGAGGCTGGCCTGACCGGAGAGCTTCGCGACGGTCGCGGGCTGCATGCCGGGAACCCGCTCGCCGGGCGGGATGGCCGCCAGGGCGCCGATGTCGTCAACGCCGAAGGACCGGAGGGCCGCGATCTGGCTGCGTCCCATCCCCGCCACGATCGACAGGTGGTCGGCGGCCTCCCATTCGGCGTCGCATCGGTTGATCCAGCGGCAGAAGGTGCAGTGGCCGCAGGGATCGGTCGACGATGCGATCGGCGAGGCGTCGACGAACGCCTCGAACCGTTCCCGCGCGCGACGGAAGTAGTGGAGGACGGAAGCGGTGGGCAGCGACGCGATCTCATCGGTCCCGAGGACGACGTGCATCTCCGCCGGTACGACGCCCTGCTCGGCGGCCAGCATGTCGGCGTAGACGCAGAGCTGGAGGACGTGCTTCGCCTTCGCCGACCGGGCGAGCTTCGTGTCGGCGACGTCGTAGGCGTACGGGCCGAATGACGAGACTAGGTCGTCGCGCTTGAGCAGGAAGTCGGAATAGCCGTGCCATCGTCCGACCAGGAAGGCGCCCTGATAGATGACGTCGGGACCTTCGCGCATCGCCCGCCGGGTCGCCTCGACGCGCTCCTCCAGCGTTCCCTCCGCCGCGATCTCCGCGATGCTGCGGCCTTCGCCGCGCAGCCGGGCGAGATAGGCCAGCTCGTGCTCGATGCCCTTCTCCTGAAGGAGGACGGCGCTGTCGTCGTCGGGTGGGAACGCGGTCGGCGCGGTCAGATTGCCCGTATCGAACGTCGTCGCATGGACGCAGCCCATGAAGTTCACGAGATCGCTCGCGGAGAAGATCGTTCGGCCCTGATGTCGAAGCATATGTGGTTTCCCCGTTTCGGATCTTTCGTCCGCTGGACTCGATAATGCACGAAGACCATATCGATGCCAGACGACAGATCCTGTCGCATGGGAGATGGGAGGATGTCGTATCGCAACGCGATCGATCTTCTGACGATAGCTGCGCTTGCAGCATCGGCAAGGGGAGTGGGGCTCGAGGACATCGAGCGCGTGCTGGAACGCGACTACAGGACAGCACAGCGGGTGATCAGGGCTCTGAGGGAGCGCTTCCCCGAGCTCGAGGACTTCCGCGACGAGGAATCGGGCCGGACGAGATGGAAGCTGCCGCGTACCGGAATAGCACCGCTGCTGACGCCCACGGCGGACGAACTGGCTGCGATGTCGCTCGCCGAGGAGATGCTTGCGAACGGAGCGGGTGCGGATCAGGTCAAGGCGCTCCGGTCGCTCCATGCCAAGATCCTCGCGCTGATACCGGACGAGCGCAGCCGTCGTATCGAGGCGGATGAGGAGGTGCTGCTGCTCGCCCTTGGCCATGCCGCCCGGCCGGGTCCTCGTCCGATCGGTCGAGACACCATCGACGCTGCCATATCCACGGCGCTGAAGGGATGTTCCCACCTGCGAATACGGTATCGCGGCTGGAAGGATGCGTCGGCCCGGGACAGGGTGATCGCGCCACATGGACTTCTGCTGGGTGCAAGGAGGTACGTCGTGGCGGTCGATCTGGAGAAGACCGGCGGTGGCATCCAGCACTTCAGGGTTGATGCGATTGAAGAGGCGACGGTCCTGCCGGAGACGTTCGTCCGCAAGCCCGGGTTCGACCTCAACGAACATGCGCAGCGATGCTTCGGGTCGTATCAGCAGGCGGACGGCATGCACGACGTGGCGTGGCGGTTCTCCCCGAAGGCGGTTCCGCGCGCGGAAAGCTTCCGGTTCCATCCGACGCAGGTGGTCGAGAAGCAGCCGGACGGTTCGCTGCTGATCCGCTTCCGGGCATCGGGCCTGCTGGAGATGTGCTGGCATCTCTACATGTGGGGCGACGCCGTCGAGGTGCTGTCGCCGCCCGAGCTGGCTTGCATGGTCGCGGATCACCGCCGGGACGACTTCCCCTCGATGCCGTGAGAAGGCGGGGCGAGGGCTATGCCCCGGCCCGAGTGGCCCGGTCAGCAGTCGGGCAGGTCGTCGAGGTTGTTGCGCGACGTGGTATCGCGATCGGTGCGGAGGTACTTGCCAGTCGGGCCCTGCACGACCCGAATCTTCGTCTCCGGCGCGCTGGCCCAGTTCACCCAGTATTCGTGGGTGCCACACTCGATGTCGCTGATCGCGTCCGCCTTGCTGCGGGGGGACCAGTAGTCGCCGGAATTGCAGAGCTTCGCGATGTCACCCTGCGTGTTCTTGCCAGTCGCCCGGACGTATCGCTTCGCCATGCTCAAGATTCCTTGACGGTGGTGCGGGGGCTCGCCTTCCCGTGGGCGGTAGTTACGTACCGACCCGAGATGGCGCTCCGGTAGTGGCTGCCCGAGCTGCCGCTCGATCCGGCGCTTTCGCGCACGGTGGTATGCGGACTGGCGTTGCCATGCTTCGCCGTGACGTATCGCCCGCTTATCGCGCTGCGGAAGCTGCCGCCGCCTTTGCTCTTGCTCATGTCGTTCTCCGATTTCGCGGCGACTCGGTGCCGCCGCCAAGATTGAAGATGGCTTGGTCGAACGACAGATCCTGTCGTGTTTGACGGTGGGCATTGCACAGCGCCTTGCCATGTAAGGAACGCGCGCAATTTCAGCCATTTCGAGTTCAACTTTCGGTCCTGAATTCGCCGTTTTCTTAGCCCCTATCGAGATCCCGATAGGGTTCAGCGACACATTAGGTTCTGGACATGTAGCCCGTAGACCGATCCATAGCAGCGAAGACGCCCACGATTTGCTATAGTCAGACCGCTGCGTATGGAAATTTGTGGCGGCGCGCGCGTGGAGAATTCGATGCCAAAGTGGTTGAAGGCGGTACTGCACTTCTTCGTCGGCGAGCCGAACGTCCAGCGACCAGCTTCCCGAACGTCCCGGCCGACAGGCGCTGCTTCGCGCCAGCGATCTTATCCGCTCATCGGCCTCAAGGAGCATGCCGGAGAAGGTCGGCCCGAAAGGCTGCACTGGAAGGCGAGCCATCCCTCCACGATACGTCGCTTCAAGGCGGAGGTGACGTGCTCCCAAGGGCACGGCATCGCGCTTCGCGACCACACGATCGAAGCCGACGGCCGCGTCGTTCCCAGCATCGTGTGCAGGACTCAGGGCTGCGATTTCCACGAGATCGTCCGCCTCGAAGGCTGGCGGGCAGGCAGGATTCCCGCCGCGATCTAGGCGGCGAGGCAGTCCGCTTCGCTGCGCAGATGGTCCGGCTCAATCTGGGTACCTTTGTCGTCGAACGCGTAGAGAAGCGATATCCGTTCGCCGTTCCACCGATAGCGGTAGTGGACCCCCTGGAGGGTCTGCTCGAGAATCGACCCGTTCAGCACAGAGATCGCCGTCGCGCTGGGGCGTTCGATCGGGTGGAAGAGCACCCCGTCCACATCGTCCCCGATGGACTTGCCGAGTTCGCGCCCGCAGTCTCGCGCCTTCTCCGCGCCTAGGCCGCGCAGATCGACAAACCGGCCCGACAGTGGCGTCTTGAACATCCGCATGTCCAGGCCGATCGGGCCCTCCGAAGTGCAGGCGAGAAAGCGCTGACGCTTCGCCACTGAGATCGCCAGCGCGGTCTGGCGGTCAGCAGCGACCTCGAGGCACGGACGGTCGGCATCGAAAAAGGTGCTGCCGTCCGGATGGCCGTAGGCGAAGGGAGCCAGGTTCCAGTTCTGGAGGCGCGCCGAAGTGTTCGGGTCCTTGTTCTCGAGGCTGGCGATGCGAGCCTGCGACTGGAGGCGGGGGTTGGTCAGGTTCTCGATGTCGACCAGCGCGTCCAGGCGATCGTTCGCGACTAGGCCTTCATACACCGAGACTGGCGGGAAGCGGGACGGGATGAGCCGGAAGGTCTCGCCCTTCCAGGGCACGACGGGTCCGATCTCAACCACCACGCTGGGCATCCAGGAAGCTCTTCACCTTGTAGAGGCTGGTGACCTTGCCCTCGAGCATCACGTCGAGCGCGCTGGCACCGTCGAAATACGTGTTCTTCTTGCGCACCCACTCCTCGCCGCGCTCGTCGACGGTGAAGAGGATCCGCAGCGATTTCCAGATGCCGAAGATATAGGAGAGCCGCTCCTGCGTGTCGGCGGGCAGGTTGCCGCCCTCCTTCTTCCATTTGAAAAAGGTCGAACGACCGGGGGACCCTAGCAGTAGGATCTGCTCGTCGGTGGAAAGGCCCCACCGCTCGGCCATTGCGAAGAAGGCCTCCAGCTCGGCCGGAATCCCTGATCGCCCGACGACCACATGGGTGTCGGGGGCGTTTATCGCCATCTTAAATTACTCCTTGTCCATATGTGGACTTGACGCGCGATTTAGTCCCGATGCATACATCGTCCAGATCGAGACTGTTTAGGTACTTTAGTCCAGATGATTCGATCGTCAAGAGTCCCGGCGACGTGGCCGGCATTGTAGTGGAGCGAAAAACACAATGACCATCTTCGACCCCGGGCGCGATCGCGCCGCCGACGAATTCCCCATCAACGGCAAACTCATCAAGTTCGACGACGCCATCATCAGGGTGCGCGAGGCGCTCAATGCCGTCCGATTGACGCCGGCCAGCGAACATCAGGCCGTCATGATCGAGAACGGACGCACCAGCCATCTGACCACAGACGCGAAAATCGTCCTTGCTGATCATCCTCATGGTCAGCTGCGCGCTATCCTGTCCGACGAGGCCTCCGCCTTCACCGTGAATGAGATCGGGCAGATCTGGCCAAAGGATCAGATCGAGACGGACGAGTTCAACCTCATCTGGCCGGCGCCGGAGGGGCAGGACTGGGTTCTCGAGCGGAAGGACGAACCGGACGTGGTCCTCCGGCCTGGAAGCACCATCGCGTTCGGCCCGAAGGGCGTCGAGCACATCGTCTCGCGCAAGCGTCACGGCGCCGACAAGCTGCTGGTGACGGTGATGACGCTCAGCGGCGTGTTCCCGGCGGAAGGCGGGCTGCGCGTCAAGAGCGACGAGACGATCTCGTCCGTGCTGGAGAAGGCGGCGCGGAAGCTCGACCTCGCCGACACGTCGGGCTGGATTGTCAGCGTCGCAGGCAACGACATCAACGTCTCGCTGACCTTCGCACAGGCGGGCCTGACCGGTACCGTCGAACTCGACTGGATGCCGCGCGAAGGTGGTGGCGGCAATGCTTGAGCTGATCTCGCGGGCGGCGTTCGAGGCGGACGTGAGCCGCCTTGACGTCGCCGCCGTGCGTCGCTGGGGTTGGGAGATCGTGTCGGCGGAGTACCCCGTCTTCGACGTCATCTTCCACCACCCGACCGCGGCGGCGCTGCGCCTGCGGCTGGAATGCGAGCAGTGGAACGAGCTGCCCCCCAGCATCCAGCTCCTGCGTGCCGACGGCACGCCGGTGGATGCGGCGCCGTCTTCCGCGGGCAGCATCTTCCATCCGTGCCCCCATCCGGTGACGAGGCGTCTGTTCGTGTGCATGCGCGGGGTCCGGGAGTACCATACCCATGAAAGCCACCTCACCGAGGCATGGTCGAACTATCGAGGCACGTCGGGCAACGACCTCATCGGCATCGTCACCCAAATCTACCGCTCATGGAAGAAGGCAGTAGGATGACCGCGCTAAGCTGCACCACCGATACGCTCGCACGAACGATCGACATCCTGCGTGCGGGCGGCGCACGTTCCGAGGAACGCGTCGTCCTCTGGCTGGGACCCGCCTCCGGTATCCGAGAACCGATGCCGGTGACGGAGGTCTACGAGCCCGATCAGATCACCGACATCGACTATTTCAAGCTGCCGCCGGCGAGCTTGCGCGCCCTGATGACCCATCTGCGCGGCGCGCGCCTGAAGATACTGGCGCAGGTCCATAGCCACCCCGGCAGGGCCTTCCACTCGGAGGCCGACGACGAATGGGCGATCGTCCGCCATGTCGGCGCCCTGTCGCTCGTGCTGCCGGAATTCGCCCGCAACACCACGCCGGCGAACTTCGCGGAGCAGGCCGCCAGCTATCGCCTTTCCAGCGAAAACGAATGGGTTCGTGTACCGACAGGTGGGCCAGACGGATGCATCGGAGTCGTGGCATGATCAACGCCAGGCAGGAGAATGCGCGGATGCTCGCGTCGGCGCTCGGCATCGATGAGGATGCCGCATCGGCCCGTCTCGCTGGACGCATCTTGGTCACGGTGGGCGAGCGCGCTTCCTGCGGCGACTGGGCCAGAGAGATCTGCGATCTTCTCGATCGCACGATGTCGGTGACGCGGGATCCGGCAGACGAGGTGAAGGTCGAACTTATCGTCGGCGATGCCGTGCCGCGTTCGGACGCCAGGCGGTTGTACGCGAGGATCGATGCGTCGAAGGCGGTGATCGGCTTGGAACCGCCGAAGGTAGCGTCTACGGAGCCGCCTCCCCTCTTCGCGGCGATCGCGGCATGTTCGGCGGCGGCCGCGACGCTGTCTTTGGCGATCGACGCCGAGGGACTCCCGAAGGTCAGCCTTCCGATCACGGTGCCGTTCGATCAACTCGGCATCTCGCGCGAGGCTCTTGATGCGTCGATCAACCTAGACGGCGCCGTGCTCATCGGCGCGGGCGCCGTTGGCAACGCCTTCCTGCGAGCGCTGCGCCATGTCGACGCGCGGGGCACGCTGCCGATCGTCGATCCCAAGGCCGTCGGCGGCGGCAATCCGAACCGGTGCCTCTATTTCACCGAGGCGGACGTCGAGCACCCCAAGGCTGAAACTTTGGCGCGGAACGCCAGTCCCGATTTTTCGCACGTCGCGCTAATCCCCTTCAATGGGGAATTCCACGATTACGTGGCGAAGAACGGCCCTCAGCGCACTGCGCTCGTTACTGTCGACAGTCGTCGCGTCCGTCGCGCTATTCAGGCCGAAGTTCCCGGATGCGTGTTCGACGCGTCGACTACCGACATCCGGGCGGTAGTCGTGCATTCGCACCGCCAGCCGACGACCAATGCGTGCCTATCGTGCATCTACCGCCACGTTCCCGACGAGCAGGCACGGGAACGGGCCATCGCCGGCGGACTCGGGATCAGCCTGGACATGGTCAGGGAAAGTCTCATCTCCGCCGATGCGGCGGCGCTAATCGCTGGCGCCAACGCGGGGATCCAGCCGGCGGCAATCGAGGGCATGGCCTATGACAGCCTGTTCAAGCAGCTGTGCGCTGAGCAGGCGTTGAAATCCGCTGAGGGCAAGCAGGTTCTCGCCCCCTTCGCGTTCGTCAGTGCTCTCGCCGGCAATCTGCTGGTGGTCGAGATGCTGCGCGTTCAGACCGGTCTGGCAGACACCAACTACTGGCAGGTCGATCCATGGGGGTCACCCATCGGGAAGCTCCGCAGCTGTCGCCCCCGCATCGTCGACTGCGAATTCTGTTCGATCCCGCACTTCGTGGCCATCGCCGACCAGCTGTGGAGCGAGAAATCGGAGGCGGCGTGAGGAGTCGAGACGCTGGTCGCAGCAATCGAAAGACCTTTTTCTGCCAGCTTCTTTAAAGTGGCCCGTCGGCAACCGGCCCAGGTTCTGTCGTAACACCACGTCGCTCGGGCCGGCGCTGAACGTGAGCTTCTACCAAGAGCTGACGATTAGAGATCCGGGTAGGAATGACGGCTTCGTCCTACTTTTCACCGTTCCGCGTCCTCGACACGTCGCTCGCGGCGATGGATCAATCTACATGAATGAACGACCGAAGCTGGTAAGCCAGCAGATCGGCCTGAACGTCCACTTGTGGGTCTTTTCGCCTTCCACACGCTGATTGAACGGACGGGAGCTTTCTCGGGATCGCCCATCGAAATCTGCCAGGCAGCGATCTCCCCAAATACTGCCGTTCGACTCCCGTAGCGGTCACCATCGTCAAGCGGAAAATGGCGGAAATGCGCCATATCGGACGATGCGGGCAGATTGCATCCCACATTTCGTCCCACAGGATTTCGAAGCTGTTGCGGCCTCTTTTGGCACGTCTTGAGCATCTAAGCGATTCCCGCCAAGGAATTCACGGCGGCAGATGGGCCGGTTGCGGATATGCAGCATCTGGGCGGCTAGCGCCGGATAGCGGACATTTTCTCAACTGGCTGCCTCAAGGGAAGCTCTCCCCTCCTAAAGGCGCGGGGATTCCGGTTGTGAAGGTTCTTGACTTCGCCATGGCTCGGCCCGCAGACATTCTTAGAGGGGGAACGCTTCCCGACGGATCACAGATGACACTCGATATTCGTGGAAGCTTAAAGAACACCAAGATCAGTTCGAACCGCTATGTGGTTCTTGAGGAATTGATTTCCAACTCAATCGACTCCTTCCTAATCCGGCAGCACGACAATCCCGCGAAAAGGAGTCTCGAGGTCAAGCTTGTCGCGGAGATACTCTCGACGGGGCTGCTCGGCGACGGTCAGAACTTGTCCATCTCCTGCACCGACAATGGTTGCGGCCTTGGCGACGACCAGGCCGAGGCGTTTCTCACCAAGGATACGTCCTACAAGGACGACCTCTCGATCGCCGGGATCGGCAAATGCAAGGGCGCGGGCCGTATCCAGTTCTTCCATCATTTCGACCGCGTCGGCATTCGCAGCACCTACCGAAGCAACGGCAAGGTTCTGACGCGAACCCTGCCGCTCGTCGCGGCGCGCAAAAAGATCGATCTGGCGGACTTCGTCGTGAGCGGCGGCAAGGCTGAGGACATCGGCACGACCATCACATTGGATGGCCTTAAACCCGCGACGCGCGAGCGCCTCTACAAGACGGACGCGCTGGGCGAGGTGTTCTCCGCCGCCAATATGCGGCGCTACATGCTGATTGCGTTTCTGCAGCGCCTCGTCAGCCTGAAGTCCGAACTTGGCGACTTCCGCATCTCTTTCGAGACGCGATATCCCAAGGATCGGATCGAAACGGCAAGTCTCAGCGCTACGGACCTGCCGCTGGTGACGGATGTCCGAGCGGCGGACGTGGAGGAACGGGACCCACGGTCGGGAAGTCCACTCGGTAAGTCGACCAAACTCATCCTGTCGCACTACAAGCTCGACGCGAGCGTTTTCGACCTGCCGCGAAACGCGATCTCATTCTGCGCTAAATCGTCGCCGGTCCAAGACATCACGCGGCGCTATCTGCGAACGGTCACCGAGCAAAATCGCGCAGTGGACGGATTTCATCATATCGTGCTCATCGAAGGCGAGCTTCTCGATCGGCGCGTCAATGAGCAGCGCGATGGCTTTGATGGGATTCCTGACGAAATTCCGGTCGGCGACTTCTTTGCCGACGAGTCCGTGTCCTACGCGGGGATCTTCGAGCAGATCGATCCGATTATCGAAGAAATGGTATCGCCGTCCGGCTGGAGCAGGGACCAGGTCGTGGCGGACGTAACTGAGAAGTTCGGCGTCAATGCGGGCATGCTAGCCGACACCGAGACGAGGGTCGTTTATGGCGATACCCCGAAGAGTGTCGCGGAGCGCGTGCTGAGAAAATATCAGGAGCGCATCATCGCCGACACGGCGGAGATCTTCGACCTCAGGGAAGGGATCAAAAAAGCCGAGCCGCACACCGAGGACTTTCGGCAAAAGATCCACGAACTTTCTTGGAAATACACCGCGTCGCTCAAGACGATCGACATGGCAAACCTCTCCCAGCTCGTCGTGCGCCGTGCAGCGATAGTCGAAATCCTCGCACTTGCATGCGACCGCCAGCTAGAGGTCCAGGCGGTGAAGGAAGGACAGCGACGGCAGGACGAGCGTATCATCCACAGCATCTTCTTCCCGATGAAGAAGGACAGCACGGAGGCGTCCGATCACGACATCTGGCTGCTGAGCGAAGAGTACCAATATTACGAGTATATCGCCTCGGATAAGCCCCTCGCGCAAATCGAATGGGCCGATGGCGAAAAGCTGTTCGATGCGAGCATCGATGGCGAGCTGGCCGAGACGTTGCGGCGGCGCGCCGATGACAATGGCGCGATGCGGCCCGACATCGCGATCTTCGGCAAAGAAGGTTCGGCGATCATCATTGAGTTCAAGGCGCCTGGGGTCAGCATGGACGACCATATCGGCGACCTCTCAGAATATGCTCACTTGCTTGCCGCCAAATCGAATGGCCGCCTGAAGAAGTTTTACGGCTATCTAATCGGCGACACGATCGCGCCGCTACGAATGGCGGGCTGGACCCGGTTTGCAGCGGGCAAAGGCTATTTTCGCTCGACGCCGCTCGAGGATCCCGAAAGCGGGCGGAACCTGGGTGAACTCTACGCAGAAACCCTCTTCTTCGAAGATATCGTCAAGCGGGCCAGCCAGCGGATCGGCGTCTATCGCGAGAAGCTTCAGATCGATCTATCCAAGAAATAGCGGCGTAGCTTGATTGACCTAGGCGAACATCGCAGCAGTTCGCCGGATTGATCCCCTGATCGCGTCCACCGCTAGGCAATCCGAGGGACCGCTTTCAGGGGTTGTTCGCGGCTCAGAACGGCGAGTTTTTGGGGCGCATTCCAGCCCGGCAGCCATTAGGCCGGCTAGAGGCCGTCCGTTTTTAGGCTGTCTTCTCGACATAGCCGACATTTCCAGTCACCCGAGCCGGAAGGCAGTGGATCTACAGTAGTCTGCGGTCTGTCTTGAGCTTTTTGTTCCGGGTGTGGCTTTTAGCCGATCGCCGATGCAGAACGCTCTCCAAAGGAGCCGGGACATTCATGCGTCTAAGTTGGAATGAAATTCGGGCCAGAGCTGCAACGTTTGCGGCGGAGTGGGCAGGCCAAGGCTATGAAAAGGGCGACACTCAGACCTTTTACAACGAGTTTTTCGAAATGTTCGGCGTCCGTCGCCGGTCAATCGCTCGCTTCGAGAACCACGTCAAAAAGCTCGATAACAAATCCGGGTTCATCGACCTGTTCTGGCCGGGTGTGTTGATCGTCGAGCAGAAAAGTGTCGGTCGCGATCTCGTCGCTGCCTACGATCAAGCCGGGGCCTACTTCGACTCTCTGAAAGAGGCCGACCGTCCGCGCTACATCCTGCTCAGCGATTTCCAGTCGTTCGAATTGCACGATCTCGACGAGCGCCAGCACGCCTCGTTCAAGCTGGCCGATCTTCCAGCCAACATCGACAAATTCGGTTTCATCCTCGGCGTGCAAAAGCGCACGTTTCAGGATCAGGACCCTGTAAACATCAAGGCCGCAGAGCTTGTCGGGAAGCTCCACGATGCTCTAGAGGAGTCAGGCTATACCGGCTACGACCTTGAACGGTTTCTCGTCCGCTTGGTGTTCTGTCTGTTTGCCGACGACACGGGCGTTTTCGAGCCGCGCGGAATATTCCTCGAATTTCTAGAGACCCGGACCAACGAGGATGGATCCGATCTGGGCGGCTGGCTGACCAAGCTGTTCGAGGTTCTCGATACCCAAGAGGACAAGCGTAGCAAGAATCTCGATGAGGACTTGGCCCAGTTCCCCTACGTGAACGGCGACCTGTTCAAAACGTCAACACGCATCCCGGACTTCAACCGGTCGATGCGCGAAGCCCTCATAGAAGTTTCTGCTTTCGACTGGTCCCCTATTTCGCCCGCAATCTTCGGATCGCTGTTCCAGTCTGTGATGGACCGAGCAGAACGGCGACGGCAGGGTGCGCATTATACAACCGAGAAGAACATCCTCAAAGTCATTGGGCCGCTCTTTCTTGACGAGCTGCGGGCCGAATTTGAGCGGCTAAAGGCCCTGCGCATCGCCAAAATTGCAAGGCTCACGGAATTTCAAGAAAAGCTGAGCAAGCTGCGATTTCTCGATCCCGCCTGCGGTTGCGGCAACTTCCTTGTCATCGCCTACCGCGAGCTTCGCCTGCTCGAACTCGACGTCCTCACCGAGATTTTTGCGGGTAAAGACCAGCTCATCCTAGACGTCTCGGCGCTTTCAAAGGTTGACGTTGATCAGTTTGCGGGCATCGAGATCGGCGAGTTTGCGTCGCGCATCGCGGAGACGGCGATGTGGATGATGGATCACATCATGAACTCACGGCTCTCCCTCGCATTCGGCAAGAGCTACGTCCGCATCCCGCTTAGGAAGTCGCCTGTGATCCGGCATGACGATGCTCTGAATGTGGCGTGGGAAAGCGTCCTGCCGCCTGACGAGTGCACGCATGTCCTAGGAAATCCGCCCTTCATCGGGCATGCATTGCGCGACGATGACCAGAAAGCCGGTATGCACCGGGTCTGGGGCCGCGACGGTCAAGTCAACCGGCTCGATTATGTTACCTGCTGGTTCAAGCTCGCGACCGACTACGCCCAGAAGAATCCCACAATTAAAATCGCCTTCGTTTCGACGAACTCGATATGTCAGGGCGAGCAGGCTTCGATCCTGTGGCCCCCGCTTTTCCGGTCGGGGGCACGGATTTTCTTCGCCCACCGCACGTTCCAATGGCTCAGCGAGGCACGAGGCAAAGCAGCGGTTCACGTCATCATAGTCGGGCTCGATTTCGACCGCGATGGATCAAGGCAGATATACGACTACGACAATGTGAAGGGCGATCCTCACATGTCGATCGTTCCGCAGATCAACAGCTACCTAATCTCCTCCCCGCAAATATTCATCACCGCACGGGGCCGCCCGCCCGCCGGGATGCCCAAGTTATTCCAAGGCAGCAAGCCTGCGGACGGCGCACGGCTCAAAGGCCCGAACGGGAAATACGTCACGACGAGCAACCTGATCCTTGACGAGGAAGACCGGAAGGCTGCGCTCGCCCGTGAGTCAGGCATCGCAAAATGGCTTCGCCCATATGTTGGCGGACAGGAGCTTATTTCCGGCGAGTGGCGATGGTGTCTTTGGCTGAAAAACGCCACGCCGGCGGAGCTGAAATCCTCGCCCGAGATTCAGGAACGCCTCGCCCGCGTCAAGAACGGAAGGCTGCAGAGCCCAACGGACAGCGTTCGGGAATTTGCAGCGACGCCTTGGGTCTTTACGCAGGACCGACAGCCGTCATCGTCCTATCTGGCGGTCCCAGAGGTGTCGTCGGAGACTCGAGAATACATTCCCATCTGCGTTCTCGACGAGAATGTGATTGGGAGCAACAAGCTCCTGATCCTGCCTAAACCAGAACTCTGGATCATGGCGGTGCTGACATCGGCCATGCATATGGGTTGGATGCGGACGGTCGCAGGCAGGCTGGAGAGTCGCTACAGCTATGCGCCAAACGTCTATAATTCCTTCCCGTGGCCCGTCGTCGATGATGCCGACAAGGCAAAACTAGACGCGTCAGCGAAGGCTATTGTGGCCGCGCGGGAAGCATGCGCCCCCGCGACGCTGGAGGACATGTACGACGCCGGGGGCATGCCGGTGGATCTACGCAAGGCGCACAAAGCGAATGACCGACTGGTAGACAGGCTCTATCGAAAAGAGAGTTTCGCCACCGAGCGCGAAAGGGTCGAGCATCTGTTCAACCTATTCCAGACGCGATCTGCGCCGCTCGTGGCTGCCAGTGCGAAACAGAAAAGGAAGTCCGGCAAGAAATCCTGAGCGCCGGATTCCACGTATGCCAACCGACGGCGAGACTCGACGAAATGACGCGCGTGCGCCGATGCAGCCGCACGAGGCATTGCGTCTTGGCACGAATTCGGTAGGCTTGCCAGCGCCTCAGCCGTTGAAATTCCTACGAAATTTCGCTGACGCGACGGCAACCCCGGCAGAGCGAGGGCGCAATTTCTCGCATTTCTACAACCACATGCGCCCTGACCGACGGCGGCGCTTTTATCTCGCCTTCGATTTGAACCTCAGGATACCGGGCAGTTCGCAGGCCTAGGTTGAGCCCGCGACCACCTGCTTACATCCCGATTTCAAGCCCCCTGCTCCGGCCATGACCAACGATATCGGCGAGGCTTTGGCTAATGCTGCGTCCTGGTACCTCCGGCAGGCCGAGCTGCGCCTTACGATTGCGAAGGATGGACTCAACCTGCGGGTCACGTTCGAGGCTCTTGGCCATGCTGATCATGCGGTCGCCCACCGCATTCGCGCGCGTGGTCTCGTGATCGCGCAGCAGGAGACGGCGTTGCCGCTCCAGCGCCTGCCAGCGTTGGACGAAGGTGTCGGCCCGGAGTTGCGGGTCGACACGCAACTCCGCTTCAAACTGCATAGCCCGAATGGTCGCTACGGTCCGTCCCTCGGCCGCTTCGTGGATTAGACCAAGGTTGTTACCGAACGCTGTTTCCAGGTCTGGGGCGGCATGCGGCCGGATCGCGTTTAGCGCTGCGCGACTGGCTGCAACCTCCTGGCGCTGCGCGGCGGTGTAGGGATCACCGACACGGCGGGCGTGCCGCACGTCGCGGACGATCTTCGCGTGTCGCACAACCGCAGACGCCACCGACGTTGAACGATCAAGGACCGGTGCCTTGACCGGCACGGTGGATTTCGGTGCGACCATACCCAGGTCTAGCCCGGCGAATGGATCACGCGTCGGGGCGAGCTTGGCTCGCTCCGTCGCTGGCTCTGGCAGCCGTATCTGCCGTCGGTCGGCGAAGTCGCGCGTGTAATCCGAGGCCATGTCCTTGGCCCGATCGCGCGATAGTGCGCGGACGAGCTTCGATGGTTCAGCGAAGTCGTCGCGACCATAATGAAGGTCGACATGATCGCGGTGCCGCGACAACGCGACGTAGGCGGCGTGCCGATCAAGCCCCGGTGTCGCCAGCACAAGTGCCCGATCGACGGTGACGCCCTGGGCTTTGTGGATCGTCGCGGCGTAGCCGTGATCAATCTGCGCATAATCCTTGAGATCGAACGCCACAGCGCGGCCGTCATCGAGCAGCACCGCCATGCGCGCGGTCGTGACGCTCTGCACGATGCCAAGCGAACCATTCTTCACGCCCATGCCGCGCTCGTTCTTGAGGAACATGACGCGGTCGCCAGCTGCGAACGTCCGCGGCCCTCGCTCTGCCCGAAGCGTTACATCCTCACCAAGCTGCCCGGCAGCACGCATCCGATCGCGCGCGGCTTGGTTGAGCGCCTGCACCTCGTCATTGGCGTGGGTGAGAATGATCCGCGTCGCTGTCGGCACCGCGGAACGATCGCGGTCCCAGCGATCGACCAGATCGGAGCGGGCCTGCTCGCGGGTCTCGGCGGTTCGAATATGGCCATGCGCCTCATAGGCGAGCAGCGCCTCGCCAGTCCGGCCGGTAGCGAGGTAGCGTGTAGCGTCGCGCTGCCAATCCTCGCGCTGGCGGCGGATCTGGGTGATCTCGACACTGCCATGCCGTTCGGCGATCGAGCGGAACGCGGCGCCGGCCTCGATCGCCTGAAGCTGTTCGGGATCGCCGACCAACACGACCTTGGCGCCGCGTTTCTCGGCTTCGGCGATCACGCGCTCCATCTGCCGCGTTCCAATCATGCCAGCTTCGTCGATCACCAGCACATGGTCGCGCGACAATAGCTCGCGGTCCTGTGCCCATTGGTGCTCCAGGCTGGCGATGGTGCGCGACTGGATCCCCGAACCGCTTTCCAGATTCTCGGCGGCGATGCCCGACAACGCCAAGCCCTGGACCTGATAGCCGGCGCCCTCCCATGCCTCGCGGGCAACCCCGAGCATCGCCGACTTGCCGGTGCCGGCATACCCAATGATCACACCGAGCCCTTGGCTCTTAGTCACATGGTCGAAGGCGCTGCGTTGCTCGTTCGACAGCACCAGCTCACGCATTTCGGCGCGTACGAGTGCGAGTTTGCGATGCTGCTCATCTATGCCGTGCCGCCGACCTGCTTCCAGCTTCACGGTGGCCCGCTCAAGCCGCTTTTCGGTCTCGATCATGGCGCGGCTGGTGAAGCGGTCCTGCCCGCGTCCGTCTTTGCCCAGCGCGATCAGCTCCGGTGAAGCGCGGACCGCCGCCATCACGGTGTCGAACTGGTCCTTGCCGTCGCTATGCCGGTGCACGAACATGGCCAGATCGCGGGTGGTGAAGGTCGCCTGGGTGCGGGTGATCGCATCGAGCGCGATGCGCGGCTCGGCGATAATCTTCTCACCGTTGGATCGCGCGATTTCACGATGCTCGTCGACGCGTTCGAGCTCCAGCCCCTTCGCCGCCATCCGCGACGCAGCAGGGCCGACCTTGGGCTGCGGCTCGAGGTCGATCCCCTGCGCCTCCAGGGAGCGATGATCGACCCGCGCTTCGATATCGAGTTCGGCGAGACGCGTGTTGACGTGGTTCGCCCAGGCTTCGCGCCAATGGTTGAGAAGATCGGTACGGTTCCAGTCGCGCACCTTCGCGCCGAAGCCGCCCTCCCCGACTTCGCGGGTCGTCAGCATCACATGCGCATGAGGCTTGGGCTCGCCATCGGCGCCGATGTCCCAATGCACATTGAGGTCTGCGATCATCCCGCGGGCGACGAACTCCCGCTCGACGAAGTTGCGCGCCAACCGAATGCCTTCGGTTTGGTCCAGCTCGCGCGGGATCGCGAACTCCACCTCGCGCGATAGCTGCGCGTCCTTGCGCAACTCGACCCCCTCGACCGCATTCCAGAAGGTTTCCCGATCGCGGAACTGCTCCGGCGCACCTTCGGGGAGCATCACTTCGGAGTGAACGACACCTGCCTTGTTCGAAAAGTCGTGGTGGCGGTCGAGGCGCCGATCGTAAAGACGGGATGCGGAGCGATAGGCGGCGGACGCGAGTGCGGACGATCCGTTGGCGCGCGAGATGATCTTGGCCGAGAAGTGGTAGATCGCCATGGCGGCAATCCACTTACACTACAGAAGCTACGTCGGCACGACGTATAAGCGCGCCCTCGAAAGATTTCATCAATCTCGGGACACGGTAATCCCAAGAGATTTCAGCGCATTGCGACTGATCGATCAATTCGATAACTGGTTCGTCCAACCGATACAATGGAAGGAAGGACGATGCGCAAACCCCGCGATTTCGATGCCGAGGTGAAGGCGCTGAACGACAAGGCCAAGCGCCTGAAAGACCAGAAACTGCACCAGCTCGGCGAACTGTTGATCGCATGTGGCGCCGACGCGCTGCCGGTCGAGCAACTGGCCGGTGCGCTGCTTGCCGCGGCCGAAACGAAGGACGCGGCGACAATGGAGGGTTGGCGCAAACGCGGCGCGGCCTTCTTTCAACGAACAGCGCGCAACACTGGCAGCGGCACTTACCAGAACGCGCGCGGCAACCCGGCAGGTGGCAGCGGCGCTGAACCGGCTGCGCCTGCGGATCGCGCGTAACGACAAGCGCACTTGGGTTATGAAGCGTCGCGAGCGAACACGCCAATTGATCGAGCTTGGCGGCCTCGTCGCCAAGGCAAGGCTTGTGGATCTTACCGACGATGATCGCGCAGTGATCTTCGGCGTGCTGGTCGAAGCCGCGGCGACGCTGCGGGGCGAAGATCGCGAACAGGCGCTGGTGCTTTGGCGGCGGCGCGGAAAACGCGCGTTCGTGGAATCCTCGATCTAAATTTGCGAGTGCAGCGCGATCAATCGCGATGCGCGAGCCGCTTTTCGCACGCCTCTTTCACCAGCTTCTGCAGCAGCTCGATCCGCTCGGCGAGCCATTCCAATTCTGTCGCCGTGATCTTGTAATGTGGCGAATAGCGCGCATTGACGTACGCTTGCTGGAGCAGCTCAAAACAGCGCCGTCCGAACTTCGTATCGCGTGGCCAGACCTGGATCAGATCGAGCACCAGCGGCTCGGCCTGGCTGCGCAGGAAATTCAGCTTGTGCGACTTCGGGCTGTAGAGAGTCAGCGTCAGCAGCACGCAGTGATAAAGGCGCTCGGCCATTTGATGCAGCAGAAATGCAGCGTCACGAGGCTTATTGCTCTCGATATAGAATCTCGCACCGAGACGAGCGCTTTCAGCCTGCTCGTACCAATAATCATAGTGCTTTTCGGCCTCGGCTCGCGCGTCATCCTCTGACAACGGCTGCGGTGTCGCGAACGGGTAATCTCCGGCCTCATAGAGTGCGATGCCTTGCTCGATGGCATCGATGAAGAACGGACGGCCATGAATCAGATGGTCGTTCACTTCGGAAAGGCTGTGCACAATGAAGGTGACCGGCGCACTGATGCGCTTGGAGATCGTCACCTCACGCAGGAGATGGTCGTCGGCCTTGGCCCAATATTCGGCCGGATCGGTCAGCCGCTCGTCGCTGACCACGACGAGAATATCATAGTCGGAATAATAGCCACCGACCGGATCCTCGACCCAGTCGCCGCGCGCGTAGGAGCCGTAGAGGATGACCTTGAGGATGCGGCCCTGCTTCTTCCATTTCTGGGTGGCAAGCGCGGTCGCATCCTCGAATTCTGCAAACAAAATCTGCACGACGCGCTCGAGGTCGCGCCGTTTCCTGTCGGGGAGATGATCGAGATCGGTTCGCATCGCAGTTCATCCTAACGGCACGATCGCGGTTCGGACAGCCTCGCCAGCAAGGCGGCGAGGCTGTCCGAACCTCAACGCTGGCTCCTCTCCTTGATACATCGGAACAGCCGCCGCCAGGTCGCCCCGCCAACCTGCGCATCGACAATGTGCATCAGGCTTTTGGCAAAATGCCGCTCCACCTGTCTGACGCTGAGCCCGGTTCGCTCAGCGATTTCCGGATAGGCCAGGTTATCGAACCGGATCGCGAGGAAGATTTCGCGCTGTAGCTTCGGCATCCGACGTAGCGCCCGTTCCAGTCGCGCAATAGTCTCGGCGTCGCTCAACTCTTCGCGCATCACACCCCCTCCTGTGCGAAAGCGAGCAAATAGTCGGCAGCCTTGCTGGCAGCGCTCGCCGCGCGGAAGATCGCCTTCTCATCCTCGCGCAACACGGCCAGCCAGCTGCCGATATAATCGGCGTGGCGTACGGTCGGCGCGATCGACAGTGACGCACAGGCAAAGGCGCTCGCCATTTCCGCGACAAGTTCCTCGCGCGCATAATCGCCACTGCCAAACCCGCCACGCTGATTGCGATCCAACCGGCTTCGATGCCCGGTCCAGTGGCCAAGCTCGTGCAGCGCAGTGCGATACCAGTTGATCGGCTCATGGAATGCGGCTTGCGGCGGTACCGCGACAAAATCTGCGCCCGGCGAATAATAGACTTGCGACCCACCGACCCGGAAGTCCGCGCCGCTTACCTCGATCAGTGCCTGGACCTGCGGCAGAATATCCACCTCGGCAGGAAGATCGGGCGTACCGGTCAGCGCCTCGGGCAATCCCTCGCACTGATCGACATTGAACACTGTGAAGCGCTTGAGGAACGCAACCTGCCGCGCATCGCGATCCTCGTCCCGTGCGCGCGCTTCCTCACCTTTCGGCGTGAAGCGATCGGCATAACAGACCACCGTTCCCTTCTCGCCGCGCCGAACAGTGCCGCCCGCTGCCTGCGCTTGCCGGTAGGTCAGCCAGCGCTGCGAGGTATAGCCGCCGTCAATGACCGCCGCCCACAGGATCAGCACGTTGATCCCGGAATAGCGCCGCCCGGTCCCGGCATTATGTGGCATGGCGCAACCGCACGCCGCACTGTCCCACGGCTGCACCCATGGCAGCTGCCCTGCCTCCAGCTCGGCGATTACCCGCGACGTCACCTCGGCATAGAGGCTCTGCCGGTTATTCTCGATCCTGCTCATCTTCCTTACTCCCAACCACCGCAGCCGGCGCCGGAATGGCGGGTGGGCGGCAGGAGTGGACCGACAGTCCCGCGGATAAAGGTGGGCCGCACCCGCCAGGGCCGAAACGAAGAGTAGGACTCCGGCGCAGCCGGAGTTGCGGCACGCCGCGGCGGGACTAAGGGAAAGCGACGCCCACCCCGCCAGTTCGAGTGCCGGAGGCACAACGCCATCGCGCTCGCGCGATGTCCGCACGCCGGAGCGAAGCTTCGGCCCGCGTCATGCGATCGTCATCCGAATGGACCGAGACGCATGATGTGCGACTCGGCGACGCGACAGCGGCGTAGAGCGCGGTCACGCCAAAGGCGTGAGACGCCCTGGGATTCCGACCTCAAAAAATCGTCCCTACGCCAGAGTGTCTTTTTGGGCTCTGTGCGGCGCTATGCGGTGCAACTCGGATCTGGCCCACTTGCGTGCTTCTTCTCGATCCCAATCCTGTTCGCGGGGCGCCAAAGCAACGCAGACAGGACCATATCATGACCACCGACACGCCCGACCGTATCCTTCGTCTGAAGACCGTCCTCCAACGTACCGGGCTCAGCCGCTCAACGCTTTATCGCAAAGTCGATCAAGGCACGTTTCCGGCACAGGTACAGATTGCCGCCCGCTGCGTCGGATGGCGAGAATCCGCTGTGGCCGATTGGATGCACAACCCAATGTTCTACAGCGTCGAGGACGCTGCTAGGTAATCAGCCGCCAGCTGAGTCCCAATTATCGCCGCTTTACCTCTACTTCCCAAGCCGCCGTCACCAATCAGCGTCGTTGCGGGCATTCGTCGCATTCCTGAAGAGTTGCTCTGTCTGCCTACCGAAATAGAACTTTCCCGACCTTCCAGAATATTCGTGGCTGGGGTTCGGTCGGCAGCGTTGAAGATGCAACGAAGGCGGACGACCGCGGATGAGGACGTGCTGTCTTCGGGCGCAGTACCATGTTCCTCGTAATACCTATCGACCCGTAGGCAACCGGAACAATCCTGCACCAAATATTGGGTCGCGCCCACGAGGGCCGAGGTCGAGCGCCGCATCAGTAATGATTGAGCGCGCCTGATCGGGACGGTGATCGCGCGCGCAGGCGTCGAGATGCATCAGCGCGCCGCCGACGCTTGCTGCCGCAAACGATGTCCCCGACATGACGCGATATCCGCCGGGCACCGCGGCCAATTGTGCGACTCCGACGCCCGCCGTGCTGATGGCATTCCCCCGACTGGCGTAAGCATAGATCGAAAACCGTTCATCGACCGCCGTGATCGCGAAACTGGCCCGGTGCGAAGCCGGGAAGGCAACTGGTGTATTCGGTCCGCCATTGCCGACGGCGGCCACGACGCAAATGCCGCGCTGATGCGCCACATCCAGTAGTTGAGCGAGGAGGGGGTTCTCGTTGCCACCAAAGGCGAGCACCAGGACGGCGGGCCGCTGCAGGACAACGGCATTCAATGCCTTGGCTACGTTGCTGGTCACGCCGATCGTGGCACCACGGGCATCTTGGCTGAAAGCGGCGGCGTTGAACAATTGGGCGCCACGGGCGGACCCGGTTACGCCGCGTTGCCCGACCAACAACGACGCAACGGCGGTGCCATGAACACCAGCATTCGCTGCGACGCCGAAGAACGATTGATTGGCGCGCACTGCCTTGAGCGGTTCGACCGAAAAATCGATCGGCGTGTCGATCATGGCGATTGGACCACTGACGCTATCGGGAGGAATTCGTGCCGAGGTGAACCAGGCGGGGGCCGATGCCGGTTTGCTCTCGCCGCGACCCATTGTTTGATAGATCGTGTTCGGGACGACCAATTGGACGGTATTGATCGCGCGCAGCCGCGCGGTTGCGGTTTCGGCGCTGTCGCCGAACCTCAACCTTACCACCGCCATTACGGTATCAAGCGACTCCAGCGGCCAGGTTTCGGCAAGTCCGACCTGAGCGCGATCGGCGATCCGGCGCGCCTCCGCCGCGTCCCCTCTTATCGTGATGATCAACTCGCCATTCACCGCCGCGTCCACCGGCTGATCCATCTGTTCCAACACCGGTGGGCGGCGTTTCTTGCCAAGTGAGATCGACAATCCGATGCCGCCTAACCCAATGCCGCGTCTGGGTTGCGGCTCCACCGGCTGTTGGGCTTGCCCATTCACCTGCGCATATGCCGGACCGGCATCCGCGCCGATCAAGCAGCCGATCGCCAGGGCAAGAAATAGCGATGCTCTCACTTGGCTTTCCCGGCAAAAGACACCAATGACGATTGCCGTAGATGGTCGATCGTGGCGTCGAGCTTGGCGGGAGACACGCCTTCTTTCAGCCTGAGACCGAGCATTCCGGCGCTGGGCGCCGCGACAACGCGCAACTGCTCGCGTTCGAACAAATTGGTCAGATCATCCCAGCGCGTGGTGTGAGCTGGCCGGAGCAGAATTTGTGGCGTCACTTCCACAACACCTTCGTCAGGTCCCGACAAGGTTTGATACTTCTGTTCGGCTGCCGGCCGGGCCATATACCCGATTACTCCGGTCTGGACCGTGATCAGTGCCATCGCGGCCATAGCAAGGGCACCGCGCAGACGAGGCGAGCCGAACCGGGAGAAAAAATCGGTGATGCTGGAAAGCTGCCTTGTCGGTCGCACCGGCTCCGCTGCCGGAGTCACCGGTGTTTCGGCGTCGATCCGCTCGAGCAACCGAGCCAACCGATCACCGGTGGCGGGCCGATCCGGTGGAGCCAGCGATGCGGCCCCAATAGCCAGCAAATCTCGTTCACGCCGAATGCGAGCCAGAGTGTCACGCAAACCAGGATCGCCGGCAAGCGCTTGCTCGACGCGTAACCGATCGTCTTCTGCGAGTGACCCGGTTGCATAGAATGGCAACAACTCCACTATATCCTGCAAGGAGCGGGGGGCAGTCACGATTGGTCGCCCATCATCGCCCGCAATGCCCGGCGCGCGTGAAACAGCCGTGTCTTGACCGTGCCCTCCGGACATTCAACGATGGAGGCAATCTCGGACAAGGGCAGTTCCTCGAAATAACAGAGCCACAATGCTTCGCGGTGCTCAAGGCTCAGACGGCCGAGCAAGCGACGAAGTTCATTAGCGTCGGATAGTTTTGCAAGCGTTTCCTCAGGCGTATCGCATTCGTCTGAATGCTGCGCCAGGGCGTCATCCGCCGGTATCTCGACGCCCGCGCGCGGCTGTTTGCGCAACCAGTCAATTACCTTGTTGCGAACGATCCGCCGTAACCACCCTTGGGGGTGGCCATCGCCGGAATATTGCCCGGCCTTGCGCCACACCTCGAAGAATGCCTCATCGACCATGTCCTCGGCGGCTTGGCCATGGCCGCTCATCAACCCCGTTGCGAAGTGCAGCATGATCGGTTGTTGCTCGCAATAGAGCCTGGAAAAGGCGGCCTGACTGCCTTGCGCGATCAACCGCAGCGCTTCACCAAAGTCTTCCACTATGTTCGGAACGCCCCATACCCACCTGAAAGATGGTCTAGCTTGTCCGCGTCTTGACGCAAGATCGATGAAGGTGCTTGTTGATCGCGCATTACTGGCAGTGTCATCTAGGCCGGTCGTGTCATCTGCTTTGGAATATTGAGCTATCGGGGACCCGAGCGTCGGTTACCACCTTGGGCAGCGGATGATTCCGCCGCATTTCGGTGTCCGACGGCGCGGAATGCGGGGCCGGGCCGCTTCGGCCTGCTCTGCCTGATCGACCGCATCGCTTCGCGCCAGCGCCGCCGTTGAATTGACCCGTTGTGCGGCGGTCGCAGCGGCGAAGCCGTCTCGCGTGGCAGCCGCAGACGGCTTGGTCGGCTGAGCAGTGAAAGGTGTCTCGTCGCCGCCAAACACGTCCGGGCCCGGGCTGACGGAGACTCTGGCGTCTGCCTTGCACTTGATGGTGGGTAGCCCGGCCGCATTCGTCGCGACGAAATGACCGGGCTCGCCTTTGCTGGTCTTGCAGGCGTCGCCGACCTTCGCTGCGGAAGCGGGGGTCGCTAAAGCGACGATGGCAGTGGCCGCCATAACCATCATGATCTGAAATGCTTTCATTGCTCAGTCTCCTAGGACCGATGCCCTTTGCATCGCGCTCCTGAATCCGAGACGGGAGGCCGGGCGTGGCGGTTCAATCGCTGCGAAATATTTTTCGCGGCCGGAGGTATTTTCAGGCCGCCCGCCGCCTTAATGGGACCAATAAAATTGGCATCTCCTGCGACAGGAATCCTCTCTGCGGCAACTCAATTTTCGACATCGAGCGGCAGGCGAGCCTTTAAGTCACGATGTGTTTAGGGGTTTCTATTTCTTGGTCGGCGATAGCAGAAATATCCCGATCTTCGATCACCGACGTATCGCCACTTACCGGATCGACCTCCACTCGGAACAACGTAATATTTTTCGGCGCGTCTCGCGAAATTACTACCCTGGTTTCACCAGAGATAGGATCCACCTCCTGAACGATCGGCCCCTTATTCGTTTCAATCCACTTTTGATTAGGTGCCAGCGGCAAGGCGGGTTGCGCATAGTACCTTACCTGAATTTTTCCGAGGCGGCTCACCGTGTCCTCGCGAAAAGCGCCGCTCTTGAACCATGCGGGAAGAGTTTCAGTTGGGTGCGCCGAGTGGAAGGCGTCCAACGCGCGTTCGATCGCTTCATCGTAGCTCAGCATCTCAATAGCCCCCATAAAGCTTGGCCATTTTGGCACGATTTATCTGCGACTGAATTATCGCATCCTCACCCGCTGTGCGGCCGAAGACCTGATGACCGCCATCACCCCAAACCGCGCTTCTACCTTGCCCTAACTTCGTGAGGAAGTCTCGGTCTCCGACGCTGGGTGAAATATCGTAGCCCGGCGGGTGGGTGTGTCCCGAGTATTTGCCATATTGCCCGGCCAAAATGTCGTCATACATTCCGGCTGAAACGCTTACAGAGTTGCCAGACCCACGAACGATCAGCCGCTGCCCACCATTGGTGAACATGTTGTACTCGTCACCGGTCACCTGGCCGATAGAGCGCAGATCGCTCATGGAAACGCCCCGTTTGGGCAAAAGAGTGTAGGATCCCGCGTCAGGCAAAAGCCCATGGATGGCAGCTTGTCGTGCGGACAGTGATGAGAGTGACGCCAATCCGCCAGAGCCGCCGACGTCCGCAGCGGCAATAGAAATACTGTCTGCGGCAACAGGACCTTAGGCGTTGTTAAGCCTCGCCACTTCTCTACCTTGATGCAGGAGGGCTTTCGCCGCAGGCTCGTTGCCATCGCTATTCCAAAAGGCTATTTCTTCTGCGATCGAGGTCTCACCGCGCTCTAGCGCGAACGCTATTGCGTCCATGTTTTTCATGGAGGTGCCGTTGTAGCTCACTTTACTATTAATGCCTTGCGAAAGCAGTAGCTTCGCGACGGGGAGGCTTTTGCCTACGATTGCGGAGAACAACGGATTTCTAACCGGTTCAGAAGTGTCTAGCCCGGACCCCGCACTTAGCAAAATTCTTACCACATCTTCATGCCCACCCAGCGCCGCATCGCAAATCGCTGCGCGGCCCTCTCGAGCGTCTCCTATGTTCGCGTCTAAGCCTAGAGACAGCAGTAGGGATACCGCGTCGGAATCGCCTTCCCGCGCTGCGTAATGCAGCCACGTTCCTCCGGCGAAGGGAGTGAACGCCGCAACCTGCTCGGGTTCGGAAGCAAAGAGCTCTTTTAGAGCAGGAAGATTCCTATCCCTGATAGCCTGAGAGATTTTAGGATTAAACCGAACTCTTTCGTCGTTCACAGGTATCATCTCCGTTGGGCGGCGAGGTCGCCGTGATAGCGCAGAATGGCTTCAATGTCCGCCCTTGATCCTTGAGCGGCTCGAAGATCTTCAACGAGGGGACGCAACGTCGAAATCGAGTGCTGGCTAGCTACACGATTTGGCGCCCAACCCAGATTCTCAGGCCCAAAAATCGGGTCAATGCCAACTTCGCGGAGGATGTCCTGCCCCTCAGAAACCAGAGCCTTTTGGGCGACGCCATTCCCGTTTTGGAAGAGAGCGTGATGGGCGTGAGGGTCGGACATCCCTTCGGGCGCTGGCCCCTTCAACCTGGTAAGATAATCGCCCCAGCTTTCGGACATCGATCCGATGTAGTCCGGCTTAATAGGACCAATAAAATTGGCATCTCCTGCGACAGGAATCCTCTCTGCGGCAACAGAGCACCCCGCCATGGATTACGGTGCAGCTGGCGATATTCCCGATGCGTTTCAGGTTGTTGGCGCGGGCGTTTCCGAGGCGGCTAAGAGGGCAGCGGAACGGACCCCCTGACGCGGTTTTCGGTGCAGGTGCGAGGTCGTTTCAGTCGTCTTCCTCGGCCTCGATCGCGAGCGCGGCGAGCAACAGATCGGCATCGCCAGCGCTGTTTTCCGGCGCGCGGGAAGCCCCTGCGGCGATCGGCTTTCCGGGGTGCGTGGCGGTATGGATCGCCTTCAGTTTACGCACGGATACCTGCGTGTAGATTTGGGTGGTGGACAGCTCGGCGTGCCCGAGCATGGCCTGGATGAACCGGATATCGGCGCCGTTTTCGAGCATCAGCGTTGCCATGGTGTGGCGGAACAGGTGGCACGATCCGCGCTTTCCGGTGTCGGCCGCGTCGATATATTCGCGCACCATCTGGGTCATCCGATTTGGCGCGAACGCCTCGCCCAAGGTGGTCAGGAACAGCGTCGCGTCGTCCGCGCCGCAAGCCAGCTCGGGGCGCACATCGTCGCGGTATTTGACGATCCAGGCGAGCGCGCGGACGCCGATCGGCAGCATCCGGTCCTTCTTGCCCTTGCCCTGCCGGATCATGATCGTGCCGCGCTCGGTGTCGATGTCGTAGAGCTTGAGATGGATCAGCTCGAGCCTGCGGATGCCGGTCGAGTAGAACGTCTCGAGGATGGCGCGGTCGCGGATGCCGATCACGGTTTTCAGGTCGGGGATCGCGAGGATCGTCTCGACCTCTTTCGCATTGAGGATGTGCCGGGGAAGCCGGCGCTCCTGGCGCGGCAGCTCGATCTCCGAGGCCGGGTTGTAGAGGATGTGGTTGGCCTTCGCGAGGTATTTGAAGAACGCTTTGATAGGCGTCGTGAACGCGATCTGCGTGCGCGCCGAGAGCGGCTGACCGTCCTTCTTGCGGTGCAGGAACAGGTGCCGCTGATAGCGTTCGATGATCGGCTTGGTGATCTCCTGCGGGCGCGTCAGGCCGCGTTCCAGGCACCAGGTGATGAAGAAGCCGAGCGTGGTTTCGCGGCCTTCCACGGTCTTGGACGAGTAGTTCTTTTCGAGCTGCCACTGACTGAACCGGCGCATGTGGTTCCACAGCGAGTCCGGGTCAGCCGCATCGCCGAGCGGCACCTTGGGCCTATATTGCCCCCTGCGCGGCATGTCAGTGCGAAGCGGCTAAAGGATGCGGGTATGACGGCCCCGCGCCGTTCAACGGGGTGACGTGTATTTCGGGCAGCGCGGGCGGCGCATCGCCGGAACGCGAGGAAGGCTGCGGGATTGCGGGCTTTTGGACCGTCCGACCGCGCGCCGACCGAGGCCCGGCCGCACCCCGACCGGGGCCCGACCGCTGCCCCTCCAGCCCCGACCGGTGATCGTCATAGGCATGGCCGGCAGGGTCGCTCAGCCCCATCAGGAACCGCTCGCCGGCCTCGCCGGCACCATCATAAAGCAGCTCGTACTCATAGCCCTGACCCGCCTTCACACGGTGGATCAGGACGTATTCCAGCTCGGCCAGGCGCGAGAGATGGACCTTGAGCTGGGTGTCGCCCCAGCCCGTCAGCGCCCTGATCTGGCGCCGCGTGAACCGCAGTTCGGCGCGCTTGATGCGGAGCCGCGTGCATTCCTCGGCCGCCCAGGCGTGGACCATGCCGAGCAGGCCGCGCGTCTGGGGCGGCAGCTCATCCAGGGTTCGGCCCAGCACCTCGTGCGCGAGCCGGTTAGCGAGCGCGATGTCGCCGGCCTCGACCTCGATGTAGCGCACCGGGCGACCGCGATGCTGGACTGTGCGGATGCGCCGCTGATGCTGGTGGAGAAGCGCGATCGAGCGGATGAGGGTGAGGTATTTCATATGATCGCGCCGGGTGCGCGTCTTGTCGTCGAGGAACGTCAGCGCATCCGCGAACGGGTTGACCACATGCACCCCCTCCAAGAGGGTCTGGGCATTGCGGTGCAGCGCCAGGATCGCGTGCCGGTCCTCCTCGTCGAGCAGGCCGGCGAGCGTCTGGCGACGGCGCTGGAGGACATGGATCGCGCGCGTCTGCTCGCGGCTCTCGTCGACCGTCAGCACCAGGCAGCGGTTCATCAGCTCCTCGTCGATGTCGATCGCGGTCGTGGTCAGGAACAGCATCACCGGCCCCTCGACCCGGTATTCCTGGGTCACCAGATTGCCGGTCGTCGCATCCTTGCCGGTCGAGGCGATCGTCACCGTGCCGTCCGACTGGAGCAGCTTCAAGGCATAGCTCGCGCTCTGCGCGCCCTCCTCCTCGGCGATGGCGAGGATGCGGTGCTTGAGGTTGGTTTCGCCCATGTAGAACAGGCTCTGGCCCGTCATCGCGCTATAGCGGACCTGGGCGTCATCCGGCATCAGCGCCAGCACCGCGTCCATCAGCGAGCTTTTGCCGGCCGCGCTCGACGACTGGATGATCACCGCGAGCGGCCGATCGAGCAGCCGCGACACGCACGCCAGATAGCCGGTCTGGATATTGGTCGCCTCGCCGACCACGCCGCACGCGGTGAAGTCGGCGAGGATCCGCTCCATCAGATCCGGCGCCTTCAACAGATCCAGCGCAGCCTCGCGCTCCTCGTCGGTCAGCGCGGGGCGTTCGGCCTTCACCAGCGCCGAGGTCAGCTCGGCCTCCTGCAACGCCTCCAGCTTCAACAGCACCCGGCCAAGGTCGTGTTTCAGGGTGTCCTCGGCCTCGCCAAGTTCGATGCCGGCCTGTTTGACGAACGCGCTACGCGCCTTCGCGCTATAGAGGTCGAACGTATCGACGTGGAACCGCTCGTCGCGGCTCACCAGCAGATTCACCTTGAGGGATTCGGGGTTCAGGGGCTTCTTCCAGCCCCGCACGCGGTAGCGCCGATCGCCCTGCATCAGCGCCAGCTCCTGGTCGCTCTGCGAGAGCGCGACGTCCTCGGCCGACGCTGCCGGCAACGGCGTGGCGATCGTCGGTTCGGGCGGATCGGCGGCTAAAGGGGTGGCGGGATCGGGGACGGCATCGACTGGCATCGGCGCGGCGAGCGCGGCCTCCAGCTCATCCCTGGGCGCACTGGTCAGTGCCGGCGCGCGCCCGTTCCCCAGCCATTCGGCCTTGCGGACCAGCACCCCCAGCGATCGCGCTGCCGGCGTCACCTTCAACGCATAACTGTTCGCATCCATCCCCTTGGGGAACATGATGCGGAAGCAGTCGATACCCTCTGCTATCAACCGCGCGGTCAGTTCGGCCGCGCCCCGATCGCCGGCATCGTCGCGGTCGAACGCGATCAGCACGCGCTTCACATCATGCTGGCGGAACGCGGCAAGATGATCGTCGGTGAAGCCGCCCGTCCCATAGCAGGCGGTGACGTTGCGGTATCCCGCAGACCAGAACGTCATCGCATCGATCAGCGCTTCGCACAGGATCACCTCGCCCTTGCCGCCAGCGATGCCGGCCAGATTCCACACCCCCCGATGCGGGCCGGGAAGATACAGATGCAGCGGCGTGCCGGGGCGAAGGTCGCTCCTGATCTTGCGGCCGTAAACCTCCTGAACGTGTCCGCCCTCGTCCAGGATCGGCACTACCAGCGAACCGGTGAAGTGCTCATGGCCGGTTTCGCGGTACAGCCCGATCCGCTCCAGCCGGGCGCGCACGTCCGCGCCGGCCTTGCGGCTCTTTTCCGGTAACCGCAGCCCCAGCGTGCGGTTCGCATAACCGAGCCGGAACCGCTCGATCAGCTCGCCGGAGAGGCCACGCGATTGCAGATAGGCGAGCGCCTCGGGCGCTTCCTTCAACGTCTCGTGATAATAGCCGATCACCTGATCGAGCAGCGCCTGGTCGTCCATGTCGAGGCTGACCGGCGACGCCAGCTTGCGGGTCGGGGTCGGCCTGATCCCGCCAGGGGCAACATCCGCCCCGCCACCCAGCGGCGCACCGTCGCGCAACAGCTCGACCGCATGGCGGAAGCTCACGCCCTCCCGTTTCATCACCCAGTCGATCGGCCCGCCACCCGCATTGCAGCCGAAGCACCGGAACAGGTTCTTGGCCGCGCTGACCGATAGCGACGGCGTGGAGTCGTCATGGAACGGGCAGCATCCGACCATATCCGCACCGCGTTTCGCCAGCGTGACGCCCGAGGATTCGACCAGGCGGATCAGGCTCACCTCGCTCTTCAACCGCTCGATCTCGCTGTCCGGTATGCGGGCCATCGCGGGATTCTCCAAAAAGCTGTCAAGAGGGTTTTGAGTAAAATAACTCCCTTTCGTATCACTCCCATTGGGAGTAGAGTCAAGCTCGTCTCTAAAAACAGGGTGTAAGGCCATGACCGTAACTCAACGGATCATCGCGACCATGGACAGCAAGGATACGGGCTTCTTCAAGGAGCTGGGAGCGCGCATCGCGCACGCCCGCAAGGAGCGTGGCCTGACGCAACAGGCGCTCGCCGAGCAGCTCGGCATCGCACAACAGACGCTGGCCCATTACGAGGTTGCCCGCGCGCGCATCGCCGCGTCGCTCCTCCCGCGCGTCGCCGAGCTGCTCGATCTGTCGCTCGATGAGCTGCTGGTCGGACGCCCCACCATCCGGCTTCCCGGCAAGCGCGGTCCTGCATCCAGGATCGAGCAGCAGATCGATGCCGTCACCCGGCTCCCCAAGGCCAGTCAGAAGGCCGTGTGGCAGTTGCTAGATGCGATGATCGCGCAACACGCGAACGGATAGCCTGCCGCGCCCGCTGGGGCGGCGCTACAGCGATGGAACGACGCAGGGGCCGGCATACACGCCGGCCCCTCGCTAGACCTGTCAGCCGCTCTCTATTCGGATTCGTCGGCGCGCGGCGACGCCAGCCGCGCCTCGCTCAGGGCCTTCACCGTTTCCTGTAACAGCTCGACCCGCTCGGCGAGCCATTCGAGTTCGGCGACGCTGATCTTGTAATGGGGCGAGTAGCGCGCGTTGACGTAAGCCTGGCGCAGCAGCTCGAAGCAACGCTGGCCGAACCGGGTGTCGCGCGGCCATACCGCGATCAGGTCGGGTGCGAGGCCCTCCGCCTGCGAGCGCAGGAAGTTGAGCTTGTGCGACTTGGGGCTGTAGAGAGTGAGGACCAGCAGCACGCAGTGATAGGCCCGCTCGGCCGCCTGATGCATCATGAACGCCGCGTCGCGCAGCACGCCGTCCTCGATGCTCGTGCGCGCCAGCTTCAACGCATGGACCGAGAGTGGATACCAGTAATCGAAGCTCTTCTGCGCCTCGGCGCGCACCGCGTCCGGCGTCAGCGGCTTGGGCGAGCCGAACGGGTGCCCCTCGGCCTCGTAAAGGGCGATCCCCTGCTCGATGATGTCGATGAAGAAGGGGCGCCCGCGCGCGAGCTGGTCGTTCACGTCGGCCATGCTGTGGACGATAAAGTTGACCGGCGCGCCGATCTCCTTCGCGATCGCTACCGCGCGCAGCAGATGGTCGTCGGCCTTCGCCCAGTATTCCAGCGGGTCGGTCAGCCGCTCGTCATTGACGACGACGAGCAGGTCGTAATCCGAGAAGTAGCCTCCCTTGGTGTCCGCCACCCAGTCGCCGCGCGCATGGGAGCCGTAGAGGATCACCTTGAGGACGCGGCCCTGCTTCTTCCATTTCTGCGTCGCCAGCGCCGTCGCATCGGCGAACTCGGCGAACAGGATTCGCACCGCACGCTCCAGGTCGCGCCGTTTCCGTTCGGGCAGATGGTCGAGATCTGTTTTCACCATGCCCGATCTCCCCCAAGGCGCCCCGGATCGCAAGTCGGTTCATCCACCCCGAACACCAGCACCCGCATCGCACGCGCCAACTCCTGTTCGACGACCTCGATCCCGATGCCGAGCCGGGCGCCGATCGCGGCCACGTCCAGGCCGTCCAGATGACGCAGCAGGAACACCGTGCGCGGCAACGCCGGCATCGTGTCCAGCCGGCGCCCGATCAACTCCTCGGCCAGGTCCGCAGGCACCGCTTCACTCATCCCCGCTCGACCCGAACGCCATCACATAAATCGCCCGCGTCATATGCCACGCCACACGCGCCCGGCTGATCCCCAGCCGGAAGCCGATCTGGCCATAGCTGAGGTCGTCGATCCGGTGCAGCAAGAACACCGCACGCTGCACCATCGGCAGCGTGGCGAGACGCTGGCGCAGACGCGCCTGATCGGCATCATCGGTCATCACTTCTCCCTGCCTTCAACCACACGGCCTCGGACGGCGGGGTGGGCGGCAAGAGCGGACCGGCAGGCTCGCCGATCGAGGCGGGGCGCACCCGAAGGGCCGTAACGCAGTGAAGGACCGGCGCAGCCGGTTGCGCCGCGCCGCGGCGAGCCTAGAGGGGAGCGACGCCCACCTCGCTGGCCGAGGCCCCACGCCAGCGCGGGAACCGCGCTGACCGCATTGCCGGGCAACGCCCGGCGGGAGCGGAGCGACCTGGCCATGTCTCCAACAGGGAGGCAGTGATTGTTGAGGTAACCCAACAGCTTACCACCTACCTGGCACCAAAACGGCACCGGGAGTCTCGCTACCAGTGCCGTCTATCTCGCTAAAAAACGATGTGCAGACAATGGCTTACCCCATAGGGGGAGCCACTGCTTTTATCTTGCTTTCACTAAATGCCGCTCCTAGCCCGCAAATCCCCGCTCATCATTCCGACATCGCAAGCGCCGCAGCAGCCGCAGAACCCAAAGCCTCATCTGAACCTAGAGCGGTTTCCGTCTTGGTGGGCAGCGGGGTGAACCCGTCCTCGACACCTTCATTTCGTGTCGGGATCAACGTCACGGTCGCATCGTCGCTCGTCTCGGCCTCTACGCATTTGGCCAATTTCACGAACGTGCCGAACGATTTGACACCCGCAAGATCAAGCACAGGATCGAACAGGTTTGTGAACGCCTTCGGGTGCGGAACGCCTTCGCGGGATGCCGCTAGACATTCTCTAACCGCACGACCAACTCCGCCGGCATCTTCCTTTTCTACGGCCAGAATCGGGGGATTAATTACCCAAACCCCGGCGGTCGTTTTTGATGAGCTGTGCACATACAGCTTGCCCTTACGCTCGTAGATCGTCGCAGCTTTCATTGGTCAGGCTCGCCTCATTAGGGGAAGTGTATGACATTCACAGCGACACCGCGTGAGGCTCCATACTTCACCGTCTGACTGATGATAGCCTGCTGCGCCGCCGATCCGCTATGGGGTATCGCAAGGTCAAGCGCACGACCCGTCACATCCTGCGGCCGAATACGAACACCGGCCCAGGTCCTTCCTTGGAAGCCAGCGACCTTATCCACATAGCCGTTGAGAGTTCGCGTCAGCGTGGAGCCGCTCTGGTATGTCGCGGCATCAAGATCGAGGCTCTTGATACTCGTCGCCAGCCCATTCTCGAACTTGTCGATGACCGGGAAGTTGCCGGGCAGATTATGCCCGAGCGCCTGTTCAATCTGCTGACCGCGCGTGAATGGATTGAGTTTCCAGACTCCACTCTCTGCGGGGCGCAGAAATTGCCCGACTCGTGTGACGACTGCCCCGCGAGCAATGGCGCCGGTTGTGAGATATCCCCCTTCGCGGATAGCGTAGCTGGCGCCGCTACCTCCCATGAACATCGTAGGTAGCATCATGATGTTCATCGCAATGCCGGCCTCGAAGTCCACCTGGGCCAGTGCCTTATCGACGCGCGCCTGGACGATGTCGCCCACCATCTGATTGTGAACTTGTGCGTAGGCAACGAAGTTCGGATCGGTCTGCGCCGCGATTGGCGCCGCAAAGACCGCACTCAATCCCAGATCGGAGTATCGCGTCGCACCGCCATCATACAGATAGGTTCGGCCGTTCGACCCACCCGAGATGAACCGAACTGCGCCAAGGTCTGCATTGCCGGCCCAGAGGACATCGAACGTCGTTGCCTTCGGAGCGCTCTCCCAATCCCCGCCATACATCGGATTATCGAGGAAGTAGTTGATCACCCGGCCAGCGGGATCATCCGTCTCCTGGTTGTATTGATAGGCGCCTGCGAAGGTTATCTTCTCGGTGCCGGTGTTGATATTCGGATTGGTCTGGGTGATCGCCGACGCTAGATCAGCGGGACTGGCGCTAGTGTAGTAATTGCCATCCTCATCAGCATTGAACGCCACGCCATAGCGGTCGGACAGTTCGGCCGCATGGATCGCCTGCGGACTATATGAGCCGTCCTTCACTTCATCCAGCAGGTTGATCGGCCCCTTACGACCACCTCCGGCGATGCCGCCCGCTACCAAACTCCCAATGGTATTTCCGATGATATCGGGCAACGCGGCTATCAGGTTGTCGCCAAAATTGGTGCCGTTGATCAGACTGCGAGCGGCCGCGTTGGAGAGTCCTCCAACGGTGCTGGATACAACCCGTGCGCCGAACTCACCAAGTCCGTCGAGCTTACCACTGAATTCGCCGCCGAACCCAGCACCAACTCCAGCGGCTGCCAGACCAGCAAAATCGAACTTACTCTGTAGCTTCGTCGCTAAGGCGATCCCTTGAGTGACGGCATTCGAAATCATACCGTTGAGCGCGTTGTTTAAGAACCCGCCCCCAGAGCCGCCTCCTCCGATCGCTCCACCGATCGCGCTTAGGCCAACGCCCTTCCAACTGAACCCGCCCTGCTGGATGCCGGTTAGCAGCCCGAATCCTTGGCTGACGGCGCTCGCGGCGGCTCCGACAATCGCACCACCGACCACTCCACCAGCGATCGAGGCGGCGCTGCCGGCCGCCAGCCCGGCACCAGCGGTGGCAATCGCGCCAGCGCTGCCGGTCGCGCCCGAGAAGAGCCCTGCAAAGAAGTTCGATACCGGCGCTTTGGTAATTGCAACAATCGCCACTGCGATCGCCACCAGCAATATTTGCCCGAGCAAGCCGCATTTGTTTCCGCCCTTGGGTTGTGGCGCGACAGGCCCGACCATTCCGACTGCTTCGTTGGGATCGTAGACCTTGAAGGTCGAGGCGCTGTTGTGGACGGAGAAGATACCGTCCGGTATCCGCAGTGTCATGCCCGCGGTGAGCGAGCCGGCGCCGAGTCCATTGACTTCGGCCAGCTTGTACCAGAGGTTCGCGTCGCCCCAGATCTGCGCGGCGATCGATTGCAGCGTGTCGCCTTCACGCACGACATAGCTGCCGCCGCTGCCCGCGCCTTGCGGCAACATCGGTTCATAATTCTGGTCGAAATTGGCGTAGGAGACCTGGCCGCCATTGCGGAACGGCGCGCCGGGCGTCGTGCCGCGCTGGTTCAGCGCCTCGATATAATCTCCGGCAATCGGCTGGCCATTATTGCCGGTCGCCCCGCGCACAGCCCCGTCGAACAGATAATGATACTCGGTCGACATCTGGCTGCGGTCTGTGTTGTATTCGCGCCGCGCCAGCACCCGCCCTTCGGCATCGGTGGTGAAATCCACCTGCGTTGCCGAGCTTCCCGAATTGCGCGTCAGATGGACCAGGTGACCGCTTGAATCGCGCGTGAAGTCGCTGACCGGCGGGAGAGTGTCCGTTGGCGAGCGGAACGTCCCAATGTGACTTTCGAGCGCCGCATCCCACCAGACATAATGCGTCTCGGTTTCGGATGCGGTCGAGGTGTTGTTGTCCACAACCGTGCGGGTATGTGTCTGTACCCCGACAAAGGTGCCGTTGAACGTCCCGTGGGTAATGCCATTCCAGGCTGAGCCAGTCGTATCGAGCTGGTAATCGGTGGTCGTTACGCGCGTCTGAAAGCCGCCAGTCCCCGGCTGATATTGCTGCTCCGTCTGGCTGACCACCAGCATCGTGGTCAGGCCGGTTCCATAGGTGGTCGCCGCCGAATAATTGACGGTTATGCCGTCGCTGAAATATTCCTTGTAGTTGGTCACGCGACCCATTGCATCGCGCGTGTAATCGGACCTTTTGATCAGCTCATTGGGGACCGGATCATATCTTACATTATTATAGTCGTAAGTCGTTTCGTCGGCATAAACCGATTCGAGGTCGCCGGCGGTCGTGTACTTATATTCTTCTCGCCGAACGCCCGGTGCCGAATAAGTAAAAGTCGTCTCGTCGCCGGGGATTTCGACCTGTACGGTAATAGCGCGGGTGATATCGGTCCGTCGACCCGTGGCATCGTAGTTGATCGAGATACCGCCATAGGTACCACGGTCGATCGTACCGGATCCTTCCGCCCCGATCAGTATGCCCATGCTGATGGTCATACGATTCATTTCGTCATAGGCGTACCAATAGGTTTGCGGCAGCATGCTGCCGGACTTCACGTCGCGATAATTTGCCGCGACTTTCCGGATATTCCCAACCTTGTCGTATTTATAATCGACCGAGATCGGGTTGCCGTTGGTCGTGCCCTGATCACCGACATCCTCATAGTGGATCATGCGACCGAGCGCGTCATATGTCGTTGTTGCGAGCTGATGCTGATCGGTCGTCAGATAAGAACCGGACTCAGGGTCGGAATTATATGCCTCGTGCACGAAGCGCTCGTAATTCTTCCGGCCGTTCGTGTCATAGCCGTAAGTAAAGACGTCAGCCTGTCCATATTGATTGACGCGATCGATCACGCCGGATTCAAGGGATGACACGAAGCCGGTGTTGAAATAGCTATAAGAGAGATTTTCACCAACATTATTGGTGCGCGATATTAACCTTCCGGCCTTGTCATACGTGAAGTCGTAATTGTGATTGCCAAGATCGATCTTGTCGATCGTTCGGCCGAACAGGTCGGTTACCTCCGTCAATGTGCGTCCATGGCCGGTCGTCTGCTTCGTCCATCCGCCAAAAGTGCCAAGACCGCTTGTGGCCAGGTTCGCATCGAACGCATAGGTGATGGTGGTGGTGTCGCCACCGAATGCGACGCTGCTGATGACACGTCCCTGGATATCATAGTCGGTCTTCTCAACCACCGAACTGCCGAGGAACGAATTCCAGTGCGAGATGCGCTGGCCAAGCAGGTCATAGGTATAGTTATCGGTCAGGCCGCCTGGATGCGTGACCTGCGTCAGACGACCCAGCTTGTCATATTGCATCGTCGTTTCGCGACCGATCTCATCGGTCGTCTTGCGCAGGTCGCCGAACACGTCGTAGCCGTGTTGGATATTCCCGCCTGGATGCCATTCCCGGGTCACCAGCGCCTCGGCACCGCCATACCCCGTGCCAGCAAGCAGGCTGCGCGTGGTGCGATTGTCGTTGGCATCTTCCGTGCCGATCAGGCGACCTGAGAGATCGTAGAAATATTCGTCTATCGGCCGCGTAGTGGCGGTCCCGCCTTGTGCATTGGTGAAAGAGACTTGCGGGCGCTCAGTCGAGATGAGGCGGCCCATCGTGTTATAGGTGTAATTGGTCCTTGTTTCGCTTGATGCATAGGCCGCTTGGCTGGGGTCGCGCTCCCAGATCACCTCGCCGAACGCACTATAATCTCGTGATGTTTTGAGATCGGTCGTGACAGAACTGCTCAACTGGCGCTTGGCCTGGATTGTATCGGTGGCGAGATTTCGGCGTTCGTACCGGGTGATGGTGGCATTGATGCCGTCAACATAGGCCGCGCCGATAGCATTCCCGCCGCCATTGGTGGCAATGGCGACCACCTGATCGAGCGTCTTGCCCGCAAGGTCGGTACCTTCGCTCTCGATCGAGAGCGTCTGGTTGCCATTCTTATCGTAGATTGCGAAGCGCCAGACACCGTCGCCCGAATTGGTCCGCCAGACGCGGCCGGCGAGATCGTAGGCAAACTGTTCCTGATAGCCGTTGATACCGCGCTGCGAGACCTCGCCATAACTGTTATAAGCGATCTGTGTCCTGTCGCCGACCTGAGTCCAGGTCGTGCCGGAGACGGTGTTCATCGATTGTTGCGTCAGGCGGCCGAGCAGGTCGTACTGATAGGCGATTCCCTCCGGCATGGCGGTCGCGCTGCTGTTGGCACGCGCGTAGGATTCGCCGGTCTTGCGGCCGACAATGTCGTAGAAATAGCTGCGCGCCTGATTGTTGGCGTCGGTCATCGACGTCAGCCGCCCGCCCGCGCCATAGGCATAGCGGGTAATATGATCGTTAGTGTTATCGATCGTCGCGCCGCCTTGCTGCGTTCGCGTCAGGTCACCCAGCCCATTGTAGGAATAGCGCAGCGTCGGGGTAACGCTGACCGGAGTTCCGGCTGTGCTGGTGAAGTCGTTATAGGGCGTCCGCGCCTCGCTGATCAGCCGGCCCGCGCCGTCATAGCTATAGGTGAACGCATCACCGGTCGCTTCGGTCTTCCGGGTGACCTGGCCGAGACCGTTATAGTCATAACGGATGGTGGCCGTGGTGGTGGCCGATGATAGCACGCCATTTGCGTCGAGCGTATAGGCGACAACATTGCTGCGTGCCTCGGTCTTGCGCTGGCCGTTCAGATCATAGGTGAAATTGGTGATCCGATTGGCGGGATCCGTGGCGAGCGTGGTGGTGACCGTGGGCGGGGTGCCGATTGCCGGGGCAGCCGGTCTCCCCGCATAGCGCGTTTCGGAGGTGGCATTGCCCTCGGCATCGAGCACCCATCCGGTCAGATACCCTTCCTGATCGACTGATGCGGTTTTGCGGTTGAGCCTGTCATAATAGGAAAAGATTTCGCCGCCACTGGCATCAGTCGTCTTCACCACGTTACCGCGTGCATCATAGGTAACGGTGCTGCGCAACGTGTCGCCCGGCGTCGTGACGTAGGACGATCCGTTCCACGACCCGGTCGTGATCCCGGTCATCTGGGTCGCGGTGCGGCGACCGAGGCGGTCATATTCATAGTTTGTCAGGCGCACTTCGCCCGACGGATCGGCCGGCCAGGCGGCGGTCGGCGTGGCCGGCAGCGCCACCTGTGTGCCGAACACCCGGCTGGTAGTGAGGTTGCCGCCCGGATCATAGCCGAAGGTCGAGAGCGTTCCGAGCGCATTGATCTCACCGGTCTTGCGGTCGAGCTGGTCGAACCGGAACAGGGTCCGTGCGCCCGCGGCATCGCGGCTTTCGATCAGGTTGTCGCGCCGATCGTAGAAATAATATTCGATCGGCGTTTGAAGAGTGCCGGCAGGGTCAATGGGCACCGCGTCGCCGCTCTTCGTGCTCAGCCGGTCGAGCTTGTCATATGTATAGCTGGTGGTTCGCTTGTAGGAGAGGTTGTCGGCCTCGACCATCTTGGTACGATTGCCGCGCGCGTCATATTCATAGCGATTGACGACCGTCGTGCTGGTCTGGGTCCCGGCGCTGTCATAGGTCGGCGTCGGCAAGGTTTCGGTCAGCAGCAAACCGCGATTGTCATAGGTGTAGATGGTCGTGGCGCCCGCCGCGATAACGCCGGTCTCCGACTTGGCCGTCACCGACGTCCGGTTGCCAAACGCGTCATAACCGTAGGATTCATAGAACCCCAGCGCATCGGTCGATTTCTTGAGCCGGTCGAGCTTGTCATAATCGAGCCGGGTCGTCGCCCCCCCGCGCGTGACCGTCGAGATCTGGCCGCCGCGGGTGTAGCTATAAGTGGTGTGATAGGCCTCGGCGTCTGTCTGGTCTGATAACCGGCCGAGCTTGTCATAGACGAAGCTGGTCGTGGCGTCCCGCGCGCTGTCGGTCAGAATATAACTGACCAGAGGATTGGGAACGGTGGCGGTGACCACTGGCGGAGTGGTGATCACCGCCGTACCGCTTACCTGGTTGAAGCGCCGGGTGACCGAGGCCGTTTCGCCGAAATTGTTATAGCTGGTCTGCGTCAGATAGTTCTCGGCGTCGCGCACATAGGTCGCGCGGCCGAGATTGTCGTACCAGCGATAAGTCGCGTTGCCCCGCGGGTCGGTGACCTTCCAGAGATCGCCGAGCCCGTTATACTCGAACAGCGTATCCACCTGTTGCGGCGTCGCATATCCGCGCTGTTCCTTGATCGAGCGCCCAAGCGCGTCATATTCCCAGTGAGTGGTGGCCGCATCGGCAGTGGTGGCCGCGATGGTGCGATCGGTCAGCTGGCCCAGCTTGTCATAGGCATAGGTGGTGATCACCACCTCGGCCGTACCCTGTCCCCGGGTTTGCTGTGTCACATTGCCAACGGCATCATATTCATAGGCGGTGGTGCTGGCGTCTGCAGTCCCGAACGCGTCGGTCGACGAGAGGATCTGGCCCATCGCATCGCGCACCAGCTTTGTGCTGATCGTGATGACCGAAGGACTGAACCGGAGATAGAACAGCGTCTCTTCGAGACGGCCGGCGCTGTCATACTTGAATTCGGTGACGTGCCGGTCGGCTGGCGAGGACGACAGATAGGTGTCCGCGTTCAGATTGGCGAGCGTCGTGGCGTCGGTGATGGTCGTCGCAGCAGCGGCGGCATAAGCGGTTGTCCGCTTCACATTGCCGAGCTTGTCATATTCGGTGCGGGTCACATTGCCGAGCGCATCGACCGAATAATTGAGCTGGCCCTTATTGTCGTAATAGGCGCGGGTCGTGCGGTCATTGGCAGCGCCGGCCACGACAGGCGCGGTGGCGCGCCAGGCCGTCATGTCGGCGAGGCTCGGGTTCCCGGGTGCTGTATAGGCAACCGAATACTGGACCTGTTTGGTCAGCTGCCCCTTGGCGTCATAGGTCCGGGCAGAGACCTGGCCCAGGGCGTCGATGCTGTAGATCTGTTGTCCAAGGATATCATAGACGGCGCGCGAGACGCGCGTGCCGGGTGCCGAGGCGAGGCTGGCGACCTGGGTCGCGATCCAGGTCGCAGAATATTGCCCGGTGCCGTCGGTGCCGATCGTGCCGTCATAAGCGATCGTGCGGATGGCGTTGCCGCGCGCATCATAGACATGTTCGACGACATGGTTGAGCGCGTCGATCCCGAAGCGGAGCTGCCCGTCCTTGTCGTAGGCATAGCGGGTAATGCGGTCAGCGGCGTTGGTGTTGGCGAGCGCTGCGGTGAGTGCTGCATTGCCCTCGGTGACTTCGGTCGCGAGCCCGGTCAGGCTGATCGCATTCAGATAGTCGCGCGAGGCGATGACCCGGCCGTCGGCATCATAGGTGGTGGTGGAGAGGCCCCCCAGCGCATCGATCGTCGCGATCCTGCGGCCCGCCTTGTCATAGACGTAGCGGGTGACCTTGTTGTTCGCATCGGTGACGGCGACGAGATTGTCGCGTGCATCATAGGTGTAGCTGGTGCTGTTGTTGAGCGCGTCCGTGACTTTGACGAGGCGGCCGTCACGGTCATATTCCGAAGTGGTTTTCTTGTTGTTGGCGTTGGTGAGCTCGACAGCACGGCCGAACGCGTCATAGCCATATTGAGTGGTGATCGCCTTGCCGGCGGCGGCGGCATCGACAATCTGGGTCTTCAGCAACCCGCGGCGGTCATACGCGCGGGTCGACAGGATCGTCGCCGCACCGTCGAGCGGCACCGTGCTGCTGAACAGTTCGCCAAACGCATTATACTCATAGGTCGAGACGTTGCTCAGTGCGTCGCGCGACTGTTTGAGCGTACCGCCGACGTTGAAATCACGATGGACAGCGGTGTCGCGCGCGCTGTCGGCGATGAGCCGGGCGGTAACCAGCGAGATGTCGAGCCCCCCGTCCATGTTCGAAAGATTGGCGATCGGTGTGGCGTAGACGATCGTGTCGGTGCTCTCGCCAAAGGCGTTGTAGCGATATTCGATGGTCTGGCCGAGCGGGTCGATCTCATAGATCAGCGCGCCATCGGCATTGTAGTAATAGAGCGTTTTCGGGCCGATCGTGCCAACGGGCATGCCGGGGCCCCGCGGTGCGATCTTGGAAATCAGGCGGCCGGCGGCATCATAGGCATAGCTCCAACCATAATCGAGGTAGGTGTTATTGATGTCCGTCTGCGATGCACTTCCGCCCAGCGCTGCGAGCACGGCGCTGCCAATGCCCGACAGCTCGCTGATGAGGCGCCCTTGCGTGTCGTAGCGCTTATTGTAGGTCCGCGGATCGGTACCGCCGGACTGAGTCACGCTCGACAGCAGATTGTACACATTGTCGTAGGTGTAGCTCGTGGTCGTCGTGATGCTGCCGGTGAGCGCGGTCACTTCGCTCAGCGCCTGGCCATGAGCGTTGCGCGTCCAGCTCGTGGTCGCAAGGACCTCGCCGCCGGCCGCGGCGGGCAGGCCGGCAAAGGTCGGCGCGGTAGCGATCAGAGTTGCGACGTTGAGCTTCTGCCCACTCTCCTGTTTCGCAAGATAGCCGCCCGGGCCATAGTCAAGGCGCGTCAGCGTTCCTTCGCCATCGACCGTCGCGCGCATCAGGCCGCGCGAATCATAAACCCACCAATTATGGATATCGCTTGCGTCGTCGACGGCGGCGCTGGCGAAGATGGTGGCAAAGCTGCCGGTGGTGGTGCTCGGCTTGGTCTTGCGCGCGATCGTCTCGATCTTGCGCCCGGCCTTGTCGTAGATGACCTTCGAGACATAGCCCTCGGCGTCGAGGCTGCCGATCAGCCGGCCGGCATTGTCGTAGAACAGCCGCGAGGCACGGTCGTTCACAGCATCAAGAGCTGGAAGCGCGGGCGGCGTACCGGTCGGTCGGATCAGGACGGGATTGCCGAACAGGATCGAGTTGTTGGGGGCTGATCCCGAGGCGCCCGACCCGACATAGACGATGGCAGACGCGGTCTCGGTCCGCAGAAATGTGCGGGTAATTGAGATCCGGGTGACCGCATTGGGGTCGAGCCCGGAAATGAACAGCCCGCCGACCGTCTGGGTGATCGTGGCTGTCCCCGATATCACGACCGCGGTTGAATTCACGGCGGCACCCCAATCGCTCGTGCTCCCTCTCAGACCGATGCTGGCGGTGATGCTGGTCGAAGAGCCGGCGAGCAGATCGAGCGTGAAGGTCAGCGTGTCGCCCGCCCTGACCGGCACGCTGGTCGTGGCCGGCACAAAGGCAAGGCCGCTGGAGCTGGCTTTCAGCCGGTAGGCATTGGCACCGCCGATCAGACCGTCGAGGTTGATCGTTGCGCCGTTGGCCGTGCCCCATTGCGACGCCGCATTGGGGTTGGGGAAGATATTGGTCGGCGGAGCCCCGGTCTTGAGCGCCGTCAACTCACCAACGGTCATTCGTGTCGCCAGTTCCGCAGTGGTAACGAGCTGTGAGGCACCGTCATACTCGAACACCGTGACCGCGCCGGTGGCATCGATCGTGCGGATGAGCTGCTGGGATGTATCGTAGTAATTCCACCCCCAGCGGTCGTTGGCGGTGTCGGTGGCGGGCCGGATCGATGCGAAAGTGAGGCTGGCGGGATTGCCGCTGCTGTCGATCAGCGATCCAGGTTGTCCGGGCACGAGGAGCTGGGGTGCGAGCTTTGTCGCATAGGCGATGGTGGTGGTGACGCGTCCTGCGGCATTATAGCGAAATTCGGTGACCGAGCCGTCGCTGTCGACGGCGGCGATCTTGCGGCCATCGGCATCGTAGAAGAAGAAATCGCGCTGGCCGGTGGGGTCGGTGACCATGCGCAGCCGTCCCAGCGCATCATATTTGTAGCTGGTGGTCGACGGAGAAGCGATTCCGGTGCCGGACTCGGCATAGCTCAGCAGGTTGCCGGTGCGGTCATAGGTCGAGGTGCGGACCAGACCGTTCGCAAGGGTGACCTTGGTTGCCGAGTTGCCCGAGCCGTCGGTGAAGGCAAAATTGGTCGTGATGGTGGATGCAGCAGCCGGCGTGCGGGTGAGGGTGGCCTTGGAGAAGATGATCGAATTGCCAAGAGCAGTGCCGGCCGAGGCCGAGCCGACATAGACCCGCGACGTGACACTCTCCCCACCCACTCGAGTGAATTTGCGTGTGATGCTGACCGTGGTGACGGCATCGGTGGCCAGGCCGGAGACCTGGAACAGGCTGCCGTTACCGACGCGCGTCAGGGTACCCTGACCCGAGACGATGACTGCGCTGGAGTCACTGATAGTGTCGCCGAACAAGGACGAGCCGCCGAGCAACCCAAAGCTGGCAGTGGTGAAGGTGCCGCCGATCAGCTGAACGGTGAAGGTAAGCGTATCGCCTTCCGCAACCGAAGTCTGGTGGGTCGATGAACTTGCGATCGCCAGATTCTGGGATTTTGCGGTCAGCGACAGCGCAGTACCCGCTGCCGTGCCCGTAACTTGGTCGATGTCGGTGTTGGCAGTCGTCCAGTAACCGGGATTATCGGCGCCGACATGAAGATTGGGCGGGGTAACGGTTTCGGCCGAGGAAATGACGCGCCCAAGCCCATCATAGACGAACGTTTCGGTCACGCCCGTGCCATCGGCATAGCGCGACAGGAGTTCGCCATGCCCGTTATAGACATAGAGCGTCCGGTTGCGCTCCGATGTGGTGTCGAACGCGCCTGTCGTCGTCACTCTGGCGTAGCTGATGACCTCGCTGATATTGCCGCGAAAGTCGTAGATCGTCTCGGTGCGCTGGGTCGTGCTCTTGTCGGCAATGCCCGCCGCCCAGGTCTCCAGGTCAGGCGTGCCGGTATAGAGATTGGCCGCATAGCCTATTACCGCCGTGCGCTGATTATAGAGGTTGTAGACATATTCTGTGACGCGTCCCTCGCCATCGACGACGAAGCGCAGATTGCTCTTGGCATCATAAGCGTAGCGCGTCGTCATCGCGCCGGAGGGCGGGGTGCTGCCAACGCCGTCCGGATCGGGCACGGTATAATGCGTCTCGCTGAGCAGCTCGTTCTTCGCGCTGAAGGTGCGCGTGACCGTGTTGCCGAGACTGTCACGCTCGAGCGTGCGGTTGCCGCGGCTGTCATAGCTATAGACCACGGTATTGCCGGCCGACTTCATCGTGGCGAGGTCGCCATCCGCCTCATAGGTGAAGCTCGCCGATGGCGCGGGATCGCTGGTGCCGGATGGCGGCAGGGTCAGCGACAGCAGATTGCCCGACGCATCATAACTTAGCTGAGTGGCTTGACCCAACGCATCGGTCACCGTGGTGATGCGCGCGACCGTATCATAGGCGATGGTGGTGGTGCGCGTAACGGGTGTGGCGCCGCTCGCGATCGTCTCTTTGATCTCCGAGACCCGGAAGCCGGTGTCGTATTTGAACTCTACCAGCGCGCCGCCATTCTGGCTGATCGAGGCGACACGCTGGCTGATGCCGTTGGCGTCGTCATAGGTGTAGGTGGTCTCGTAATTATAGGTCGTCGGCACGCCGCTTGTTACAGTCGCACTATTATCCGCCGGGTTCAGGTTGACCTGAACCTTGCTGAGCCGGTCATTGGCGTCATAGCTGTAGAAAACCCGCGTGGTCGTCGCGGTCGGCGAGGTGCTGTGGGTCTCGAGAGACTGAAGTTGCAGGCCGCCCGTGCCACCATATTTAAGCAGCGTGTACCCACCGTCAGCAGTGGTGATCTGCGTCAGCAGCGTGCCGGTATAGCCATAGCTGACACTGTTGTTGCCGCTGGTATCGGACTGACTCGTGATCCGGCCCGAATTGCTGTCGTCATAGACTTCCTGGATCTGAGTGTCGCCATCGACCCAGGTCCAGTTCGTGCCCGTCCTGGTCAGCGTGTCATAGGCACCCGCGCCATCGGTCGCGACATAAGCGCTGCTCGCGGCGTTCCAGCTATACGTGACCTCCGACCCGTCCCAGTCGGTGCGCTTGACCGTGCTGCCGACCGTTCCATAGCCGGTCCCGCCCGCCAGGCCGAAGACACGGCGATACCCGCTCGCGCGCCAATTATCGTCATTGTCGCCGTCCCAGCCGCCAAAGCTGTTATAGGTGCGCGAAATCACCGCATCCGGACCGCGGCCGAGCAGCATCTCGTCGACCGCCGTCAGCATCAGATTGCCGGTCGCCGCGTTGACATAGGCCTGCTCGCCCGAGCGACCCAGCGTTGCCGATCCGAGCAGCCCCGAGCCACCAAGCGTCCGTGCCGAACTCCGCTCGATGCCGGTGCCCGCGCCGGTGAAGATCGCTACCATTTAGATAATTCCCCAACGTTCGAGGGCTGCAGGCCAAACTGAGGCGCAGCCCCTTCCATGGGTGATCAGCGGAAATCGGCGATTGTTTAGCGATTTTTCGAAAAATTATTTTTGGATAACACCTTCAGCAAAGAGTGGCTCCCGAGCGGGGGCTGTTGCTCAGGCGATTGCGATTTCCGGCGTGTTTTCTCTTTCGTCATCCGATGTGGCAGACAACTTTTTGCAGAAGGTCGCCCAATCGCCCATCAGGAGCCTGCGCCTGTCTAGGAAGTCTGTCCGGCGATAAGCCGCTTCCACCTTGTTCGAGACCGTATGGGCGAGCGCAGCTTCCGCTACTTCGCCGGAATAATCTGTTTGCTCCGCTACCCAATCCCGAAATGCGGATCGGAAGCCATGCACAGTCACTTTGAGTTCCATGCCTCGAAGGATTTTAAGGAGCGTCATGTCGGAGAGGGGCTTCTTCACATCCTGACCAGGGAAAACCAGATTCCCAACTCCAGCCTTATACTTCTTGGCGCGCTTGAACACGGCGATGGCTTGCGGCGACAGCGGGACGACATGGACCCGCCCCATCTTCATGCGCTCGGCTGGGACCGTCCACAGGGCAAGGTTCAGATCGATCTCCGACCAGATCACACCCCGGATCTCGCCCGAACGCGCGGCTGTTAGGATGAGCGCTTCCAATGCGAGCCGCCCAACCGATTCACGTTCGCTAAGCTTCTCGACGAAGGCCGGAACGTCCGAATAAGGCATCGCGGCAAAGTGGCCATCTTTCTTGGGCTGACGAGGTAGCCCTTTGGAAAGAGACCGCATCGGCGCCTCGGTGGCGCGAAATCCCTTGGCGCAGGCCCAATCGAGAACGGTGCCAATCCGTTGCCGTACTCGCCTCGCGGTCTCCGGCTTGGACAGCCAGATCGGGACCAGCACCTCCCGAATCGCCGGGCCCTCGATCTTATCGACGGGAAGGTCGCCGATCTTGGGAAAGGCATAGGTGGTCAGGGTCGCAAGCCATTGGTTCTGATGCTTGCCATTCTTCCACGCCTTTTCGTGTTCCTCGTGCACCAGTTTGGCGGCATCACGGAAGACTGGGACAATTTGGCGTTCCTGCCTGCGTTCCGCGACCGGATCGATCCCCTGTGCGATCTTTTTGCGCATGACGAAGGCCGCATCGCGGGCGTCGGCCAGGGAAACTCCCTTCAAAGACCCGAGGCCAATGTCGCGTCGCCTGCCGTTCGACTGAACCCGAAGGACCCATCTTCCCGATCCTTTGCCATTCAATTCGAGAGAAAGGCCGTCCCCGTCGGAGTAGCGACCGGGTTCGGTCAGGTTCTTAATTTTGAGCGCCGTGAGCTTTCCCATGAGAATCACCTCATTTTTACCCCACATTTTACCCCACACTTTGTGCGGGGTAATTTGGGATTGAGTGAAATTCGGTGAACCAAAAATCACCGGATTTCGTGAGGTTTTATAGCACTTTAGGATGGTTTTTGGGAGTCCCCCGAAGGGGGTGGTTGGCGGAGCGGGAGGGATTCGAACTCCCCGGCCGCAGGCCTTTCAAATTCCACCGTTTTCTGCTACCTAAAGCCCAGAAAAACAAGACTTTTCTGGCTCGTGGCTTGAGTCGAACAATTCATCAAAGTTCGCCCTGGTTCACTGCAAACCGCGACTCAAACCGGGTTGCTAACCGGGTTGCTGCGGGAGCCGAGAAGGTCGTCTGGCCTTGGAGTAGTCAATGGGACGGTCCCTCCACAAACTCAGCGCCAAGCGTGTTCAGACCGAAAAGCGTTGCGGCAAGCACAGCGACGGTGGCGGGCTCAACCTCTTCATCACTAAGGATGGCTCCAAGCGATGGGTGTATGCTTGGGAGCGTAATGGAAAGCGGCGCGAGATGGGCCTCGGATCGGCCCAGGACGTCTCGCTTGCCCGCGCGCGTGAGCTCTCTAGCGACGCGCGCGAACAGATTGCGGCTCTGCTAGACCCAATCGAGGAACGGCGCCTCGCCCTGGAGGCGGCGGCCAAGGCCGAGGAGGAAGCCGCACGCGCCGGCGAGAACCTGAATCTCTTCGGCGCCTTCGCTGACAGCTACATCGATACTCACGAAGCCGACTGGAAAAATCCAAAGCATCGGCAGCAGTGGCGCAACACCATCAAGACCTATGCAAAGCCGGTGTTGACGAAGGCCATGGCCGAAATCACGCAGAAAGACGTGCTCGCTATCCTCCAACCGATCTGGCGCGTGGTGCCGGAAACCGCCGGGCGCCTGCGCGGTCGGATCGAGACTATATTGGATGCGGCCAAAGTCGCCGGCCACATCCAAAGCCCTTGGGAGAACCCGGCCCGCTGGAAGGGCAACCTCGAACATCTTCTGTCGAAACGCCGCAGCAAGAAACAAGCCCGCCACCACGCGGCGATGCCCTTCGAAGAGCTGCCTGCGTTCTGGCAGGCGCTCAACACGCGTCCGGCAACTGCCGCCCGAGCGCTCGAGCTGACGATCCTGTGCGCCACTCGGACGAATGAGACACTGCGTATGACGTGGGCTGAAGTGGATTTGGACGCCGCCGTCTGGACCGTCCCCGCCGAGAGGATGAAGATGGGCCTTGAGCATCGCATTCCGCTCCCCTCCACCGCCGTCGATATGCTGCGTGCGCTCGCACGAAAGTCAAATTGCGGACCCGACAGCTTCGTCTTCGCAGGGCAAAAACGAGGCAAGTCATTGTCCCAGATGGCGATGACGATGGTTCTGCGGCGAATGAAGCTTGGTCACTACACCGTCCATGGCATGCGCAGTGCATTCCGCGACTACATGGGAGAGATGACCGATTATCCTGAAAGCGTCGTGGAGCAGGCGCTTGCACATCAGATCGGGGATGAGACCACCCGCGCCTATCGGCGGCGCGACGCTTTTCTGAAGCGCCGGCCGTTGATGGGAGATTGGGAGGGTTATGTCACGGGTCGCGCCAAGCGGGCCGCCGGGTCAGTCAGCAAGTTGTCGAAACGGAAGCTGAAGGAGGCAGCATGAACAGGCGCGACGGCGGATTACCGACGCCGCATGGTAAGAATCCAAGCGTTCGCCATTATAATGGCCCGATGAGAATCTACGAAGGACGCGCCGCAACGTAGCCCATCATACGATCGGGCCATTCGTGATCTTGATGGCCGCGCGCAGCGTGTTCACGATGCGCCTATGTCCCAAGCAGCTCCCTTCGAAAGCACCGCCCAAACCACCGCCATGCTGTCGGTGCGGATTGCGGATGCGATACGCATTACCGGCATCGGACGTACCAAATTGTTCGCGTTGATCGCAGACGGGACGCTCGAAACCATTACGGTCGGCCGACGCCGGCTGATCCTCTACCGTAGCCTTCAGCGGTTGATCGAAGGCTCGAGTCAGCATTGCTCCCCAGCAAATTAAAGTTCTGGCGCCGCGGGAACCTTGAGGGGAAGGTTTTCCCCTGCCGCCGCGCCAAGGTCGCGTCGGACCCCTTCTGCGGGCGGCTCCGCCCCCGCAACGCCCCCAATTGCACGCGGTTTCAGTGGTGCGCACACTGGCGGCGGCGGGCGCCGCCAGAGGTCGCGCGTCTTTTCGCGACCGCGCATGCGCTCTTGGCTCGGGCCGGAGGGCACGGCGCCGGCTGGCCCCCAGGTCCGCGCGCACGCCGCCGCGCCGGCCGGCTTCACCAAGGGCGCCATTGTGTTTTCAGGGGTCTGCCGGCTCGTGCCAGATGGGCGCGCCGCCGACCGGCCCAGAGGGAGAGGGAGGCCGGAAGAACCGTGACGGGTTGAGGTTGAGAGAGAGGCTCTCGGCGCCCGTCGCGGAGATGATCCATGGCTACTCTTCTGTCCCAATCCCCCGCGCCGCGTCCGGCCTCCGCCGGCTACAAGGTCGATATCTCACGTGGCGAGCGCATCGGCCGCGTCTCGTCCGAATGGTTCTCGCGTCCCGACGACGAGCGCTTCCTCTCGCTGACCGAACTTCATGCCGCGGTGAAGGCCCGGTCCGAGCGCGCGACCACCCGCACCGTCGAAACCCGCGAGGTCCGGGTCGAGGCCAGCCGCGACAACGCCGAACGACTGGCGCTGATCGTGCCCGGCCGCGATCAGCCCGTCACGCCGACCCATTGGTCTTTCGGCCAGCTCGCCAGCTTGGTCGGTGCCCCGGCCGGCTATCTGCGCCAGCTCCCGGCACCACTAGCCGGAATCAACCTGCAGCATGGGTTGATCGAGCATCGCGCCGAACTGATGAAGACCCTCGAAACCGAGGATGGCCGGGTTGAACTGCGCGCCGTCACCGGCCCGGACTACGGCCGGATCTGGGATCACGAACTGGTCGCCGCAGTGATGAAGATCGCCGGCAACGGCACCGGCGACACGCGCTGGAAGGTGCCGGGCCTGCTCGACTGGTCGACCATGACCTATAATCCGCTGGTCGACATTACCAAGGATACCACGACGCTCTATGCGAGCGACCGCGACGTCTTCCTATTCCTCGTCGACGATCTCCACCCGATCGAGGCCGGGCGCTTGCCCAACGGCGATCCCGATCTCTTCTTTCGCGGCTTCTACTGCTGGAACAGCGAGGTCGGCTCGAAGACACTGGGCATGGCGTCTTTCTATCTCCGGGCGGTGTGTATGAACCGCAACATCTGGGGTGCCGAAGGCTTCGAGGAAATCAGCATCCGGCACAGCAAGTTCGCCGCCAATCGCTTCGCGCATGAGGCGGCGCCAGCGCTGGAGAATTTCGCATCATCGTCGCCGGCCCCATTCATGGCGGGAATCAAAGCGGCGCGTGAACGCATCGTCGCCCGCAAGGACGAGGATCGCGAGACCTTTCTTCGAAAGCGCGGTTTCTCGCGCGGCGAAACCGTGAAGATCATCGCGACGGTGTTGCAGGAAGAAGGCCACCCGCCCGCCTCGATCTTCGATTTCGTCCAGGGCATCACCGCGCTCGCGCGCGACAAGCCCCATCAGGACGCCCGCCTTGAGCTCGAAGGCAAGGCAGCCAAGCTTCTCACGGCTGCCGCCTGAGCGGCGCGGCTCCTCTCTTGATATCGAAAGGAGCGATCCGATGATCGTCCTCCCTCCCACCATTCGCCACGGGTTGCGGGCGAACGACATCAATCGACGGGCCGCTGTCCGGCTCGACAAACCGGAGCCTGATCCCGCCCCAGTGGTGAAGTTCTTCAACCCACTGGGGCCGCAAGTCTGGCTAGCTTCCGAGCTCGCTGCGGATGGTGACGTGCTTCATGGCCTCGCCGATTTGGGCTTTGGTTGTCCCGAGACCGGCCCCTGGAGCCTCCGCGAGCTCGCGGAAGTCCGGCTGCCGTTCGGGCTCCGGATCGAGATCGACATCGCCTTCGACACCGGCGTGCCGCTCTCTGTCTGGGCATCCTGCGCCAGGCGCTGTGGGTCGATCCCGGCGACCGAAATCCTGTTCGGCCGATCGGATCGACCGCGGTCAGGCCCGGGCTGATCCGATCTCATTGTCGATCACCGCTGGCGCGGCTCTCACCCTTTAGAGGGAGAGGGCTGCGCCGGCTCCATGACGGGTTGAGGGTCGAGAGAGAGTCTCCCGGCCGCCCGTCATGGAGAAGACCCATGACCAAGCATGTGAAGATCGTCCTCAGCGGTTCGCGGGACATCCCGTTCAATCAGCTGGTGCTGAGCCAGGCCAACGTCCGGCGGGTGAAGGCTGGCGTCTCGATCGACGCGCTCGCCGTCGACATCGCCCGCCGTGGCCTGTTGCAGAGCCTGACTGTCCGCGTCCAGCGCGATGTCGACGGCAACGACACCGGCCTATTCGAAGTGCCCGCCGGCGGCCGCCGCTTCCGCGCCTTGCAGCAGTTGGTGAAACGGCGCCGCATGGCCAAGACCGAGCCCGTGCCCTGCATCTTCCGCGAGGACGAGCAGATCTCGGCCGAGGAAGATTCGCTCGCCGAGAACGTGCACCGCGAGGCACTGCACCCGCTCGACCAGTTCCGGGCGATGCAGCAGCTGGTCACTCAGGGCACCGACGTCGAGACTGTTGCTGCCACCTTCATGACGACCCCCGCCGTCGTGAAGCAGCGGCTGCGCCTCGCCTCCGTCTCGCCCAAGCTGCACGAGGTCTATGTCGACGATGGCATGACGCTCGAACAGCTGATGGCCTTTTCGGTCTCCGAAGACCACGAGCGCCAGGAGCAGGTCTGGGATCTGCTCCAGTCCAGCTACAACAAGCAGCCCTACATGATTCGCGCCAAGCTCACCGAGGATTCGGTGCGCGCGACGGACAAGCGGGTGCGTTTCCTGGGACTCGATGCGTATGTCGCGGCCGGCGGCTATGTGCTGCGCGATCTGTTCGAGGACGACCAGGGCGGCTTCCTGCAGGACGTCGCCTTGCTCGACGCCCAAGTCGACGAGAAGCTCAAAGCCGAGGGCGCCCGGATCGGGGAAGAAGGCTGGAAGTGGATCGCGGTCGCGGTCGATTTCGCCTACGATTATGATGACGGCATGCGGGTCATCGACGGCGAACAGCCCGAGATGACCGACGAGGACGAGGCCAAGCTCGCGTCGCTTCGCCAGGAAGCCGAGGCACTCGAGGAAGAATGGTCGGGCGCGGGCGACGTCCCAGACGAGGTCGATGCCCGCGTCACGGCGATCGACGAGGAGATCAGTGCGATCGTCTCGCGGCCGCTGGTCTATCAGCCGACGGAGATGGCGCGTGCCGGCGTGTTCGTCAGCATTGACGTCGACGGCTCGCTCCACATCGAGCGCGGCTTCGTCCGGCCAGCGGATGAGCCCGCCGAAGAGCCAGTGATCGATGATGGCGAAGGCCGGTCCATCGACGATGGCGATGACGGTTCCGACCTCGGTGATGTTGGTGCGGGGCCGATCATCAGTGTCGGCGGCGTGCCGGGTACGGCAGCCGAGACCGAGGATGAGGACGAGCAGGACGACATGCTCCGCCCGCTTCCAGACCGCCTGGTGACCGAGCTCACCACCCACCGGACGCTCGCCTTGCGCGATGCCGTGGCGACGAGCCCGCAGATCGCATTTGCGGCGGTGCTCCATGCGCTCGTGCTCGACACCTTCTACACCTATGCCGCGGAGAACAGCTGCATGCAGGTGTCGGTCCGAGGTGCCGGACTTGGCGTTCACGCGCCGGGTCTCAACGACAGCAGTTCGGCGAAGGCGATTAACCAGCGACAAGAGAGCTGGTCGGAGCGTCTGCCCGATGCGCCCGCCGAACTGTGGGAGACGTTGATCGCCTTCGACGGTGATGAACAGGCGGCGCTGTTTGCGCACTGCGCGGCGTTCGGCATCAATGCGGTGTGGGAGCCGGCCAATCGCTACAACGAAAGCCGGGTGTCCGCGCGCGCGGTCGCGGGTCGGATCGCGCATTCGCATGTGTTGGCGCGGGCCGCGAGCCTCGACATGGTCGCGGCCGGATGGATTGCCACGATCGGCAATTATCTCGGTCGGGTGACCAAGCCCCGCATCCTGTCGGCGGTCGAGGAGGCTAAGGGAAACGAGGCAGCCGGGCGTCTTGCCGGTCTCAAGAAGCCGGAGATGGCGGAGGCAGCTGAAAGGCTGCTCGCCGGCAGCGGCTGGCTCGCCGAACCGCTGCGCACGCCGGCACTCGAACCGGCGGCGGCAAACGACGGCGAACAGGCCGTCGACATCGTCGCGCCGGATGAACAGCATGATCTGGAGGCCGAAGAGGCGTACGCGGTCGCTGCTGAATAGACGCCCTTCCTTCGGGGCCTGTCCGCAGCGGCAGGCCCCATTTTTCTTGCGGAGGATGTCATGGCTGGTCCCGCATCAGACCTGTCGCGTGCCCTGGCGCGCAATGCCGAGGCAGTCTGTCGCCATTATCTCGGCAATGGCCGGCGCGAAGGCCGATACTGGATTGTCGGTGACGCCTTGGGGTCAGCGGGACGCAGTCTCTATGTCCGGCTAAAAGGCGGCGAGCATGGCAAGGGCGCTGCCGGCAAATGGACCGACGCCGCGACCCATGAACATGGCGATCTGCTCGACCTGATTGGGCTCAACTGCGGGCACCGCTCGCTCGCCGAGACCATCGAGGAAGCACGCACCTTCCTGTCCTTGCCCCGTGCGCGGCCAGACTTCGATCCGGACGAACCTCGACCGCCGGCAGGATCGCGCAAGGCCGCCCGGCGCCTGTTCGCGGCATCGAAGCCGATCGCTGGCACTCTTGCCGAATTCTATATTCGCCATCGCATCATCACCGGCATCCCATCGGAACGCTGGCTGCGTTTCCATTCCCGTTGCTGGTATCGCCCGAATGAGGATGACGTACCGGACACGCCGCATGCCTTTCCGGCACTGATCGCAGCGGTGACCGACCTCGACGGCACTATCACTGGCGTTCATCGCACCTGGCTCGATGCCAAGGGCACCGACAAGGCGCCGGTCGCAACGCCGCGCAGGGCGATGGGCGACCTGCTCGGACACGGCGTCCGGTTGGGCACATCAGGACCGGTGATGGTTGCCGGCGAAGGCATCGAGACGATGCTGTCCCTGCGCATGGCGGTCCCTCCATTGGCGATGATCGCGGGTCTTTCTGCACCTCATCTCGCCGCGACTGCCTTCCCGCCGGAGTTGCGACGCCTCTATGTCGCCCGCGACGACGATCCCGCCGGCGCCCATGCCGTGGCGACGTTGACCGAGCGCACCCATGCGGCTGGCATCGCGATGATCGTGCTCGAACCCCAGCTCGACGACTTCAATGCCGACCTTCGGCTGTTGGGTCTCGACCGGCTTCGCGCGCACCTTGCGCGCCAGCTCCTCCCCGAGGATGCCACACGCTTGCTCCTGCCCACAGGTTAAGGCCGAGAAGAGCGAGGGGTAGCGGCGGCCTCTTCGCAACATGCGGGCTCAGTCCGATACTGCCACTCCGTCGACCAAGAGCCGCGCCTGTCGGCCTTCTTGAGAGGGCGACTGGAACGGCAGGCGGGCCTGCCGCGCAACGGCTGCGCCGCGGCTATTTTCCGCCGCGCACCATTCGGGTCCGCTTTGCATCGCGAAGCAAAATAGCCGCGCTTCGCCGTCCTCCGCTGTGCTCCGGCCCCCGTCGGGCGCTGTCGCGCCCGAGCGCTTCGCTCGAGGGTGCGCACCCGGTCCGCCCACCGTCCTGTCGTCGCCACGAAGGCCGCGAGAGGCGCGGTCAAACGACGAGGCGACCACCATGACAACCGACCCCGAACGCCACGACGAACCCGAGCATGAGGAATCCTCGCTCTCCCACCTCCTCCAGGAACTTGAACTATACGGGCGCAGACCCTTCGAGGACGAAGCAGACCCAAGACCATTGCCAGAGGGTCGCCTGGTCGAGGCCGCGGCCGCCGACACCTTCGACGCGATGGCCGCCTGCCTGGCAGATACGCGGCTCGAACCCGATCTCGAAGATTTGCTCTGGGGGTTCACTAATGTGTTCCACCGGGCAGGTGAGCGGATCGAACGCGAACTCGATCGCAACGAGCTGGCGCAGAAACGCCTCCAACGCGAGCAGGATGGCAGCGAGGTCGGATCGGTCGAACTCGAAACGGCGATCGCCGAAGGCCGCACGATGATCGAGCGCCGCGACGCGATGGAAGCCTTCCGCGAGGCGTTCGCCGACCAGTTCCGCACCCATCTTCGAAAAGCGTGGATGCCGCGATCGGGATCGATGGTGAACCGCAAGGCGCTGACCGCCAGCATCGTCGACAGCCGGGATTTCATCAATGCCCGCCGCTGGGCTGACAAGCAGGTGCTGATCCCATCGGGGGAACGGGTCTATCTCTCCGGAGGCGCCAGTTACAACGATCACCGCACCATCTGGTCGGTGCTCGACAGCGTGCTCGCCAAGCATCCGACGATGGTCCTGATGCACGGCGGATCGAAAAGCGGCGCCGAAAAGATCGCATCGCTCTGGGCCGATCAGCGCAATGTCCCGCAAATCCCGTTCGCGCCGGATTTCGTCAAGCACAGCAAAGCAGCGGCGCCCTTCAAACGCAACGACGCCGTGCTCGCGACCGTTCCCGTCGGGATCATCCTGTTCCCCGGCGGCGGCATCCAGGAGAATCTGTTCGACAAGGCCCGCAAGATGGGCATCCCGGTCTGGCGGTTCGAATGACCGCTGCTATGTGCCCATGGTTCCGCGCCGACCAAGCGTTTATCGCGGACATCTCCGGACTACGGATTTGGACTCGCCACAGGTGGCGCATTCGGCCGTTGTGCGCTCATAACCACGCTGGCCGGCAAGCTCACGCGTGCGCTGGCTAGCCTGATGGAGCGCCGCCAGATTGAGGCGTTCGACGATACATTCGTCGCAGATCGGTACGGGCGCGAGCCTGGTGATCAATGCTTCGACTCGGTCCATGTGCGGGCTCAACCTCCTGAGCCGGCCATAGAAGCAAATCGCAGTCGGACGGGAAAGATCGGAACAGACGACCGCTGCACAGGGCAAGTTCGCGCCGATCGAGACGGCAGACGTTTTTGCCGATGGAACCGTCTGGACGTTCCCGGTGCCCGATAAGCCAAGCCGATATTCCCACGGTATCAACCACCATCACCCTTCCGGTCATCCGCGGAACCTCTCCCCGCTCTTGGAGGCGCTAGTCCTTTCCGACCTACGGCCTTCCACGTTCAACCCGTAAAGGGTCCGCTATGCTTTGCATGCGGCCGCTACTCGGCTGCGCCTCCTGACGCGGTGATCGCGGCCGGACGCCGGATGCGTCGGCGCCTGTCGAGCGGGGAGAGGCCCCGCTCCGGATCGACAGGAACCGGACATGTCACTTGAAACAGCACAACGCTACGCCTGGAACCTGGCGTGCACCCTCAAGGTCATCATCATCCTAATCGAGACCGACGATGGGTACAACGCGATGCCGAGTGACGATTACGACGGCGACGCCGACCATGTCGTTCGCGAATATGACGTTTTTTCAACCTGATCGGTACGCGCGAGCGCCGAACCGAGTCCGGCGACGGTTTCGTCGTCGGGCATTTTCTGCTATATTCCTGACGCGCTGTGGTGGCTGGTGGAAGCGCGTCCAACCCTTTGACGAAAAGGACGTGACGTCATGCTTATCCTGTTTCCACTGACGTTGATCGGTGTCGGTTTTCTGATTTACGCGCTGTTCGCCAGTGCGACGCTGGCGCTGCCGATCGGCGCCGGCCTGGCGGCCGGCTTTGGCAGCGCCGCGCTCGGCATCGCTCCGCTGCCGTCGATTGTCATCGGCATTGCCGCCTTCATGGGCGTCATCGCGCTCGGTCGCTTCGCGGCTGTCTCGCTTTCCAGCCGCCCAGCACGCGGTATGCTGATCGCCGTTTTCGCGATCCCCGCTGCGATTGCCGGCTTCTCGGTCGCAAGCGCTTTCGCGTCGCTTGCAGGCTTTGCCAGCTTCGCCGTTGCGCTTGTCGCGGGTGGCTTGAGCGGCGCTGTCGCCGCGCACAGGCTCGCCGATCCGGTCGCCTGATCGCAGCAATATCGACGTCATTTCTCCTCACATCGCCCCGCCCGGTCATTCCGGGCGGGGCTTTTCTGTAGGTCCACGATGCCATTGCCCGGAAGGGGCGATAGGATCAGGCGTCTCGCCGCTCGCCGCAGAAAACGAGGGCTCGATGGTTGCGGCATGCAGATGGCGAGCCAGCGGTCCACTATGCTGCGGTCATCGTCGGACAAGGTTCCAGGAGCGCGACTCCGCACGGCCTGAAGCCTTCTAACAACGGGGCTTCTGTTGGTGGAGCGGGGATCGAGACCGAGCGGACCCCGCCTGTTTGCAGGTGGATCTATCCGGCAGCTCGCTCATGGTGTCGGGCTTCTGGACGGGCGGTGATGCTGGGGCCACGTCTCCTTCCGGCAGATCCGGACCCACGCCCAAACGGCCTCTCGAAATGGCTTGATGACCGAGACCGGCTTCGCCTCTGCCGCTCGGGGCCGCAACGGCTTTGGGTCACTTTTTTCCCCTGCCGGCTTTGCCGTCATTCCTCGCGGGGACAAAAAAGCGCCCCTCCGCCGTCCTCCAGCTTCGCTTGCGGGTCCCATCCCGGTGCGAGCACCGGGTCCCTTGAGGCCTGCAGCCGCGGCAGCCCCGGTCACCTTCAACGCCATCGAGGCCGTGATGGGCACGGGGCTCGTGGATCAAGACTGGAGACTTAACATGGCTACCATCGGCACCTTCAAGAAGACCGCCAACAACGAGTTCGTCGGCGACATCGTCACCCTCGGCGTCCAGGCCAAGGGCGTCCGCATCGTTCCCGACAGCAATCGCGCCAACGACAATGCGCCCTCGCACCGGGTCTTCGTCGGCCGGGCTGAAATCGGCGCCGCCTGGACCAAGGAGTCCAACGAAGGCCGCGCATATCTGGGCCTCAAGCTCGACGATCCGAGCTTCACCGCTCCGATCTACGCCAACCTGTTCGACGACGAGGACGGCGAGACCTACAACCTGATCTGGTCGCGCCCGACCCGCCGCAACGGCGACTGAGCCGACCGGATCAAGCCCCGCCCGGACCGACCGGGCGGGGCTTTCGTTTGATCCATTTTGGTTGTAATATTAACCACTTGGGATAAGTCATGCTTATTCGACGATAAGCGTAGCTGGCATTGTATCGCGAATCATTCGCAACATACTTCGACGTCGCAGGGGGCATCGAGGAGTATGGCGATGCCAGGTTATCAGAGAATGCGTTTGCCCGAGGCTTATCGGGTGCTGCTGACGTTGAATGCGCGCGGCTTTGCATGGGAATGGGTCCGCCGCAATCCCGACTTCCGCGCGATCTGGGCGGGGGCCGGTGCGGCCGCTCGCCGCAGTTCCGAGCTCGCCCAAACCGCCATCCGGCGTTCGGCGCGAACCATCATAGATCTCCCCGAGCACCCGCTGGCGCGGAGGTGGTCCCTTTGGGGCCTCACCTTTCGCGGTCGATACCGACACGCCGGCAACCGAGGCGCCGCCGATCACCTGGCTGCCATCGCTCGACACGACCGCTCTGACGGTGATGCGGCCGGTCCCTTGGGCACGCACGATAGGCGATTTGCTCTTCCGGCCATCGAACTGGGGTGACCGTGTCGTTCGCATTGCCGCGCCCGGTGGGGCGTCTCTTCTGATCCGAAGGCATGGGATGCCGGAATTGCCGCTTTGGATTTCCGCTGATCTCGAGCCGGTGCCCGGCAAGCCGTTCGGGCTCTATCTTCACCCTGACCGTTGCCACGGCGACCGTATCCGCGCTGCGGATTTGTTCCGACGCGCGATTGGGATTGGCGCACCGCTGCGCGCGCCGACGAACCCTTACGCGCACCGGCAGGCAGCGATGATCTGCATCCACGATCTGCAACGCGACGGCGCGTCGCTCCGCGACATTGCCGGGCAATTGCTCGACCCGGTTCCCGACGACTGGCGCCTGAGTTCCGAGCGTTCGGATCTGCGCCGTCTCGCCGAGGCGGCGACCGAGATGGTGGCCGGAGGGTATAGGGGGCTGCTTGGAGCACGCCCCAAAGCATAGACGCTATCGTCAATCGCATGTGGTCGGATCGCGCGCCCCCGCTTTCCGGCCACCCGTGGACGCCGTTCGACGCCGATGATCGCCGGGCTCGCGAGGCGCTGCCCGCATCGCCTCGCGGGCTTCGAAATCCACGGAGTCCAACATGCCCGACATCATCAAGGATACGCGCTATCTGCGCACGAAGGAGGCCGCTCATTATGTCGGTCTTTCGGCGCGAACGCTCGAGAAGCATCGCACCTACGGCACCGGTCCCGCTTACCGGAAAATTGGCGGCCGCGTCGTCTATACGATCGAAGACCTGCGCGCCTGGTGCGATCGCGGCGCATGCGCGTCCACCTCCGATCCCAATAACGGAACCGTGCTGCCAGCCATGCGCCGTCCCAGCGACACGGCGGAGCGCCAGTGATGGCCGGCGCGCTCGACCGGAACGCCACCGGCGCCGCTGCGGCGACCGCTGGCTTGCGCGGCCATCCGCTCCGCGTCGGCGTGCTCGCCGGGGCGGGTGCCGCGCTCGCGGCGCTTCTCCTCCCGGCCCTGCATCGCCCGCAACTGCGCCTCGTCTGGAACGCTTCGGCGAGCGTGCCGCTCGGTCTATATCGGATCGAGCCCCACGCGGTCCCGCGCGTGGGTGATCTGGTCGCGGTGCGACCGTCGCCCGCACTGACCCGCTTCATGGCGGGGCGCCGCTATGTCGAGGCAGGCGCGCTGCTGGTGAAGCCGGTCGCGGCGCTCGCCGGCGCGACCTTCTGCCGCACCAATATGCGTGTCACGATCGACGGGCGCGCCGTTGCGACCGCGCTGCCGCGCGACCGCTTCGGCCGTCCGCTGCCGCGCTGGTCAAGGTGCCGGCGTCTGGCCCGCAACGAACTCGTGCTGATCGCGCCTGCGCTCCGCGCGTCGTTCGACAGCCGCTATTTCGGTCCGGTCGATCGCGCGCAAGTGATCGGTCGTGCGATTCCGCTGCGGACATGGTCATGACGATGCGGTGGATCAACACGCTCGCCGTCGTCGCCATCGCCGGCTCGGCTTCGCCTTCGCTTCGCGCTGCGCCAGAGTCGGCGATGTCCAACCGATGCGCCGTATATGTGCCGGAAGCGGCGCGGCGCTCGGGTCTTTCCGAGGACGTGGTGACGCGCGTCATGCTTGCGGAGTCCGGCGGCAATGCGCGGATCGTCTCGGTCAAGGGAGCGATCGGCTGCATGCAGATCATGCCGGCGACATGGGCCTATCTGACCGCGCGCTACAATCTCGGTGCCGATCCGTTCGATGCGCGGAAGAACATGATCGGTGGCGCGATATACCTCGCCGAGCTCGCCGCGCGCTACGGGTGGCCGGGTGCCCTGGCCGCCTACAATGCAGGTCCGGGTCGCTATCAGCGCTATGTGCAAGGCGGCGTGCCCCTGCCAGCGGAAACTATCGCCTACACCGCGCGCATCGGTCGAAATGCCGAGCGTCCACCAGCGGCTGCGTCGGCGCCGCGCTGGCAGGAGGCGCGCCTGTTCATGGCCCGTCCGACGTTCGAGGGCGCGGCAGCGCTACCAGCAACGCCAATTACGACCGCCGGGAATGTTGAGGTGCAGCCCCGCAACTCGCTCTTCCCCTTTCCCCGTGCTCCTGACGGCGACAACGCCACCGGCGTTCGTCCATGACGTGGCGCATATGACCGGGAATGGGTGTCCTCGCGCCGACTTTGAACTATGCTCTCCCGCGTCTCAGCGCCGGCCGATTGGATGGAGACCCGATCATGTTGAACATCGAGAAAGCCGTTGAAGCGGCCGCCCGTGCGCTTTGTCGCTCAGACGGCAATCCGGAGAACACGAAGTTCGAAGGCAAGCCGATGTGGCAGAGCTATTTGCCTGCGGCGAAAGCGGCGGTCGAAGCTGCGTTGCCGCATCTGCGCGACGAATGATTTGCACAGGCACGGTCGTTTCGCGGTCGGCCATGATTCAATCCGAATAGCCGCTATTCGGGAGGTTTGAGACAGACATTATGCTTCGTCCTTTGGCCTGGCATCCATGTTCGGAGTTCTCGGACTTTTGCCTTGCGCGGGGGTGGCGGCGGCTTCTTCCGCTTCGGTCGCAAAGGCGCGCGCGCCCCGGCGCCGGAAGAGCAGCTTGACCTCGGCCGCATCCTCGCCCTGCATCTGCAGCGCCAGCGCGAGAAATGCCCCGTACAGCAAAGCACGGTCGTCGTCGGCGATGCCGACCAGCTCGGCTTTCTGCACGAGACCACCCAGCTCAATCAGATGCCGCGTGCGTTCGCGGCGTGCCACTACCCAAGCCCTCGTGTCCGACCGGGATCGTGCCGCATCAAGCCGATTGCGAGCCTGCGTCTGTCGCCTTGCCGCTTTCACCACCGCCAGCAGCCCGCCGCGAGGATCGCCGGCTTGTGTCGCGAAAGAATTGGGCACCCTGACGACCCCATGCCGACGTGGTTGCCTTGTCCTTTTCCGCAACCGCCGCAAGGAGAGCGCCGGCAAGCAGATCAGGCTCGAGCGCATCGGCACCCGTCGCCTCGATCAGCTCTCCGAATTGCTGGACCTTGCGCTGCTTGAGCAATTTGGCACGGTCGTTCAGCGCCTTCAGTTCGGCATCAAAGTCCCTGACCTTACGCATCGTGCATCTCCATTTGGCGTGTCGATGCAGCCGAATTGGGCCGTCTGATCCCCGGTTCAACGGCTGAAATCTCTCAGGAGCGCTCTAGCGTATGAGCGCGCGCTTATACGTCGTACCGACGTCGCGGTCTGTGGCGTAATTGGGTTGCCATCATGGCGATCTACCATTTCTCGGCAAAAGTGATCGGACGCGGCGCGGGCCGCAGCGCCGTCGCGGCGGCGGCCTATCGCTCGGCGGCCCGCCTCCATGACGAGCGGCTTGGCCGACATCATGATTTCACCAACAAGGCCGGCGTTGTCCATTCCGAGGTGATGCTGCCCGAGGGCGCGCCCGAGCACCTGCGCAATCGCGAAGCGCTGTGGAACGAGGTCGAGGTGACCGAAAAGCGCAAGGACGCGCAGCTCGCGCGCGAGGTCGAATTTGCCATTCCTCGCGAGATATCGCGGGAACAGGGGATCGCGCTTGCCCGCGATTTTGTGAAGACCGAGTTCGTCGATCGCGGCATGGTCGCCGATCTCAATGTGCATTGGGACGTCGGCGCCGACGGTGAGGCCAAGCCGCACGCGCATGTCATGCTCGCGATGCGCGCGGTCGGACCGGACGGGTTCGCTGCCAAAGTTCGCGAGTGGAACGGGACAGCGCTACTGCAAAGCTGGCGCGAGAATTGGGCGTCCCACGTAAACGACCGGTGCGCGGCGCTCGGTATCGAAGCGCGCATCGATCATCGCAGCTATGAAGAGCAGGGCGTCGAGCTCGAACCGCAGCACAAGATCGGTGCCGCCGCCGCGCGGCGCGAGGAGAAGGGCGAGGAGGCAGAACGAGTTGGCGATCATCGCGAGATCGCCAGCAGAAATGGCGTCGCGATCATCACGAACCCCAGCGTGGGGCTCGAGACGCTGACGCGGCAACAGGCGACCTTCACGCATCGTGACCTGGCGATGTTCGCGCATCGTCATTCGGATGGGCACGAACAGTTCAACCAAGTGCTTGCCGCAATGCGCGGCCATGACTCGGTGCTCGCATTGGGCCGCGACGGCCGCGGTGCTGAGCGCTTCACGACGGCTTCGATGCTGAGCACCGAAGAAGCGTTGATTCGAGGCGCGGACGAGCTCGCCACCGAGCGGCATGCGCTCGGTACGCACGATGTCGCGCATGCGGTCGCCGCCGCGGAAAAGCAGGGCATGATGCTGGGTGCCGATCAGCGCAACGCGCTCGACCATGTCACCCGGCCCACCGGTCTTAGCCTTGTCGTCGGCTATGCCGGCAGCGGCAAATCGGCGATGCTCGGCGTCGCCCGTGAGGCGTGGGAGTCGGCCAGCTATACGGTGCGCGGCACAGCGCTCTCGGGCATCGCCGCCGAGAATCTAGAAGGCGGTTCTGGCATAGCGTCGCGCACGGTCGCCAGCCTCGAACATGCCTGGGCGCGCGACCGCGATCGGCTGACATCGCGCGATGTGCTGGTGGTCGACGAGGCCGGCATGATCGGCACGCGGCAATTGCAGCGCGTGCTCGCCGAAGCCGCCGGTGCCGGCGCCAAGGTGGTGATGGTCGGCGACGCGCAGCAACTCCAGGCGATCGAGGCTGGGGCTGCGTTCCGATTGCTCGCCGAGCGCCACGGCGCTGCCGAGATCGGCGAGGTGCGACGCCAGACTGCCGAATGGATGCGCGAGGCGACGACAGCGTTCGCCACCGGGCGTACCGGCGAGGCGATCGCCGCGTATTCGGACGCCGGCATGGTCCATGCCGCCGATACACGCGACGCCGCCCGCGCCACGCTGATCGATCGCTGGGACGCCGAACGCCGGGCCGACCCCGCTGCATCGCGCATCATCCTCACCCATTTGAACAAGGAGGTCGCCATGTTGAACCAGGCCGCACGCGAGCGCCTCGCGCGTGCGGGAGACGTTGGCCGCGATGTCACGGTGCAAACCGAGGGGGGCTTACGCCAGTTCGCCGAACAGGATCGCATCCTGTTCCTCAGGAACGAGCGCGATCTCGGCGTCAAGAATGGCACGCGCGGCACCGTCGAAAAGGCGGCGAGCGATTTCTTGGCAGTGAGACTCGACGACGGGCGGCGGATCCATGTCGATCTCAAATCCTACGCGCATGTCGATCATGGCTACGCGGCGACCGTCCATAAGGCTCAGGGGATGACCGTCGACCGCACCCATGTGCTGGCAACACCGGGCTTGGACGCGCACGCTACCTATGTCGCGCTGTCGCGTCACCGCGCGGGCGCCGCGCTCCATTATGGCCGCGACGATTTCGCGGACGAAGCGCAGTTGCGTCACGCGCTCGCGCGCGAGCGGCCAAAGGACATGGCGCTCGATTATGAGCCGGGAAGCGCATCGTCATCGCGTCCGGGCAGCGACACGCTTCCTTACACCGGCGTTCCGTCAAGCCGGGAGAAGGAACGCGGTGTAACCGCGCTCCTGCGCCAGGTGCTTGGGCGCCCCGCGCCCGAGCAGACCGGCGCGTCGTCCGCGGGGGAGGAACGCAAGCGAGCGCCCACCACGCCGGTTTCAGGCAGCCCGTCGCACGAGCGGTTCGGCGCGGTTGGCAGAAGCGCGGGATCGGCCGCTGCACCGACGAGCAAGCGCGCCGAGGAATTGCGCGCGATGGTTGCGGCGCGGGTCAACGCGCCCAAACCCACGCCTGAGAATATGCGCGACGCGCTCGCCGCGGCGAAGGCCTCGCCAACCCAGGGCCGCGACTATGATTATGGAGCCGAACGCTGATGGCGAACCTGAGTACAGGCGCTTCAACGGCAAGCGGTGGCGGCATCGATGCTGGTGTCCAGCAGATCGCGTTCCTGTCGGCAGCGATCACTATTGGCTTGTGCTGGCCTCTGATCCGTCTTGTCATCCCGCTGGGCGATCGGTTTGCGATGCCTGACCTGATGCGCGAGCACTGGAACCATCGCCATCACCTCGAGCCTTGGCTCGATCAGCGCTGGGCTTGGCTTGCGCTTCACCACTACCATCTCTGGTTCGCGCTCGCGGTACTGCCCGGCGTTGTCGCGGTCGGCGTCGTACAGGGAGTTGACCGGCGCACCGCGCGGCCGATCGTGTTTGCCGTGCTCGGTTGGCTCGGCGGCGGCGCGCTGGGAGTGTGGCTTTACCAGGCCTTCCGCGCGGAGAGTTGGCCGATGGCGGTGATGATGCCTGCGACGTTCGCATTTCTGATCGGTGTGATCGCCGCGCGGCTCGCCGCCTCGCCTCGCAACACCAAGCATCTTCGCGGCACACGGCTGCGCGTGTCCGCCGGCGGCTGGAAAAGGCTACTTCGCGCGCGCCTCACCAGCGGTGTGGCGCTCGCCGGCGTCCCGCTTTCCGCCGAGGACGAGACCATGCACGTCGCCGCGATCGGCGCGACCGGCTCCGGCAAGTCGACGGCGCTGCGCGGGTTGATGGCGGATGCGATCGCGCGCGGTGATCGACAGGTGGTCGCCGATCCGGAAGGCGCGGCGATGAGCGCATTCTTCCAAGATGGCGACGTCATCCTCAATCCGTTCGATCGTCGCTGCGCCCGCTGGGATCTCTTAAGTGAGATCGAGCGGCCGAGCGACTATGCGTTCCTCGCCCAATCCTTGCTTCCGCACCTCGGCCAAGGCGATCACGACCAGTGGATCACCTATGCCCAGCAGTTGCTCGCCGCCGCGATCGAGAATTTCGTCACGCTCCGCCTCGGCAACTCGAGCGAGCTGATCACGATGCTGGGCGAGGGAACCGTCGAGGAACTCAAGAGCCTTTGCGCAGGCACCTCAGCCGCAAGGTATTTCGAAAAAGGCGGCGAGCGAATGCTGGCCAGCATTCTGGGGACGCTGGCGCCCGTGATCGGTCATCTCCGTTTCATTGCCCAATTGCAGGGAGAGCCTTTCTCCATCCGGCGATGGGTCCGCGAAGCGCCCGGCTCGCTCTGGATGCCCTATGCTGCCAATCAGATCGCAGCGCTGAGGGGCCTCCTCTCCTGCTGGATGAACATTGCCATTCTCGAGACGCTGTCGCTATCACCCTCGCGCGATAGGCGCATCTGGTTCCATGTCGATGAACTCGACGCGCTTGGCCGAATCGAAGGGCTCAGGGACGCACAGGCGCGACTTCGGAAGTTCGGCGGTTGCGTTACGATCGGGTTTCAGTCGTTCGCCCAGGTCAAGGCGGTCTACGGCGAGGGTGCCCACACGATCATCGAGAACTGCGGAAATTTACTATTGCTCAGAGCTGGTGCCAGCGATGGCGGCGGCACGGCCAAGCTGGCGTCCCAGCTGATCGGCGGGCGCGAAGTCGAGCGCGATGATATTAGCCGCTCTAGAACCCGCGGGCGATTCACGTCGCGATCGATGTCGATGCAGACCAAGCGGTCGGTCGAAGACGTGGCGCTCGCCAGCGAGATTATGCAATTGGGCAATCGGGAGGGTTACCTTAAGCGCGCGACCCACCCTGACTGGTTGAAGGTGCGCTTTCCCTACCTGCCCTATCCGGCGCGGGTCGCGGAATTTGAGCCGGTGCAGGGCCGAGGGCTTCCCTGATGAGTGTTCGTTGGGAAGCAACGGCGATTTCGGTCGAGGTGCGGCCACCCAATTCCAAGCCGGGTCGTACTGTTATTCACCCGCTCGTCTCCCGCAGCGCAACAGCCTCGTGCTTGAACTCGCTCCGTACGGTGCGACGGTGAACTGAGCCCGCCGAAGGCACCGACAGCGATGCGCACCTTCGCACAATCCATAGCACCGCTTGCTTCAAAAGCTTGAATCACGTTCTCGCCCCCTGTGGAAATCCTAAATCCCCACAGCCCCTAGTGTCCTGAACCGGAAGTTCGTTGGGGCATATTTCTGCTACAGAATCGCTCGATGGATGCGAGGATGTGATCGGCGGATTTGGTCCATCGGAAGGGTTTGGGATCGGCATTGTGCTGTTCGATGAAGCTGGTGATGGCCTGGCTGAGGGCGTCGAGGCTGCGATGGACCGCGCCCGATCTGCCGCTCGGTGAGTAACGCGAAGAAGCGTTCGACCTGATTGACCTATGAGGCGCTGGTTGGCGTGTAGTGGACGTGCCAGCGCGGGCGCTTGACCAGCCAGTCGCGGATGATCTGGGTCTTGTGGGTGGCATAATTGTCCATGACCAGGTGGACGTCGAGATCGGCCGGGACATTGGCCTCGATCTCGTCGAGGAACTTGCGGAACTCGCTCGCCCGGTGCCGGGGATAGCATTTGCCGATCACATGGCCGGTCGCGATATCGAGCGCGGCGAACAGCGATGTGGTGCCGTGGCGGGTATAGTCATGGGTGCGTTTGGCGATCTGGCCGGGGCGCATCGGCAGCAGCGGCTGGCTGCGATCAAGCGCCTCTATCTGGGACTTTTCGTCCGCGCACAGCACGATGGCGTGCGCGGGCGGGCTCACATAGAGGCCGACAATATCCCTTACCTTGTCGACAAAATCGGGGTCGGTCGACAGCTTGAAAGTGCCTTCGCGGTGGGGCTGAAGCCCGAAGGCCCACCAGATCCGCTGCACCGTCGAGACCGACAGGCCGCTGGCCCGCGGCATCCCCCGCGAACTCCAGCGCGTCGCATCTTCAGGCAGGCTCTCGAGCGTCAGGGTGATCGCCGCCGCGATCCGGACATCGTCAACCGTGCGCGGAGCGCCAGAACGCGGCTCGTCGCGCAGACCATCAAGGCCGTGGCTCAGGAAACGGCGCCGCCACTTGCTCACCGCAACCGGGTCAACGCCAAGCGCTGACGCCTCATCCTTGTTGTGCATCCCCGACGCGCAGCCAAGCACGATCCGTGCTCGCAGAGCCAGCGCCTGCGCCGTCTTCCGCCGGCTCGCAAACCCCCCAGTTCGGCCCGATCCGACGCCGTCAACTCCACTATCGCCAGGCGCAACTTCCTCATCGACCTCCCCTTCGCAGGAAACCGGCCTCGCGCACAATTGAGTCTAAACAATAGCGAACTTCAGATTCGGGACACTTGAGTCTGATGAGATTACGCTGACGAATCCCCGGGCTTGATGAGGTAGTTCTGGCATTCTCGGCGGATGGTTACGCTGTCGGCGCGCTCGCGCCAGGAGACATCCTGTTTACGTGATCAGTGCCTCAAATCGGCGAAAGTGAGTTTGCTGACATAGCGCCCCCTTTTTAGAGAGACGATGGTCGCCATAGTCCGACCGCAGCCGCCGTCATGCGCTCGGCGGACCGGATGGTGTTGTCGAGTAGCATGGTCACAGTCATCGGGCCGACGCCACCTGGGACCGGCGTGATCGCGGAAGCCTTTTTCGCGACGCCTTCAAAATCGACATCGCCGACAATACGCCCGTCGGGCAGGCGATTGATACCGACATCGATGACCACCGCGCCGGTCTTGACCATTTGCGGCAGGATGAGGTTCGGCACCCCGGCTGCGACGACCAGAATGTCCGCCAGGATAGTGAATTGCGCGAGATCGCGCGTCTTGGCGTGGCAGATCGCAACGGTCGCATTACGCGCCATCAGCATCAGCGCCATCGGCTTGCCGACGATGTTCGAAGCGCCGACGACGACGACATTCTGCCCCTCAATTGGGATCGCCTCGCTTTCTAACAATTTGACGACCCCATAGGGCGTGCATGGCGAAAAGACCGTTCCGCCCGTAACGAGTCCACCGACGTTATAGAGATGAAAGCCATCGACATCCTTATCGACGGCAATCGTCGCCAAGACTTCGCGCATATCAATATGTGGTGGGAGCGGCAGCTGCACGAGCACGCCATGGATGCGATCGTCGTTGTTCAATTCGACGATCCGCCCAAGAAGTTCGGCGTGGGTAATCGTGGTCGGCAGGCAGAACGTGAATGACCGGATGCCGACCGCGTCGCACGCCCGGACCTTGTTGCTCACATAAACCGCAGACGCCGGGTCGTCACCGACCAAAAGCACCGCCAGTCCGGGGGTGACACCGGCTTGCTCGTGCAGCGACCGGATTCGCGTGGGATATTCGGCGCGCAGTTGCGCGGCGCAGGCGCGACCATCGATAATTCGTGCGGTCATGACTTCAGCGACGTGCCGAATAGCCGACGCCCAATCATATCCGACATATTTGCGGTCCTCATCACGCCTCGCGATCGGCTTCCAGCGTCCGCCCACCCAGCCACAGCGCGATGCCGGCCGGTATCAGCAGCGCCAGCGCCGCCATCAGCGCATATCGCAGCCCAACAGGGCCGAACTGCGCCGTGAACAGATCGCTCAATGCGCCCGTGATCAGCGGCCCGAAGCCGAGCCCGAGCAGGTTGGCAAAGAAGAACGCTATCGCCACCGCCATCGCACGCCGCGCCGAGCCGCAGACCAGATGGAGCGCCGAGAACATCGCGGGTGCCGCCGCGCTCAGGCCTACGCCGGCGATAAACACCATTGCCAGAAAGACACCGAAAGTATTCGTCAACAACCCCAGTTCATAAAGGGGACAGCTGGCGATGAGGATCAGTCCCGGCACCTGCGCCAGTTGGCGTGGATTGCGCTTGGCGAGCCGATCGATGACAAAACCACCGCCAAGCGTTCCCACCAACGCGCCCAGCGCTGAAACCGCGCCATAAGCGGCGCCGATCTCGGTCAGCTCCAGTCGCAGAACGCGGCCCATATAGGCCGGAAGCCATGTGATCGCGCCATAGGCGACCAGGAAATACAGGGCCATTGAGACGTTGATGAACACGTAGCTCGGCTTGTCTGCAAGCGCACGAAGTGTCTGGCGGAATGTCTCGTGTTGCGCTTGTGCGGTCGCCGACGAGCGTCCGGCGCGCGGCTCATGAAGCCCGAGCCAGGCCAGCGCCGCGAGCAGCAAACCGGGCAAGCCCAGTGCGATGAACGCCATACGCCACCCATAGGTTGCTGCGAGCTGTGTCCCCGCCATGAACGCGATCAGATAGCCCACCGTTGCCGAGGCCATGAAAATGCCGAGCGCGCGCGTGCGCTGTTCGGGAGGAAAATAATCAGCAATCAGCGATTGTGCCGGCGGAATCGCTCCTGCTTCGCCGACGCCCACGCCGGTACGCGCTAGCGCTAGCATCGTGAAGTTCCGGGCGAACCCGCAGGCGACCGACATCATGCTCCAGATTGCCAGCGACAGCGTGATGACTATCCGCCGGTTGCCGCGATCCGACAATCGCGCGACGGGAATGCCGAGTACGGCATAGCAGGCCGCGAACGCGAAGCCGCTGAGCAGCCCCATCATCGTGTCGGAGGCCTGAAACTCGGCCTTGATCGGTTCGATCAGCACCGACATCACTTGACGATCGACATAGTTGGATAGCGAGACGAGGAACAGGATCGCCAGCAATCCCCAGCGCCGGGCGGGGCTATAACGGTGCCACACCGCCGCGCCGGCGGGTTGCACGGTGGCCGTGCCGCTCACGTCGCCGCGAGTTCGTTCGTCGCGGTCGCGACATTGGCCGCGACCATCGGCAGCGGCAACGCTCCCGGCTTCAGTACCGCGTCATGGAAGTCACGGATGTCAAAGCGATCGTCGAGCGCGCTTCGCATCGCCTCGCGCAGATCGACCAGGAAATGCTCGCCGAGCTTGTAGGCAAGCGACTGCGCCGGAATGTCGCAGGAATAGCGGACGCTTTCGGAAGCGATCTCGGTTTCGGGCATGAACGCGTTCGCCCGCATATAGTCGCGTGCCTGTTCGAGGCTCCAGCCGAGCGCGTTCATACCGGTATCGACGACCAGTCGGCAGGTCAGGAATGCGTCCATGACGAGCCGTCCGAACCGCTCTTCGGGTGCCGCATACATGCCCATCTCGCCCGCCAGCTTACCGGCATATTCAGCCCAGCCCTCGTTGAACGCATTGAAGAATGCATTCTTGCGCAGCGGATGGAGCATGTCGTTCTCGCGCTGCGAGGCGAAGTGGAAATGATGGCCCGGGACCAGCTCGTGGAAATTCAGGGCGGCGACGTTGTGCATTGCGTTGCGCGCCAGGTTTTCGGCGTTGAAAAGGTAGCGCCCGATCGGCCGGTCGGCAGTGGGCGGCTCATAATAACCAAACGTCATCGACGCGCTGAGCTCAGCGGGCAGCGCCGCGACGTCGTGTCGCGCGCGCGGCTTGAAGTTGAACTGCGTGTCGATGTGCGGCGCGATCCGGTCGATATAGCGGCGGAACACCGCTTCGACTCCGTCGACATCCACCGCGCGCCACGCCGGATCGGCATCGATCGCTGCGGCATAGGCTTCGGGTGTGCCATCGAGCCCGGCCTGTTCGCTCAGCCGCCCCATCTCGGCGCGGATCGCAGCGATGCGCCGGATGCCCTCCGCATGAATCTCGGCGGAGGTCAGCGCGAGCGTCGTGTGCTGCTCGATCAGTGCGGAATAAACCTCCGCGCCGCCGGGATATTGCGCGATACCCACCCCCTCCGGCGCGGCGGCGCGATAGGCAGGATCGGCCAGAAACGCCGCCAGGTTCGCAAAGGCGGTGACGACACGGTCGGAGATGCGTTGGTCGATCCGCCTGCGCCCCTCCTCCGTTCCGACCGCGCCCAGCCGGTCGGGTGAAGGCGCGAGCGCTGCCGGCGCGGACGCGGAGAGCCGCGCGACGAGCTCGATCGACTGATCGAGCTGCACGACGGGCATGCGGATGCCGCGCGCCGCCTGTCCCTCGGTCCGCTCACGAATCTGGTCGATGAGCCGCGCGTAATCCTCGACAAGGGCCAGGTAGCGATCGAGATCGCCGACCCGAGCAAAGGGGTGCGCCGCGAGGATCGCGTGGATGGAATTGAGCAGGAATCCAGCACAATAGGCGGTCGGCGCGAACATTGCGAAGAAACCGACGCCGAGCGGGTCGAACACCAGCCAGTACCATTCACCCTCGCGCGCGAGCCGCGTCGCAACAACCCGAGCGACCGCCAGCGTCGTCGCGATCTCGCCGGGAAGCAGTGTTGCGTCGATCGCATCGATGTCGTTCAGGATCCCGCGCGCGCGGGCGCCGCGAGCCATCGCCGCCTCTTCTCCGATATCGGGCAGGTCGGTGATGGGCTCGCCAAGATCGCGGCGCAGGAACAGGCCGTGCCGGACTTCCCGCCACACCTGTTCGATCTGGACGATCGCCTTCATCATCATCGCTTCGTCGTGGCGTGTCACGGCGCTGCTCCCTGTTAACAATAGAGATACACTAGTGCATCGAATTGAAGTGTAAATACCGAATATGCCCTTGCCATGCTCGCGGACGTCACCAGCCGCATTGCGGACGGGCATCGGATAAAGCATAGCGTCTGCATGAAATTCGGTCAGAATGGGAGCAACGCATGGCAGGGCGCTCAGTCAAGGTAGCCGTCGAGACCTGGATTGACACCGCGCGTCGCGCGCTGATCGAGGAGGGGGTGTCCGGTGTAAAGGTCGATAGGCTCGCGACTCGTCTCGGCGTCACCCGCGGCGGCTTTTACCACAATTTTCGCGATCGCGAGGAACTGCTCAGCGCGCTGCTGGCCCGCTGGGACAGCACATGTCACTTCCTTCCCGACGAAGGGCCGGGGACCACGCCGAGTTCGGCCGCCCAATGGATCGACCACGTCATTGCCCGACTGATCGAAGAGGATGGCTATGACCATCGTTTCGACATGGCCGTGCGCGAATGGTCACGATCGGATCAGCGGGCGGCATGGGCGGTCGAGCGCGCGGACCGCCATCGCATGGCAGTCCTCGAACGTTTTTTCCGGGTGCTGGGCTATTTGGACGAGGAGGCGGTGATTCGTGCACGCATCCTATATTTTCATCAGATCGGCTATTATGCGATTGGCGTGAAGAACACCACCGCAGAGCGCCGTCGGACAGCCCGTATTTACATGGATATATTGTGCGGCCATGACGCGATGGATGCCGCACGCGGCAAAACCGACGGCAAAATTCGGCCCCCACGGATCGCCGCCTTGAACGCCCGCGCGAACCTAACGACATAGATTATCGATGCCGAGGCCGGCGGCCGTCGATCCGAACGCAATCCGAGTATCATCGACGACGGACGCAAGTGCCGAAGCGGCGCTCGGAGCAGCGCGCCTGTGAGCGAGCCGCTAAGAACGCGTCACAGCCGGTTCTTGACCAGTTCGCCGCCGCGCATGATCAGGTCGAGTTTTGCACCGTCGTCGGCAAGCAGCCCGATGTCGGCGAGCGGATCGCCATCGACGACGATCAGATCGGCATGCGCGCCGGGCTTGACGCAGCCTAGATTGTCGTCCTGCATCAGGATTTGAGCCGACACTGACGTCGCTTGGCGCAGGATTTCGAGCGGCGTGAACACCTCGCTACGGATCGTGAATTCGCGGCATTGCTGGTCGTAGGTTACACCGAGCAGGTCGGTGCCGAACCCGACCTTCACGCCGGCGGAGCGCATGTGATCCATGCCAGCGACCGCCGATTTGCCTGCGAATTCGGCCTTTTCCTGGCTCTGCGGTGGGAAGCCGAGTTGCTTGCCCATCTCGACCAGCGCGAAGATGATCGCCATCGTCGGTACGACGAACGCGCCATTCTCGGCGACGAACGCGGCCGTATCGGCATCCATCAGCGTGCCGTGCTCGATACAGCGCACACCGAATTCGATCGAGCGCCGGACCGCGCTTGCAGGGTGGCAATGCGCCGCGACATACGTACGGCGCTCATTGCATTCGCCGACGATCGCGCGGATTTCGTCCTCGCGATATTGGTTCATCCAGATCGGGTCGGTGGGCGAGGCGACCCCGCCCGAGCCCATTATCTTGATGCAGTGTGCGCCGCGCCGCAACTCCTCGCGCACCGCTTTCAGACATTCGTCAACGCCGTCTGCTACCACGGCAAGAGTATTCATGCTGTTGCAAGAACAATAGCCGTGATTATGCTCGCTTTCGCTCATCTGGCGCATGTCGCCGTGGCCGCCGGTCATCGACAGGATCTTGCCCGCGTAGAAGAAGCGAGGCGCGCGGATAAGCCCGTCCTCGATCGCACGGGCAAGGCTCCAGTCGCCGCCGCCGATGTCGCGCACCGTGGTGAAGCCGCAATCGAGCGCATGGCCGAGCATCCGGATGGCGTGCGCTGTACGATAAGGTGCGTCGGCGAAATCGACCTTCGCGATGCTGACATCGCTCGCGTAAGCGTGGATGTGAAGGTCGATGAGCCCCGGCATCAGCGTCTTGCCCGCGACGTTGATGCGCCGGGTATCGTCGCTACGTATCTCCTTGTCCGAAACCTCGCGAATCGTGCCATTCTCGACCAATACAGAAATGCCGGTCGCGCAATCCTCGCTAAACCCGTCGAACAGACGCGCATTTTCCAGGATGATCTGTGTCATTCGTTTGCTCCTGACATGAATAAAGTGTCGTACCGGGCGCGCAACGCCTTCTTGTCGATCTTGCCGGTCGCGGTCAGCGGCACCGATTCGAACAGTATGGCGTCGGGTATCCACCATTTCGCGACCCGGGTCGACAGAAACGCCCTGATCTCCGCAGCATCCACTCCGGCGTCGTCATCGCGCTCGATCACCAGCACCGGCCGTTCGTCCCATCTGGGATGCGGGACGCCGAACGCGGCGGCGATCCGCACGCCGGGGCAGGCCACCGCGGCATTTTCGAGGTCGATCGAACTTATCCACTCGCCGCCCGACTTGATCACGTCCTTGGCGCGATCGGTCAGGCGAACGAATCCTTGACCATCGATCGTCGCGACGTGGCCTGTGTCGAACCAGCCATCGGCATCAACCGCGTCGGATTGCGCGCCATAATAGCGCTGTAGGACCCACGGTCCGCGCACCTGCAACGCGCCCGAAGTCTCGCCGTCGGAAGGGACCGGGCCGCCTCGATCATCGACGATCCGCAATTCGAGGCCGAACACCCGGCGCCCTTGTCGCGCCCACAGGGTCGCCTCCAGATCGCCACCGGTCGCCGCGGCCAGCGCGGGCGTCGCCGTCGCGGCGACGCCAAGCGGGCTCGTTTCGGTCATCCCCCACAACTGCAGTACCTCGACGCCGTGCTCGCGAAACCGGTTGAACATCGTGCGCGAGACCGCCGAGCCGCCGATCATCACGCGCCTGAGCGAGGTTCGAGCCGCCGTTGCATCGAGATGCGCAAGCAGACCCGTCCAGATCGTCGACACGCCGCCGGCAAAGGTTACGCCGTCGCGCTCGATCAGGGCATGCAGGCCCGGCGGCGAAAAATCGCTACCCGGCAGGACGAGGGCGCACCCGTTGATCGGGGCGATATAAGGCAACCCCCAGCCGCTCGCGCGATAGAGCGACGAACACGGCATCACGACATCGAACGCGCTGAGGTTCATCGCCCCGGTCAGGCCCGCCGCGAGCGCGTGAAGAACGATCGAGCGATGGCTGTACAACACGCCCTTGGGATCGCCGGTGGTGCCGCCGGTATAACACAGCAGGGCGCCCGCGTATTCGTCGACCTCCGGCCAGTCGAACGACACACTTCTGTACGCAATCAGCGTTTCGTAATCGAGCGCCCCGAGCGCGTCCTTGCCGTCTTGGGCCGCAGCGCCGAGCATCACGAATCGGCGGACATGCGCGAGCCGCGGCGCAATTCGTTGGACGAGCGGCAGCATGGTGGGATCGAGGAGCAAATAACCGGCACCGCCGTGATCGAGCATGTAGACGAGCTGATCGTCGGACAACCGCGGATTGGCCGTACGCAATACCGCACCGATGCGCGGCACGGCGTACATGAGCTCGACGTGACGGTGCGTGTTCCAGGCCAACGTCGCCACGCGATCTCCCGAGCGAATCCCCAGCGAAAGCAACGCGTGCGCCAGCGCGGCCACGCGGCGCGAAAGCCCGGCATAATCGTATTGGAAGGTCGGCTCGTCAGTGGCTTGCGAAACGATCGGGACATCCGGATGCGCTACCGCCGCGAAGTCGAGTAATGCGCCGACATTGAGCGTCCCTCGCTGCATCCCGCCCGTGATCAAGCGCGCTCATCCCCCCTGGCTCCAAACGTTCCGGTTCGCCCGCGCGCCTTACAAATGCAACGATGCATCCAAGCTTGATCGCGCGCTTCAGCGCGTTGTCGGGATGGATATTCGCGGCGCAATAGGCGCCGTAGCAGTCCATTTCGTCCACAATCGTCAGCACTTCGTTGTCGACGAATCGGATCGAATCGAGAGCGTCGCCGGTGGACGACCGCACTGATCACGTTGAGCGAGCCGCAGCAGCACACCAGAGGATGGTCGCCACAATGGTGCGAGTTGCGGAAATCGCCGTGACCGCCGGTCTGGCTGATCGCTTTGCCGCAATAATAGAGCTGCGGCCCCTGATCCAGCCGCGCTCCAGCCCCAGGAAAAGGCCGTAATCGGCGCCGCCCGTATCGCGCATGGTGGTGAAGCCGAGATCAAGCATCCGCTCCAGCATTTGATATGCCCAGCACGCCCCCAGTGATTCCGACGAACCCACATTGTCGTGGAAATTGTCGCTCTGTGAATAAGCATGAATGTGTGCGTCGATGAGGCCGGGCATCAGCGTGCGCCCGTCGCAGTCGATCGCCTCGCCATCGTCGAGAGTGGGCGGCCGATCCCATATCTCGGCCATGCGGCCGTCGGCGAAGGCCGCCTCCCCGCCGATGAGCCGCTCGTTCGTGCCGTTGAAAAGGCGGGCGTTGGTGAAAACGGTCATGATGGCATCAGGTCTCGTTCAGAAGTTGGTTGTGAGGCTCAGCGTGAAGCTACGTGGGCGGATCACGATGCCCTGCGACGCGACCGGCTGCGCGGCATAGATCTTGTTGGTCGTGATGGTGGTGTAGCCTGCCGCGTTCAGCACGTTCTCGACCCGCGCCTGAACCGTGAAGCGGTGGAAATCGACGCCGGCGCGCAGGTCGAGCGTCGTGAGATCGGGGATCTCGATGTTCGGGTTGAGCGCCGATCCCGGATAGGAATTCGGCATGTCGGATCGGAAGCGCAGGGTCGCGCCGAGATCGGCTGTCGCATCGCCGCGCAGCGGCACGCGCTGGTCGCCGAGCAGAGACACCGTCCAGTCGGGGGTAAGCGGCAGGCGGTCGCCGATGTTCGCGCCGGTCGAGGTGCGCACGCCCGGATCGATCCGTCTGATTCTCGCATTCGTGTAGCCGGCCGAGGCGGAGAACGTCAGCAGCCGTGTCGGTCGCGCAGTGAACGACAGCTCGACGCCGTCGACCTTCGCGTCGCCGCCGTTGGCCTGGAGCGTGACGCCACCGAACAGCGTGTTGAGCTGGATGTCCTTCCAGTCGATATGGTAGGCCGAGGCGTCGAACGACAAAACGCCGCCGAGCATCGAGCCCTTCACACCGGCTTCATAGTTCCAGGTGGTGTCGGCACGGATCGAGGTCTGCGCGCCGGCCGGCGGCGTCGGGTTGGTCTGCGGACCGCCGGGACGGTAGCCGCTCGCCGCCCGGGCATAGAAACTGAGCGACGGGGTGGGCCGCCAGCGGAGCGCGCCTAGATAGGTCGTGACATAGTCACTGAAATTGAAATCGACCGTCGCGCGCGGCACGTAGAAGGTCAGCGATCCCGGCCCACCCGTCTCGGCGAATTGCGAATTGTGGGCATAACGGAGGCCGCCGGTCACATCGAGCTTGTCGGTAAGATATAAGGTCAGGTTGCCGAACGCCGCCTCCTCTTCGTAATTGGACAGGGTATCCGATTTCAGCAGCAGGTTGGCGGCGCCCGGCAGCGGTACGCCCGCCGCATTGTTCACCAGGATATCGACGCGATAATGATTCTTCTCGTCGGTGTAGAAGCCGCCGGCGACGAACTCAATCGGCCCGATCCGTCTGGAGACGAGCCGGAGCTCGGCGGAGAATTTCTTCATGTTGGGGCTGAGCTCGGCGATGCCCTGCGAGCCCGGCGGTATGATCGCCGCCAGCGTCGGCACGATCTGCGTGTAGCCGATATAGTTTTCGGTGTAATCGTAGTTCACGCGCGTGTCGTACTTGGCGTAGGACGCCGAGCCGATCAACGACACCCGGCCGAGATCGTAGGTGGCGATGCCGCTGGCCAGCGTGTATCTGAGGTGGCTGCCCAAATCCAGCACGTTCAGGTATTTGTCGCGGCCGTATCGCGGCGTCAGCGTGCTGGTGACGTTGTCCTGCTGCGCGTAGCCGTTATTGTCGATGTCCTGATAGATGCCGGTCAGGTCGAACGTGAAGCGGTTGCCGGGCGTGAAGCGCAGCGCCAGTTTGCCGCCGGCGATCCGCGAATGGTTCACGTCCTTGGTGCCGGTGCCGACATTGTCGGTCCAGCCCGGCGCGCGGCGGTAGACGCCGTTGGCGCGGATCGCGAGTACGTCGCTGACCAGCGGCACGTTGAGTGCCGCGCGCAGCGCATAGCCGGTGCCGCCGCCGTCAATCGTCGTGCCCTCAATCATCGCCATGCCCGACAGCGGCGCATGCGCGTCGGGGCGCTTGGAGACTACCTTCACCAGGCCGCCCAGACTGTTCGCGCCGTAAAGCGTGCCCTGCGGGCCTTTCAGCACCTCGATCCGCTCGACATCGGCGATGTCGAGATCGGGGTTGATGAACGAGCCCGCCGAGATGAACCCGCTGGCGCTGAACGGCGCATCGTCGATGTAGAAAGCGGAGGTGGCGGTGCCTTGCTGCGGCCCTGTGTTGAGGCCGCGCAGCACGATCGTCGCCTGTCCGGGATTGCCGATGTCGCGCAGCGAGAATCCGGGCACGAGCGAGGAATAGTCGCGCAGATTCTGCACGCCGGCCAGGACGAGCTGCTCGCCGCTGATCGCGTTGATCGCCGAGGGCACGTCCTGCAGCTTCTCCGCGCGCTTGGACGCGGTGACGATGATGTCGTTGCCCTGGTCGGGCTCGGGCGCCGCGGCGGACGCCGGCACCGGCCGGTCCTGCGCCCGGACCCTACCCGAGACGACGAGCGCGAAGACACTGGCGCATACAAAGCTTGTGCAGCGAAAGTTCATTACGCTCCCCCTTCAGACGGCCGCCTCTGCTTTCGATCACGTTCTTGAATCGGCCGTTCGCTCACGTCTGATCCCTGGTGCGACCTGGCGTGGACGATCGTCGGACTATCCGCTTAAGCTCACTAAAGTGCAATAGTGTATTTTTTCCTGTCCGCACTCCCGCGCTCACAAAAAAACCGCCATCGCGAAAAGGCGGTTGCCAATTGCCATACAGTCTTGCATCCTAGGCTCATGGATTGCGATCTTGACTAGTCGATACTCCGCATTGGCGCTGTTACGCGAGGGACTCGCCGGTCAGCGCGGCTGGGCGCCTGCTTGGCGCGATTCCAAGCCGAAGGCGGGCTACGACGCGATCGTCATTGGCGGCGGCGGGCATGGGCTGGCGACGGCCTATTATCTGGCGAGGAACCATGGCTTGACGAACATCGCGCTGATCGAGCGCGGGTGGCTGGGCGGCGGCAACACGGGGCGGAACACGACGATCATCCGCTCGAACTATTTCTTCCCTGAAAGCGCAGCGTTCTACGATTTTTCGCTTCGGCTGTACGAGACGATGAGCCGCGACCTCAACTACAACATCATGTTCTCGCAGCGCGGCATGTGGATGCTGGCGCACGACCGGCACGGGGTGGAGATGCTGCGCCGCTCGGCCAATGCGATGCGGCTGAACGGTGTCGATGCAGAGCTGCACGACGGCAACGAGGTGATGCGGCGCATCCCGGGCCTGGAACCACGCCGCTTCCCGATCCTCGCCGGGTTGTGCCAGCCGCGCGCGGGATCGGCGCGCCACGATGCGGTCGCCTGGGCCTATGCGCGCGGTGCGTCGGCGCTCGGGGTGGACATCATTCAGAACTGTGAGGTCAAGGATTTCATTATCGAGGGCGGACGGGTTCGCGGTATCGAGACCAGCCGCGGGCTGATGATGGCCGACCGCATCGGCATGGCTGTAGCGGGACATACCAGCACGCTCGCGGCCAAGGCGGGCTTTCGCTTGCCGGTCAGTTCCTATGCCCTGCAGGCATTCGTGTCGGAGCCGGTCAAGCCATGCCTCGACACCGTGGTGCTGTCGCCGGCGACCGGTACCTACCTGTCACAGTCGGACAAGGGCGAGCTTGTGATCGGCGCGGGCCTCGACCTCTACCTCTCCTATGCGCAGCGCGGCAATCTCCCGTGGATGGAGCGCGCGGCGGCGGGAGTGATCGAGCTGTTCCCGGCGTTTTCGCGAATGCGGTTCCTGCGGCAATGGGCGGGAATCGTCGATGTGGTCCACGATTCGACGCCGATTATCGGCAAGACGCCGGTTGACGGACTCTACGTCAACTGTGGCTGGGGAACGGGCGGGTTCAAGGCGATCCCAGCCGGCGGCTGGTGCCTGGCGCACGCAATGGCGACCGGCGCGCCGCATGAGTTGGCGCGCGCGTTCCAGCTCGAGCGTTTCAGCACCGGCGCCTTGATCGACGAGGCGTCAGCGTCGGGGATCGCGCACTGATGCTGCTGATCAACTGCCCCTATTGCGGCCCGCGCAGCGAAATCGAGTTCCGCTGCGGCGGCGAGAGCCATATCGAGCGGCCGGGGCCGCTGACCGACGCAGGAGCTGGCGAGGTGAGCGACGAAGCTTGGGCGGACTACCTGTTTTATCGCCAGAACCCCAAGGCCGAGCATCGCGAGCGCTGGCTCCATGCCGCGGGCTGCCGGCGCTGGTTCAACGTCGCGCGCGATACTGTGACGCACCGTATCCGCGCGGTCTATGCAATGGGCGATCCGTGTCCGGAGGACGCCGCGTGAGCGGCTGGCGGCTGGCGACCGGTGGCACACGGATCGACCGCGCGCGGTCGCTCACGTTTCGGTGGGGCGGCGAGGCGCTGACCGGCTTTGCGGGCGACACGCTCGCTTCGGCGCTGCTGGCCAACGGGATCGACGTTATCGGCCGCAGCTTCAAATACCACCGCCCGCGTGGCCTGATCGCGGCGGGGCTGGAGGAGCCGAACGGCATCGTCCAGCTCGAGACCGGCGCGCATTCCGTGCCCAACATGAAGGCGACGCAGGTCGAACTCTACGAGGGGTTGGTCGCCGCGCCGGTCAATTCCTGGCCGAGTCCGAACCTCGACCTGATGGCGGTCAACGGCATCGCCAAGCGCTTCATCCCGGCGGCCTTCTATTACAAGACCTTCATGTGGCCGAGCTGGAAGCTGTTCGAGCCATGGATCCGCAAGGCGGCCGGGTTGGGCATCGCACCGACCACCTCCGATCCCGACGCCTATGAACATCGCTTCGCGCATGTCGATACATTGGTCGTCGGCGGCGGGGCGGCGGGGCGCGCGGCAGCGCTGGATGCCGCCGGCAGCGGCGAGCGGGTGCTGCTGATCGAAAGCGAGCCGACGCTCGACGCGCCCTTATCGGCACCGAACCTGACCGTACTCACCCGGACGCTGGCGTTCGGCTATTACGACCACGACCTCGTCGCGCTCGCCGAGCGGCTGACCGATCATCTGCCGCCGGCTGAGCGCTGCGGTCCCCGGCAGCGGCTGTGGAAGGTGCGAGCGGGCCGCGTGATCCTGGCGACCGGCGCGTTCGAGCGGCCGCTGGCGTTCGCCCACAACGACCTGCCCGGCGTGATGCTGGCGTCGGCGGCGCGGACCTATGCCGAGCGCTATGGCGTCGCGGTCGGGCAGCAGGTGGTGCTCGCGACGACCAACGACAGCGCCTATGCGAGCGCCTTCGCACTACACGACGCGGGGATCGAGGTCGCGGCGATCGTCGATTCTCGCGCCGATGCCGCGCCGGTGGCCGAGGCGGCGAAGCGCGGCATCCGTGTCATCGCCGGCCAGGCGCCGGTCACCGCCAAGGGCGGCCGGGCAGTAAAGGCGGTGACGATCGGCCCGGTCAGGGGGGGGGCGACGGGCGAGACGCTGCTCTGCGATGCGCTGCTTATGTCGGGTGGCTGGAACCCGGCGGTGCACCTTCATTCGCAAAGCGGCGGGCGGCTCGGGTTCGACGCGTCCGCCCAGGCGTTCCTCGCGACCGAGGCGGCGCAGAACGCGACGTTGGTCGGCGCCGCGGCAGGCCAGTACGACTTCGACGCCACGGTCGGCCCGACGCGCGACTACGCCGACGGTGATCCGGCGGCGGCAAAGGCGTGGCTCGATTTCCAGAACGACGTGACGGTCGGCGACGTCCAGCTTGCGGTCAGGGAGAACTTCCGCTCAGTGGAGCACGTCAAGCGCTACACGACGCTCGGCATGGCTTCGGACCAGGGCAAGACCTCGAACGTCGCCGGAATCCGGGTGATGGCCGGGCTCCTCGACAAGGCGCCAGAGGCGATCGGGACGACCAAGTTCCGTCCCCCATTCGATCCTGTGACAATCGGCGTGTTAGCCGGCCGCGCGGTCGGAGACGACCTGATGCCGCTCGCGCATACGCCGTCAGAAAATGCGGCAAAGGTAGCGAGCGGCGTCTTCGAGAATTACGGCGGCTGGTCGCGCCCGGCGTATTTCGCGAAGGTCGGCGAGGACGAACAGGCCGCAGTCGCACGCGAGGTGCTGGCGGTGCGTCGTTCGGTCGGGCTGTTCGACGCCTCGCCACTCGGCAAGATCGAGGTCAAGGGGCGGGACGCCGCCGAGTTCCTTGAGCGCATCTACGTCAACCAGGTCAAGACGCTGAGAGTCGGGCGCTGCCGCTATGGGCTGATGCTGAGCGAGAATGGCGTGGTGTGGGATGACGGCGTGTTCGCTCGGATCGCAGAGGATCATTTTCTGGTCGGCACAACGAGCGGCCATGCCAGTGCCGCCGCCGACATGCTGCAGGAATGGCTCCAGTGCGAATGGCCGCATCTGGAGGTGCTGACGGAGAACGTCACCACCGGGTGGGCGGTGATGAACGTGGCGGGCCCGAAGGCACGCGACGTGCTGAGCGAGCTCGGCACCGATATCGATCTCGCCTCCGCCAGCTTCCCGCACATGGCCTATCGCGAGGGGAAAGTCGGGGGCGTTCGAGCACGCGTGCAGCGGGTGAGTTTCACCGGCGAACTCTCCTATGAGGTCGCAGTACCGTGGGGCTATGGCGCGGCGCTGTGGGATGCGCTGCTGCGCGCGGGGTGCAAATATCAGATCACGCCTTTCGGGGTCGAAGCGCTGATGGCGATGCGGATCGAGAAGGGTTTCCTCCACGTTGGCTCGGACACCGATGGGACGACCCTGCCGCAGGATGTCGGGTTCGGCGCGGTCGTCGCCAAAAAGGCGAGCGATTTCGTTGGCCGACGCTCGACCACGCGGCCCGACGGCTTGCGCACCGATCGCCGCCAACTGATCGGCGTCGAGGTGACCGACGGCAAGGGCGTCATCAACGCCGGCGCCCACGTCCTGCCAGCCGATGCGCGCGAACCCTGCGGCACGGAGGGCTGGGTGACCTCAACGGTGCTGTCGCCGACGCTCGGCCGTCCGCTCGCGATGGCGCTGGTGCGCCAGGGGCAGGCGCGGATCGGCGAGGCGGTCAGGCTGTGGGACATGGGCGAATGGCGCGAGGGACGGCTCACCGATCCACGCTTCCACGACCCGGAAGGAGGAAAGCTGGATGGGTGAGCCGACGCTTCTGGACCGCCGCGCACCGAATTCGGCGGGTATTGCGCGCGCCGGCATGACGTTCGATCTCGACCCGTTCTATGGCGTCGTCCGCGTGCAGCTGCGCGGCGCGGACCAGCCGCTCGCCGATGTGCTGGGTGTCGCGCTGCCCCCACCAGGACGCGGCGTCGCCGACGCCTCGCAAACGGTCGGGATATGCTGGACCTCGCCCGGAGAATGGACCTTGCTGGGTGAGGAAACTGCAGTGTCGGAACTGGTAGAACGATTGCGGCGCGAATGCGCCGGAGTCGCCGCGCTCATCACCGACCTCGGGCATGCCCGCGCCGCGTTCCGGCTGAGCGGAGCAGGTGCGCGCGACGCGCTCGCCGCGCACTGTCCGCTCGATTTTTCCGATGACGTCTTTCCGGTCACCGCAGTGGCAAATTCGCTGCTCGGCGAGGCCAGCCTGTTGCTGGGGCGGCGTGCCGATGAGGCCGGCGCGCCGAGCTACCGCATCGTCGTCGACCAGACCATGGCGGGATATGCCGCGCGCCTGTTCGCCGGACCAGGGGGAACCATTGCATGACCGATCATCGTTTCGTCCTGACCTTCCGCGCGCCCGACCGGCCCGGCATCCTCGCCGCGATCGCGCCTTTGCTCGCGGAACAGGGCTGCGACATCCGCGAGGCCGAGGTCTATGGCGACGCCGATACGGCGACGTTCTTCTCGCGGATCGCGATCGCCAGCCCGGTCGTGCTCGATACTCTGGGTACGGCGATCGCTCCGGTCGCCACCGAGCTGGGGCTCGACTGGGGGCTCCACGATCTCGCCAAGCGGATGCGCGTGCTGATCGCAGTCTCGAAGTTCGGGCATTGCCTGGTTGACCTCATCCACAAGACCGAGATCGGCCAGTTGCCGATCGATATCGTCGGCGTCGTCTCCAATCACGAAGCGATGCAGCAGACGGTGGAATGGCATGGTCTGCCTTTTCACTACCTCCCGATGACCGGCGGCAAGGCCGCGCAGGAGGCCACGTTCGCCGGGCTGATCGACGAAGCCGACGCCGACCTGACGGTGCTCGCGCGTTACATGCAGATCCTGTCGGACGACTTTTCCGCAGGGCTCCAGGGGCGCTGCATCAACATCCACCACAGCTTCCTGCCTAGCTTCAAGGGCGCCAAACCCTATCACCAGGCGCACGCCCGCGGCGTGAAGATCATCGGCGCCACCGCGCACTACGTCACGCCCGATCTCGACGAAGGCCCGATCATCGAACAGGACGTCCGCCGCGTCACCCACGCCGTCACCGCCGACGAGATGGTCGCGATCGGCCGCGAGGTCGAAGCCTCGGTGCTGTCGCGCGCCGTCCGTTGGCACGCCGAACACCGCGTATTCATGAACGGTAACAAGACCGTCGTGCTGGGGTGAGAATCGAACCGATCGGGAGAGCGTAATGACCAAGAACCTGCACAGCTACCTCCGTAATCCCGGCCCGAAGGTGCCGGTGGCGGGTCTGAAGACAGCGGTGACGACCGACAATGCGATCGTCACCGAAACGATGCTCAACGTGCTGAAGGCGGGCGGCAACGCGGCCGACGCGGCGATTGCGGGCTGCATGGTGCAGGCCGCGGTCGAACCGTTCATGACCAATCATGCCGGGCTGATCACCTTCCTTTACTACGAAGCGAAGACCGGCAGGCTGCACCAGCTCGACAGTCTCGGCGGGCACCCCTCGGGCCTGCCGCCGTTCCGCCCTATTCCGCCGGGCAACGGCCCCTACGCCGCGATGCCGCCGTCGGCGATAGTCCCGGGTTTTATGCCAGGGCTGAAGGAAATCCACGCGAAGTTTGCGACGAAGCCCTGGGCCGAACTGTGCAAGGATGCGGTTGCGTGGGCCGAGAGCGGCCACGTCGTCTCGACCTTCGAATATGGCGTCAATATCTTCGGCGAGAAGTTCATCACCTATTTCTCCGAGGGCCGGGATTTCTATCAGCCGAACGGCTATTTTCCGAACGTCGGCGAGGTGTTCGTGCCCTTAGGGCTGGCCGCGACGATGCGCGGCGTGCAGGCCGATCCCGACTATATGATCACCGGTGCCTGGGCCGAAAAGTTCGTCGCCAAGGCAAACGACATGGGCTGGAAGATCACGCCCGAACACATGACCGAGACGCCGCCGCGCTGGGTCGATCCGGTGCGCTTCCAGCATAACGAATATGAGATCGTCTGCCTTGGCCCACCGCAGGCACAGGGGTTCTTCACCGGCGTCGCGATGGGGGTGCTCAAGCATCTCGGCATCCGCGACATGGCGCCGAGATCAGCCGAGCATTGGTGGGCGATGGGTCATGCGCTCAGGCAGGGCGCGCGCCACTGGGAATATGCGCAGGACGATCAGGTCTATGGCGTGCCGACGGCGGAGGTGCTCGACGATGGCTATCACGCGCATCTGGCGAAGCTGATCCGGGGGTCGCGGCCCAGGGTCGATCTGACGCAACACATCAAGCTCGCCGGCGACGGCGTTGGCGGTGGCGACTTCATGTCGGCGTTCGGAGGCGGCGGCGGAAAGCCGCGGCTGATGAAGCAGGACGACAAGCAGCCGAGCGGCAGCTGCGAGATCGCGGTGGTCGATGCCGAGGGCAACTGGGTGCAGATGATGGACACGCTGCAGGGCTCAGGGATCCCCGGCATGGTGATCGGCGGCGTCCCGATGGTCGGCAGCCATGCGACCTTCGGCAATTTGCAGAGCCCGATGGACTCGACCCTGGTGCCCGGCGCCAGGGCGCGCTGCATCATCGGCAACACGCTCGTGCTGAAGGACGGTAAGCCGGTGTTCTCGGCCGGATCGCCGGGCAACATCCACTGTACCTTGCCGCAGGTGCTCGCCTATCTGCTCGACTTCAAGCTCGATCCCTATGCGGCGGTCGACGCGCCGCGGATGCTGCCGATGACCGAGAGCCGCACCGTGGTGATCGAGGACCGGCTGAGCGAAGGCGTGGTCGAGGATCTGCACAAGCTCGGCGTGCGCGTCGGCGTCGTCTCGGGCTATGATTGTCACATGGGCAGCTTCTCGGTGATCGCGCGCGACGAAGCGACCGGCACGCTCACCGCCGTCGCCGACCCGCGCCGCATGGCCGTCGCGGATGGAGTCCGGGCGTGAGCGGCGCAGCAGGAGCGAGGGGCGAGCCAAGTCCGTCCGCTTCGCCAGATGAGGAGAGGTCCGCCGCAAACGCTCTTGCCGGCCTGGCTGCGAATTATTGGGCGTTCCAGTGCGACGAATTCCCGATCAGCGCGATCCAGGCGGGAGTCGCGACCGACGCCGAATTGCTGTTGCGCGAGGCGCCGGCCGATCACCAACGGCGCGCGTCATGGGCCCGAAATGCCCTGTCCGAGCTGACGGCGACCGACCCGGGGGCGCTCGGCGCGCAAGACCGGGCGACCTGGGCGCTGCTCGATCATGAGCTGAACGCGCTGATCGAGACGGTCGCGTGCGGCGCGCATCTGCGGCCGGCGCTTTACCCGATGGGCCCCGAATTCTGGCTGATCTACTGGGCGAATACGAGTGCACTCGCGAACCCGGCCGATGCACGGCTTTACATCGCCCGTCTGGCCGCGATTCCTGCGGCATTCGAAAGCGTCCGTGCCGCGCTCGCTGCCGGCGTTGAAAAGGACTTCCGTTATCCGCGACTGGTGATCGAGCGCGCGATCGGACTGTTGCGTGGCCAGGTTTCGATGCCGGTCGCTGACAACGCCTTTTACCAGCCATTGGCGCGCGTGGCGGGCCGGTCTGCGGCCTGGGCGGCCTTCGCAGAGGAAGGAAAGGCCGCGGTCGAGAACCAGGTGTACCGGGCGTTCCTCGACTATGCCGACTTTCTGGAGACACAGTTGCTGCCCGTGGCGCGCGACGGCCTCGCTTGCATCGACGATGTCGGAGGAGCCGAACTCTATCGCCACTTCATCAAGCAATACACGACCGAGAACCATCACCCGGAGGATATCCATGTCCTCGGCCGCCTGGAAGTCGAACGCATCAGCGGCGACATGCTTGCCGTTGCCGCCGATGCCGGTTTTGAAGGGGATATTGCCGGCCTCCGCCGGCGGCTACAGACCGACAACAGTCAATTCGCCGAAAGCGCGGAGGCGTTGCGCGAGCAGATCGAGATTCTCTCGAAACGGATCGACGCTCGCATTCCTGAATTTTTCGGCCGGACGCCGCGCACCACCTATGGCGTGAAGAGCATTCCCGAATCCATCGCCGAGAAAATGCCCCCGGCCTATGCGCAGCCCAACCCGGCCGACGCCAGCCTGGCGGGCGTGCACTGGATAACATCGCTTCCCGGCAAATGTCCGCGCTACATGCACCTGCCGCTCGCGCTGCACGAGGCCTGGCCCGGCCATTTGATGCATCTCGCACTTATCCAGGAAATGGAGCATCTGCCCGATTTCCGCCGCGCTGCCGGCATGCGCTATTCGGCCTGCCTCGAAGGCTGGGCGCTTTATTGCGAGCGACTGGGCGAGGAGATGGGTTTCTACGACACGCCCGAAAAGCGCTATGGCCGGCTGGAAATGGAAATGTGGCGCGCGGTGCGGCTCGTCATCGACACAGGCATTCATGCCAAGGGCTGGGGCCGGGGCCAGGCGATCGCTTATTTTCAGGAACATATGGCGATGCCGCTCGAAACCATCGCAGCGGAGGTCGATCGCTATATCGGCTTTCCGGGTCAGGCGCTCGCCTATCAGCTCGGCAACCTCAAGTTCCGCGAGTTGCGGGAGCGCGCCGAAACGATGCTCGGCGAAGCGTTCCGCATCCGCGACTTCCACGACGCGTTGATGGCGGCCGGACCCGTCACCCTCCCGGTGCTTGAGAACCTGATCGACGACTGGATCGCTGCGGTATGCGCTACCGAAGCGGCCTGACGCCTGAAGCTTGAAAAACACCGAATGAAGGGATCATCTATGGACCGCCTGAAACCATTCGATTGCCTCGTCGCCGGCCGGCTAACGTCCGGCGCCGAATGTGCAGAGGTGGTGAATCCGGCCACGGGGCAGGCATTTTGCTCCTACGCTACAGCCGATCGAGCAATGGTTGAAGAGGCGATGAGCGCGGCCGTCCAGGCCTTTGAACAATGGCGGTCGTCGCAATTGTCCGAAAGACGCGCGCTGCTAGATGCTCTGGCGGATTGCGTCGATCGCGAGGCCGACAATCTGGCGCATCTGCTCACGCTCGAACAAGGCAAGCCGATAAGCGAAGCTCAGCAGGAGGTGCAATTCACCGCATTCATGCTGCGCTACAGCGCGACGCTCCATTCCGATCGAACCGAGTCGCTGTTCGACGAAACTCATCCCGATCATCGGCGCATCTTTACGCCGCTCGGCGTCGTCGCGGGGATCATTCCCTGGAATTACCCATTGGTGCTCGCGGCGATGAAGATCGGCCCGGCCTTGCTGACCGGCAATGCGATCATCGTCAAACCCGCGCCGACCACACCGGCCGCAACACTTGAACTGGGGCGTTTATGGGCTGATCGCGTGCCGCCGGGCCTCATACAGATCCTCGGCGACGATGGCACTGTTGGCCCCATGCTTGCGGAACATCCCGACATCCGCAAACTTTCCTTCACCGGCTCGACCATTACCGGACGCGCGGTGATGGCCGCCGCCGCGCCGACGCTGAAGCGGTTGACGCTGGAGCTGGGCGGCAACGATGCCGCCATTATCCTTGACGATGCCGAGCCGGTTGCCGCCGCGGCGGGCATCTACTCGGGTGCTTTCACCAATTGCGGCCAGATCTGCGGAGCGGTGAAGCGGGTCTATGTGCACGACGCCGTTTACGAGCGCTTCTGCGAGGCGCTTGCGGGACATGTAAACTCGGCCGTGGTCGGCGCGGGCTCGCTGCCCGATACCACGATTGGCCCGGTGCAAAACAGGATACAGTATGACAAATCCATGGCATTGCTGAGCGCGGCCGAGGCGGCGGGACGCGTGATCGCGCGCGCGAACATACCCCCGGGCAGCAGCGGTTTTTATGTTCCGCCGACGCTCATTGCCGATCTTTCCGATTCGCATCCGCTGGTTCGTGAAGAACAATTCGCGCCGTTGTTGCCGATTATGAAATTCAACAACGATGCCGATGCGGTCAGAAGGGCGAATGATAGTCCTTATGGCCTGACCGCCTCAGTCTGGTCGTCGGATCGCGCGCGCGCGGCGGCGCTCGCGACCGGGATCGACACGGCTGTTGTCCACATCAACACGCATAACGGCAGCACGAATGGACAGGGTGCCAGCCCCGCCAAACAATCGGGCGTCGGCTGGCTGTTCGGCCACGACGGGTTCAAGGAATATATGCAGCCTCATCTTATCATGTGCTGATCGGCCCGCGCATGATATCATGGCGGATTTGGAAGAGCGCCTCCAAGGACTTGGAAGGTATCGCGCCCAACATTGGAGGGCGACCTCGTCTGCCGAAGCGGAAACATCAATCGATCAGGCTTAAGCGTCGTGCTCGAGTGAACGCCTGCAGAGCCACAGCGCCCTGCCCTGGGCACAAGCAGCGGCTGTGCACCTTTCAGGGCGTACCGCACGCCATAGACCGTTGCCCTCGAACAATGCGTTCTTATCCTGATTGACGCAGCCGACGGCATGCGACAGGCGCGGCCATGGCCCGTGGTCGAAAGCTCCGCGGGCCGCGACGGCGCGATTGACGTCCCCTTCCCTCGCCTCAGCAACCTGGCGTTCGCCAAGCTCTCGAGGGACGGCAAGGCGCGATGCTCGTGCACAAATTAGTTCAAGGGCGGCCGCCATGTTCGGCAATGAATCGAAGATACCGGGCGGCGAAGCCTTCGGGGTCGGCCAAGAGGATCCCATGGTCGCCATCGGGCCAACGGGCGAGTTCGGCATCTGGCAGCATGTGCGCCAGCGCGTCGCTGAAGGCCGTCGGGACATGATCGCGAGTCCCGGTCACGACCAACGCCGGCATGGTCATGGAGGCAAGCCAGGATCGCGCATCGAACCGCAATGTGTTGGCCATCGACCGTCGTACAAGACGAGCTTGTGGTCCGAACATGTTACCGATCGCCGCCTCTTCATAGAGTCGGCACGCCTCAGGGCTCGCTTGTTGCGCAGCGTCGCCGAGCATCATCATGTGCAGCAATTCGCGCGCATTTCGCTCGCGGATGACGGGGGACCGCGGAGCACGCAGCGCCAGCCACGCGCTTCGAACCTTGAACCGCAAGGCTTTGAACCAGCCCCCGTGATCGAAGAAGGCAAAGCCGTTGAACACGCCTAGCGTTCGGGTCGCATGTGAGAAATCATGAGCGAACTGCAGGGCCACACAGCCCCCATGCGACCAGCCCGCAACATGTGCGGTCTGAACACCGAGCGCATCGAGAATTTCCTTGAGATCACGGGCGATGCGGGCATGGGAGATATCCGCACCTAGGGGAATTTCAGTAAGCGCATGGGGTCTGAGCTCCGGCCGTACAACCTGTAGTCCGGCGCGGACAAGGAGGGGAACCAAGTGCTCGAAATCGCGGTAAGATCCGCTGCCGCCATGAAGCAGCAACAAGACTTTGTCTCCAGGGCCGTCGACGGCATAAGGGATGCGCGCGCCGTCACTGGCGCTGATCCAACGCAGGCCAGAATTGAGGCCTTCGATCATCCGATCGTTACCCGCTCCGGACAGATGTGAGTCCAAATTATTTGTTCCCTTCATCAAGGCGTCCTAGCATTAGCAGCAAACTCGTCATAGCCTATCGATAGGAAGCTAGCGACCAGCCTGTCCGCTCAATGGATCAGCGCTTTTCAGCCAAGACTTTCAACCTGAGCCCCATCTCGGATAGCAATTTCATGTTCAGGCGATGCAAGCTCTCCTCGAACCGAACAGCGTCTGCGCTGTTCTTGGTCTCGGTCGTCCAGGGACTTCCGAAGAGTACTTCGATTCCCACGCGGCAACCGCCAGTGACCGGACGTAAGGTCTGAACGGCGAAAGCCTGGTAATCTCCATCGGTCATGGCTACGACAAGCTTGCGGTCGGGAATCCGCGCGATGCGGCGCTCGTAACGGAGCTGCCCCTCCATCGTGCCCCTGAGATGTTCCACCTGGTACGCACTTTCCGGATTAGTGGGTTTCAGCGGACCATATTGCGCTATCCAGAGGTCGGGCTGTTCCATCAACCGAAAAACCTCGTGGCACGGGGCGGCGATCGTCTGTTCGAAGGCGTCGTAGCCTTGAGTGACGTGCGGCGGCGCATTCGTCACGGCGCCCGCCAGGGCGGGCGCCGTGACGAACCATGCCAGACAGGCGAGAGGGGTTGAATATTTCAACATCATTACCAAATCTTTCTAACGCTTGAGGAACCTCAGATGGCGGGAACAGAGCGTCGGTTGATGACATTATGGGCCAGGGAAGAGCGCATTTTGCACCTGAACTCCACTAATCACACGGGGGAATGAGATCAGCGGGGCCAGACCTGCGGAAACAGCTTCGAATCAAAAGGTTGGCCGATCGCGACATCGATTTCGGGTAGCAAATTGCCGGCCTTGCGCCCCATCGCCCAAAGGTCTTCTTCGACGGGCTGATAGCGTGTGTCCTGGTCCAACCAGCGAGTCGCCAGGGCTCGGCGGCGACCCCGCGTAAGATTGCCGGGCGCGCCATGAACCGTCCGGGCGTCGTGGACTAGGATGTCGCCGGGCTCCAGCGTCCAGGTCAACACCTGTTCGCCTTCGATCGCCTCTCCCGGCGTTGGCATATCCTTGAGGCGTTCGCCCATCTTTTCATCGGACCACAGATGCGATCCGGCAATGTAGGTCAGCGATCCGCTCTCCGGCGTCACCCGGTCGAACGGAGTCCAGATGGTGAGAACTTGGCCGCCTACGACCGGATGGTAATAGGCGTCCGTATGCCACGGGCTGGGCATCGGCGACCCGGCTTCCTTCACGAACAGATGGTCGTAGAAAAAGTTGATCCGTTCCGCGTCGAGCAGCGCAGCCGCGACCTCTCCCAGTCGTGAGCACTGCACGAAACTGGCGAACGCCGGATAGTGTATCCAGTGAAACAGGCCATTGTAGAAGGCGCCGTCGCCTTGCTCTTGCAGCCAATAGTGTGGAGCGCAACCGTCCGCCATCGCTTCATCGATCGCCACCCGCATGGCGTCGATGAGCTCAGGTTCGACAACGCCGCGGATCACCGCTGCGCCGTTCTTCCTGAATGATTCACGATCGGCTTCACTTATGAGGTCGGACGCGGTGGTCATGACGAATCTCCAAATTGGGCGGGGTCAGCCGCGCCGTCGCATGGTAGGTTGGCACGGAATATCGTCGCTGCAGGTTGACGTCGGGTTTTCCGGACGGCTCCGCGGCTCGAGGGCGAAATTCATAGCTTCGACAACTCGGGTGCGGCCTCTTCCAAGTAGCGCTGGCGCAGATGACGGCTCAGGGCCGCGGCCGAGAGGCACGCGCCGGTCGCCCCTTCCAACAAGGTCGTGAACGTGACCTTCGTCCGAGGCGTCACATCTCATCATGATGCGCCTTGTTCTGATAGACACGCCAACTCATCGATGCGCGGGCGGTCATGTGCGCTGCGGAAGCTCTGAAAGAGCACGGACGTGCATCACGATAGTCAATCCGCGGCAGCGCAGCGCGGTGAGGCAGCGATCGCGGACTGGGAGCTACTGGTTTCATCGCGCGCGATTACCGAATACGAACCCATGTGGGGGTCGGAGCAGGGCGTTACTGAAACACGGACGCCGAGCTTGTGAAGATCCTCCACGACGCCGGACCGCAGGCGGTCCTCGATCGTGACGGCGCGCGCTTCGGTCATCGGCAGCATCCGCGGCGCATCGGCCGCGACCCTCGGGGAAGTAGGCGATGAATTTCTCGCCGAAGATATTGACCCCGTATTCGAAGTTGGACACGGCGTTGCCGCTCTCGGCACTGCTTACCGCGCCCTCGCACAACTCCGCCCAAGGCCGTGTGCAGAACTTCTCGTGGATCGCCTTAAGGCCCGGCAGGAACCCTGGAATGATCCCCGAGGGTGCCATGCCGGGAGAGGCATAGGGGCCCGTTCCCGTCGGCACCGGCTTGAACGATGGCAGCCCTGACGGGAAGCCGCCGAGGCTGTCGAGCTGATGCGCCCTGCCGGTCTTGGCTTCATAAAAGAGGAAGGTGATCAGATCAGCATGGTTCGTCATGAACGGCTCGACCGCCGCCTGCACCATGATCGCCGCATGGACCGGCTTGCCGCGCGCTTTCAGCACCTTGATCGTCGTTTCGGTGACGATCGCCGAATCCGTGGTGGCTGCCGCCTTAAGGCCAGTGACCGGTAGATTTGGTCCTGGATAGACGACGTAGTCGACGAGATCGCGTGAGGTGCGGGCGATCTTGACCATGGCGGCGCCTCCTGCGCGCGGCTCCGATTCCTGGGCGGGTAAGCCGAGCAGGACGATGGCAGACAGTAGTGCATCTGTCAACGAACCGTCGTCGATTGGTGGTTGATTGAGACAAGTCGGGGAGCGACGCGTGTCGCGGTATCGATTGGAACGGCCAGCCGTCGGTCTCCACCGATCGTGCCGGCGCGGGTTCGCCAAAAAGGAGTGCGTCCGCTGGCCCCAGCTTTACGGAGATGGCTGGACGCAGCCCGGGAAGGTTTGAAAACACCCAGCGACATGAGCACGATCTGTCCGGCCGGCGTAGATTCTACGACGACCATGGCGTGATCGGTTTCGACGGTCAGCGAGACCCTTCGGCGCCCTATGGTGCGCCTGACGAGTTCCTCCGCATGATCAGGAGATGTCGACGTCGCTACCGCTGACCGCAGCGGCGTCGTCGTGGTGCGCAAGAAACTTCGACGTGACCAATGATGGTCTTTGCGGATACCGCGCTTACAGCCGACGGCACGTCGCGCAGCTTCTCTTGGCGTTTGCTCGCCGTGACAATGATCTCTGTAGAGACGCTGGCGCCTACTCGTCCGGCGTTTCCTGCGCCTACAGAGGGCTAGCCGCCAGTGCGAACGCGCTGACCCTCGCCTCAACCGGCGGTGCTTTGCGCTCGCCGATCCTGAGTGATCACTTGTCTCTGTGATTTCACCTTTAAGCGATAGTGCATATTTTTATTTGCTCGGCTCGTTGTCGACAATGCTCGAGTCCGATCCTCAGGGCAATTCGTCGAATCATATCAGTTGACATTGAATGCAATGATGCATTTAAGGCCGGCGGCTGACTGAGAGGACGCAAATGTCGTATTTGGATGACGACGCGCTTGCTCGCGCCCTGTGCCTCATCGATCGGGTGTGGCAAATGACCGAGGCTGGGCCATGGACCATATCGGATAGGGAACGGCCGATCGATCGCCTGCCCGATCTCTCCGAAGCTGCAGCGATCGCGCGCTCCGCTCGCGCGGGCGCGCTCGTTGCCGACATCGACACGATCGACGCATCTCCACTGCCGCACGATGTCGCGACAACACTGGCGGTTGCGCGGATGAATGCCGCGCGCTGGGCACGCGAAGGCGAATGGTACTGGCTGGTGTTCGATCCGGTCAAGGCAGGCTTCTTCGCGATGTTCGCGCCTACCGCTTATGCGGGAGGATTTTTGCTCGGATCGTATCGTACTCTGTTTGCAAGTTTTATGTTCGAATCATTTGGCGATGTCGATCGCTATCTTGGACTTGTGTCAGACTTTGCGCGCCTGGTCCGACAATTCGACGCGCGAACCAAAGGCCAGGCCGAGCGCGGGATCCGGATGCCCCGGGCTCAGCTCGATCAGGCGATAGTGCTGATGACGGGCCTCAAGGAGGCATCGGCGCAAATGCTCGACGTCAATCCCAGCCGTTTGGCGGCCGTCGGTGGCCCCGCGGCATGCAAGCCTATCCTAGCCCGGATCGCCGACGAAGTTGACGGCGCGTTCGACGCCTTGCTGGCGACGCTCAATGACCCCGACTATCGCCGTCTTGCGCCCGACACGGTCGGCCTCTCGCAATATCCGGGGGGCGCCGAACTCTATGCCGAGCTCGCCCGGATGCATCTGACCCTCGACATGACGCCGGAGCAGATCCACCAGGCCGGGCATGACCGGATGGCGAGGGTGCGCGCGCAGATGCAGGGCTTGTTCGACGAGATCGGCTTTGTCGGCAACGCCCCGGCCTATCTGCAAAAGATCGAGGCCGATCCAGCCTGGCGCGCCGAAGGCGAGGACGCGATCGGTGCTTTCTTCCGCCGCTATATCGACCGCATCGCGCCGCATATTGGTGATTATTTCGCGTTCAAGCCAAAGGCCGATCACGGTGTTGCCGCGCTGCCTGCTGCCCTCTCGGGATCGATGACCTTCGGCTATTACGAACCGCCAAGCCCGATCCAGGAGAAGGGGCGCTTCATTTTCAACGTGCAAAACCTGTCGCGCAACGCACTGCCTAATATCGGCGCGCTCAACTATCACGAACTTGTGCCGGGGCACCATTTCCACCTCGCCAGCCAGCGCGAGAATGACCTGCTCCACCCGCTGCGCAAGGCATCTTTCATCAATGCCTATAACGAGGGCTGGGCCGAATACGCCGCCACGCTCGCCGGCGAAATGGGGATGTACATAGAGCCGGAGGAAAAATTCGGGCGGATGATGATGGATGCGTTCCTGACCTGTCGGCTCGTTGTAGATACAGGCATGAACGCGCTGGGGTGGAGCCTCGATCAGGCGCGCGACTATATGCGCGAGAACGGCTTCATGCCCGAAGCTGAAGTGTGCAGCGAAAGCATCCGCTACAGTTGCGACATTCCTGGGCAGTCGCTCGCCTATAAGCTCGGCGACACCCAACTTCTGCGAATGCGCGAAACGATGCGGGTAAAACTCGGCGACCGTTTCGATATTCGCGACTTTCATGATGTGGTGCTGAAACCCGGCGCGCTACCGTTGCCGCTGGTTGCCGCGAATGTGGAGGCCGCGACGGAGCGGTTGCTTGCTCAGGTGCAATGACAGGGTGGACAGAATAGAACCTGCGCCGGTCTGGTCGCTCTATTCCCCGGCCAGCGCTGGACCTAATCTGTTCGTCCTATGTTGATCGCAATATAATTTCGGTTCCACTCGAGCCGATCAAGACACAATTCAAGGTATCTGACATGATGCTCGGCCTGCCGTCGGGATTCAGTTTTGCGGCGCTCTATGCAACCTTGTATCCCCGTCGCGCGGCTGGTGGACGGGGGCAACTGCCGCACAGTCATCACGGTCGCACTGATTGTATGGAGCGGGGCGACTGCACTGTGCGGGATGGCGCAGAATTTCTGGCGACTTACCTTTACGCGGTTCGGCGTCGGGGCTGGCGAGGCTGGCTCGATCCCTCCGGCACAATCGCTGATCGCCGATTATTTCTCCGTCGAGCAGCGGGCACGCGCGCTGGCGCTGTTCATGTCATCGGCGACCGTCGGCTATCTGCTGGGGTTCGTCGCCGGATCCCAGATCAGCCCGATCATGGGCTCTGTCGGGCTGCGCTATGCATTGATGCTGGTGACGCTGGTGCTGCTCCCGACCGCGTGGTTCTTTATCGGGCGGCAACAACGCTGATCGCCGATAGCGAACCCTGAGCGAGTGCTCTTCATGTCGGACCAAGGGATAAGGAACCGTTTCATGCAACATCAAACATCACGCACAGCGCGTCCGTCATTATGGCTTGGCTGTGCGGGCCTGCTGATGCTTGCGACTGCCTGCGACCGGCAAGAAAGCTCCGGCTGGCAGCGCGAGACGGCGCACTACTATACCGATGCATACATCACGAAGGATAACGTCTCCAGGCTCGGCCTTGCCTGGGAGTTCGATGACTTTGTCGTGCGCGGCCGGACCCACCGCGGCATGGAAGCGACACCTGTCGTCGTCGATGGCGTCATGTATTTGTCCGGCCCCTGGAGTGTCGTTTACGCGATCGATGCGAAAACGGGAAAGCCGCTGTGGCAATATGATCCGGAAGTCGACGGCCAGTATGCGCGGCGCACGTGCTGCGATGTCGTCAATCGCGGCGTCGCGATTTCGGACGGGATTGTGTATGTTGGGACGCTCGACGGTTATCTCGCCGCCGTGGACGCCAAAACCGGCAAGCAACTCTGGAAGTCCGACAGCTTCGTCGATCGCAAGATGAGTTCCACGATCACCGGCGCCCCCCGGGTGGCTGGCGATGTCGTCGTGATCGGCAACGGTGGTGCCGAACTTGGCGCGAGAGGTTATGTGACAGCCTTTAACCGCAAAACCGGTAAGCTGGCATGGCGCTTCTACATCGTTCCCGGAAATCCGGCGAAAGGCGACGAGCATCCCGAGGTCGCCATGGCGCGCAAGACCTGGGATTCGGACTCGAAATGGGAGCTGGGCGGCGGCGGAACCGCCTGGGACAGCATGGTTTACGATCCCGAAACCGATATCGTCTTCATCGGCACGGGCAATGGTATGCCGCATCCTGTTTGGACGCGAAGCCCTAAAGGCGGGGACAATTTGTTCTTGTCCTCGATCCTTGCGCTGGATGCGAAGACCGGGCGCATGAAATGGTATTATCAGACAACTCCGGGCGATAGCTGGGATTATACCGCCACCCAGAACATGGTGCTCACCGACATCGACATCGACGGAAAAAAGCGCAAGGTGATCATGCAAGCACCGAAAAACGGCTTCTTCTACGTGCTCGACCGCGTGTCGGGCGCGCTCTTGTCGGCGGAGAAATACACGACGGTGACTTGGGCCGAGCGGGTGGACAAGAAAACGGGACGCCCGGTCATATCCCCGCAGTCGGACTATTCGAAAGGGCTAAAACTTATTTGGCCCGCCGAATCCGGCGGGCATAATTGGCAACCCATGGCTTATAGCGAGCAAACGAAGCTTGTTTATATTCCGGTGCTCCAGACGCCGATGTCCTTCACGGTCGCAGAGCAGCCTTACAAGCCTTATAGTATCCTCCAGGGGGTTGCGACATCGCTTCCCGCGTTGGACGGTTCGATGCAGGACAAGTCCAGGCAAGCCATGTTTGCCGGTCAGCCGCGTCCGCGTTTCGATAGCATGCTGACCGCGTGGGATCCTGTGAAACATAAGGCCGTGTGGAGCTCCAAGCCTCAGCACTTCTGGAATGGCGGCACGATGGCGACGGGCGGAGGGCTTGTCTTTCAGGGCAATGGTGATGGCGTTCTGACGATCTACGATGCGTTCAATGGGGCCATCCTTCGCAGGATCAACATCGGCACGGGGATCATGTCGTCCCCGATGGCGTACACGATCGATGGCGTTCAATATATCGCGGTCGCGGCCGGATATGGCGGCGCAATGCATATCGCTTTCCCACCCGGCGCGGCAGCGATCGAGCGGGAGAACAACGAACGGTTGCTGGTGTTCAAAATCGGTGGCGGGCCAGTCCGGATGCCGCTGCGTCGCACGCCGATCGCTTTTACTGATGCGCCTGCCCAATATCGCGGCGACATGGCCTCGGTGGACCGCGGCACGGCCCTGTATTACGCGAATTGCCTTCGATGCCATGGCGTCCGCAACACGCTGGGCGCCTATCCCAATCTTTGGAAAATCAGCCCCGAAACCCATGCGGCGTTTAACGATATCGTGCGTGGCGGCGCATATTCCTATGCAGGCATGGCATCGTTTTCGGATGTCCTCTCAGAGAAGGATGTGACGGACATTCACACCTTCCTGAGCGAACCGCAGCCCGGCGGGAAAAAGGTGCTGGCCGGGCGACCCGAGATGCACTGACACAGGAGACGCGCATCCGAGTGATTGGCAATAGAGATGAAATGCACGCCTTGTGACGTGATGGGGTGGACGACCCCTGCGCCAGCGTAGCTGTGCAATGATGTGGTCGTTGAGCCACGTCTAGGAGTCGATCCATGCAACAAGATGTCTTCACCGTCGGAGTAGATCTGGCGAAGAGTGTGTTTCAGGTCCACGCGATTAGCGCCTATGGCACGGTGTTGATCCGCCGCCAGCTGCGACGCGCGGAGGTGCTGAAGTTTTTCGCGCCCTTGTCGCCATGCCTGGTCGGGATGGAGGCGTGCGCATCGGCGCATCACTGGGGGCGGGAGTTGCTCGCGCTTGGTCATGATGTCCGTTTAATGCCGCCGGTATATGTGAAGCCGTACGTGAAGCGCCGGAAGACCGATGCTGCGGACGCCGAGGCTATCTGCGAAGCGGTGACCCGCCCGACGATGCGCTTCGTGGCGGTGAAGAGCGTCGAGCAGCAAGCGGTGCTGATGCTCCATAAGACCCGTGATCTGTTGAGCCGGCAACGTACCGCACCGATCAACGCGCTGCGGGCTCATCTATCGGAGTATGGCATCGTTGCCAGCAAGGGGCCCGGCGGGGTCACCGCGCTGATGAAGCTTCTCCACGAGGGACAGGAGACGCTGCCAGCGCATGCCCGGTCAGCGCTCCACACCATTGGCGCTCAGCTACGATCGCTGGCAAGCGAGGTCGATCGCCTCGAGACCCAGATCCTCGCCTGGCACCGAGCCAATGACACCAGCCGTCGATTGGCCACGATCCCCGGCATCGGTCCGATCACGGCCTCGGCGATCGCCGCCGCAGTGCCGGATGCTTCGCTGTTCCGGTCCGGCCGCTAGTTCGCAGCGTGGCTAGGCCTGACACCTCGCGCGAACAGCTCTGGCGGCAAGGAGCGGCTCGGCGGCATCAGCAAACAAGGCGACGGATATCTTCGCAAGCTGCTAGTCGTCGGCGCGACTGCGGTGATGCGCATGGCCCGAAAGGACGCGAGCCGCCAGCCTTGGCTAGCGCAGCTTCTCGAGCGCAAGCCAGTGAAGATCGCGACCGTCGGGCTCGCCAATAAGACAGCACGCATCGCCTGGACGGTGATGGTGCGAAACGAGGTCTACGTGGCGGCCGCCGCGTGACCGCTGTCCGCGCTGCTCGCTGAAGCTGGTGGCAGGATGGTGTAGGAGCGGCTGAGTAGTGATGACAAACCGGTCAGACCGGGGATCGACCAAACCCAGGGGAGCAGAGCGCTTCGAGCGCGATGACGTGATTAGGGAATCGATCCGCGGACTTCATCAGGGCCAGCAGCCATGCGGTGCTGCGCGAACAGGCCGAACACATGGATGCACCCGACCGGTGCTCATCGCAGCAAAAAAGCTCTTGCACCGCAGGGGTCGTCCACACATGCTCCCCGGGAATCATGCCATCGGTAAGTTAGCTCGTCAGATGGAGACGAGCATGCGGCGAAGCCGATTCACCGAAGACCCCGGCCATTGGTTCGCGCTCGAATGGCGGCGCAAGCACGGTAATCCGACAGCAACCGAGACCAACGGGATCGTGACCACAGCGACAATTCGTTGGCAGCACATGTCAGCATCGAGGCATTCGATCTGGGCGCTCGGCGACCACGGGATGCTCGCCGCAGCGCTCACGCAGTCCCTGCTCGGGGCGGTGATCAGCTTTTTCGGTACCTTCGGCTTGCGTACTACGATGCTGCCACCGCGGAGGTTGCGACGCTTTCGACCAACAGACAAGCCTGTACGAGCGCATTGATGCATCAATACATTCTAGACAGCAGTCCGAGTCTGGCGGCAGGTGCGTCTTATCATATTGGTTTTACGTTATATTCCATTTACCTTGCAGCGGAAGCATGGTGCTTTGCGTCACCGGTCCTCGCGCATTGACGGCAACAAAATACAGTATAGTATCCTAGCGCCACCACGTGGAGAAAGTCTGGTGTTATGCACGGTGAGGATTTTTCCTATTTGGGGGCGCCATAATGACAAAGGCAGCCCTCGCCACCGTCAGCTTCACGGCGCTGCCTTTGGATCGCCCCGGGTTGGCCCAAGATCAGGCCACAGCGCGCGAGTTGGCATTAGGGGACGTCGGATCGATGACAATATCCGAACACGCTGGGACCCGATGAAGACCGTCTCAACCGTCTCAAAGGCCGCTGTTCCAGCGCGAGTCGAAAATGATCTCGGCGAAAAGTCGCGTCATCCTGGCTCGATTGGCCCGATCTTCCCGGGGGACGGTTCAAAGGGCATTCGACCGCGGCGAGGCACCCGACCTGACCAAGGAGGACATCGCGCGCTTGCTCGAAGGGCTAAGCGCGCATTCAACTTGGATCGGTCCGACCCGGTATCTGCTCAGCGCGAGCGAAGACATCGAAGGCATCATACATGGCCTGCGCTGGAGAAGCGCCCGGATACCACTTGCCTGTAATCATAGCCTCGCCGCCAAGGCCGGCGCTGCTCAGTTTTAAAGGGCACGGTCGAAGGACCGATGCTTGTTTCAAGGGAGGGATGAAAATGAAGAAAATTTCACTTGTGAGAGGCGCATCGGTCGCAACGGTCGCGTCCATGATGCTGATGTCCGCCGCGCATGCGCAGACCGCGCCCGTGGCCGACGCCCAGGAAGCAAACCCACCTTCGAACGATCAACCGGACATCGTCATCACTGCATCAAAGCGCTCCGAGCGGCTTCAGGATGCGCCGCTGGCAGTATCGGTAATAAGCGCCGACATCTTGAAAACGCAAAATGTCCGCTCATTTCAGGATTATGCCAGCCTGATCCCCAATCTCAACCAGGCGCTTGGCTCCGCCGGCGGCACGGGCGTGATCATTCTGCGCGGCCTTTATACCGGTTCGCTGCAGGTGACGAGCACGTCGGCGACCTATCTCGACGAAGCGCCATTCACGCCCAACGGCGCCTATGCGATCGGCGCCTATTCGACGCCCGATCCCGACCTGGTCGATGTCGAACGGATCGAGGTGTTGAAAGGGCCACAGGGCACGCTGTACGGGGCGTCGTCGCTCGGCGGCCTGGTCCGCGTCATCCCGAAAAACGCCGATCCCGCGCAGCGCGGCCTGTCCGGGTCGGTCCAGTTCGGCGGGAGCGTCGCCGAAGGCGGAAACCTGGGCTTTACCGCGCGCGGTTCGGCCTATCTCACGATCGTGCCAGATGTTCTGGCGGTCAGCGCGTCGGGCTTTCGGCGGCGCGATCCCGGCTTCATTACCAACGTTTTTAGCGGCAAGGACAATTACGGCCAGACCGACTCACAGGGCGGCGCGTTTGGTGTCGTCCTCAAGCCGACCGACAGTCTGACGCTGCGCGGGCGATACCTGACGCAGAACACCGACACGATCGGCACGCTGATCCAGGATAACGTCCAGGCGACGGGCACGTCTTCGTTTGGGAAGCGCATGCAGTCCGATCAGGCCGGGGCGCACACCATTGCCGCGCTGCGACTTTACGAAGCGGTGGCGGATTTGAAGACCGACCTTGGCACGGCGACGGTGATTTACAGCCATACGACCAATCGTTTGGATCAGACCAGCGACGGCACCCGGACCTATGGCGCATTGCTGCCGCTCTTCTTGGGCGGTCCGCCGCCGGCCGGGTTTTTCGTGAGATTCGATGTGGCCCCGACCACCAATGCCGATACTGAAGAATTCCGCTTCGCCAGCCGTAAGTTCGGCCCCATCGAATTCCTGCTCGGCTTCTATCACACCTCTCAGCGCAGCCTGTACCGGACGACCGCGACCGATTTCACGGCAACCGGCGCATTGCTGCCGGCACCTTTCGACAATCTCATCAACGCTGACATCTTTGATAATTACAAGGAAACGGCTGGCTTCGGCAATCTGACGGTCTATTTCACTGACGAGATCGATCTGACCGGCGGTATTCGCTACACGTCGAATTCACAGCGTGGACGACAGGTATCGAATGGCCTGCTGCTGGGCAATCCCGGCCCAAAAGTGGACATGCCCTTCACGATCGACGAGAACAAGGTGCTCTACCAGGTCAATCTTCGCTGGCGTCCGACGCCGACGCTCAGCTTGTTCGCGCGCACCGCGACGGGCTATCGCCCCGGCGGCCCCAACATTACGCCGGATCCCAACTTCGCGAGGTTCACAGCCGATACGACAACAGATTATGAATTCGGCGCCAAGGGCTCACTGCTTGATCGACGGCTGACCTACGATCTGTCGCTATATTATATCGACTGGAAAGGCGTACAGCTGACCAGTCTAACGCCTTTGGGGCTCGCGGTGATCACCAATGGCGGTTCCGCCAAGGTCAAGGGTGTAGAGGCACAGGCGTCCTATGCCGTCCCCGGGGGGCTGACGATTGGCGGCTCGTTCGGCTATAACGCTGCCAAGATCCGGCGTATCGACGCCGCACCCGGCGCTTTTCTCGGCGCCCGCGCCGGTGATCGCCTGCCGGGTTCTCCCCGCTACACTTTCGCGGGATACGGCGATTATGCGTTTGAGCTTGGCCAGGACGTGAAGGCCGGCCTTGGCGCAACCGTGCGCTATCAGGACGGTATCACCAGCTCGTTCCCGCTGAGCTTCGCCAATCCCAATTACACGACGCCAGGTTATGCGACATTGGACCTGCGGGCATCGCTGAAGTTCGGGAACTATAGCGTGCAGGCAGCGGTTGCCAACGTCACCGATGCCAATGGCCTCACCGGTTACGCGACTACTCGCCTACTGCCGGGACAGACCAATCCGTCGCAGGCCTATCTGATCCGGCCGCGGACGTTTTCGCTGACCGCATCGGCGAATTTTTAATGGCGCCGGCGGTCGATCAAAAATCGGCGGCCGTGGGACGGCTGAAGGACGCACGATTGGAGTCAACGCCCAAGCCGCGCCGAAGGAAATGAATAGCGGCGCCTTTGGCGGGCATTGCCGAAAGTAGGGAACGAGATCGGGAGGTGAGGCGTCACCGGTGAAAGGCCATCGATGGTTCGTTTGTGGAAAGAGATCGATTCTCGACGAGCTTGTCATGCGCGGTATCCGGTTGATGCAGACATTGCTGCAGCAATTCGCGACTGATCCTATCCGATTACCAAGCGCGATCCCGCCACCGGCAAGCTGAATGCCTATGTCCCTTCGAACGAAACGGTGATTCGGCCACGCAGGTCCACGTTCGCGCTGACAGCGAATTTCTGAAGGCAAACCAATCCTTCTTAGCGAATGGAGTTTCGCATGACCCTTTCCCCGACTGCGTGGCCGACAGCCGAACGCGAACGCTGGTGGCACCTTGAGGGCCAGCGCAAGCCCGGCAATCCTACCGCCACGGGCCGCAATGGCATCGTCACCACTGCACATCATGCGCTGCCCGCGCGCATCGGGCTCGAGGCGCTCAAGCAGGGCGGATCCGCGGCCGACGCTACGGCGGCGGCGGCGATGGCGCAAATCGTGCTCGGCGCCGGGGCGGTCATCAGCTTCTTCGGCATCTTCGGCCTCGCTTATCATGTTGCGGCGAGCGGCGAAGTGGCGACACTCAGCGCCGGGTGGAAGACGTGTCTCGGTGAAACCGATCCGTTGTCGATCCCCGGCAAGATGGCGGGAATACGCACCGCTGAAGAGGCTCTGATCACAGGTGGTGGCAGCGAACCGACCGGACGCGCTGCGCTTGTCGGCGGCTTCTTCCGTGCGCTCGACGCGATGCTGACGCGATACGGCAAGTTGCCCCGCGCGGAGATCTTCGCGCCCGCAATCGAGCTTGCCGAAGATGGTTTCGCGGTTGGCGAGGAGCTTGACTATTATATCGCGCTGCGTGGAGACGACTTGCGTCGGCTCCCCGAAACGGCGGCGATATTCGTGCGGCCCGACGGAGCCCTCTACAGCAAGGGCGATCATTTTCGCCAGATCGCGCTGGCGGCGACGCTCCGAGGCGTCGCCGAATATGGGTCTTGTTGGATGTACGAGGGCGAATGGGCAAAGCGCGCCGCCCAAGCTGTCCAGCGCGACGGCGGGACAATGACCGCCGAAGACATCGCAAGCTATGCGGTCGAATGGCACGCTCCGATTACCGTCTCGCGCGGCGGTTACGATATCGCATTGCTGGGCGGCCCGGAGGCCGGCGCGGGCTCCACCAACCTCATCGAGGCGCTTCACCTCGCCGACGCCGCAGGAATCAAGGCGAAGGGGCATTGGACCCGCTCGCCCGAAAGCTTTCGTGACATCAACCTCATCACCAACAACATAATGTTGTCCGGCTTTCCTGGGATAGAGGCCGTGCCGGGGTTTGAGAACATCAGTTTCGATCCCGAGGTCCGCCGGACCCGGTCCCATGCCGACACATTATGGCAAGCGATAAACGGCGCAGGCAGCTTCATGCAACCGCGCGCTGGCGGTCATTCCGACACCGTCACCGCGATTGACCAATGGGGCAATATCGCCGCGCTCTGCCATTCCTCGAACTGCGTGTGCTGGGGCAAGACGACGATCGTTGTCGACGGCGTGAGCATCGTCGATTCCGCGGCCATCCAACAACCTCTGGTGGCGGCGGCGGGACCTGGCGGATACACCGTGTTGCCGCTTGAGGTAGGGATCATGCTGAAGGACGGTGTCGGGGTGAGCGGCTTCGCGTCGAAGAACATGGGCTTGCATCAGAAGACCGTACAGTGCGTGCTCAATATGACCGATTTCGGCATGAACGCGGTCGATGCCGCCAATGCACCGGCGGTCGGGCTGTTCGCGATGGACGCTGACGATCCGACCCCGCAGGCGCGTGTCGTCGAGGGCGACTTTGATCCCGCGCTGCTCGCCGCGAGCGGGCTGAGTGTGCATCAGGCGGCGAAGGACGACGCCTGGCTCGCCGAGGGTCACTGGGTTCCGGCCAGCCGCGATCCTGTGACAGGCGAGCTCAGCGCTACCTCGCCGGAACATGCGAGCGGTCAGGCAGCGGCCTTTTGATGATGAGATTTCGCCCAGCGACAAGGCACTCGAATGGTTTCAGGCGGTCCATAGATGATCCCTTCATTCGGTGTTTTTCAATTGCTCATCGGTTGAGATGATCGGCGCGGTCGGGGCCTTGTCTGCGCTGGCTCTCGAGGATCGCGGATAGAGATCCTTGGTTTGAGCGAACAATCGCGTCAGGCCAAGTAAGGCGTCGATGTTCGGCGTGTCCATCGCAAGCATCCGCGCAATTTCGCGCGGCGCGGCGATAAGCTGGTCGATTTCGAGCGGCCGGCCAGCTTCGGCATCCTGCAGCATTGAGGTCTTAAATGCGCCCAATTGTCGCGTGACGGCATTGCGATCTTCCCCGCGTTCTGGGATCGCGCAGCCGATGCGCGCGCCGATGGCTTGTGCCTCGGCCATAGCGCGTAGCGCGAACGCGGCGACGAGCGGATCGTCGAGCACCTTGTCGCAGGTCGCGGCGGTGATCGCCGAAATGGGGTTCATCGTCATGTTGCCCCATAATTTGTACCAGATATCGTAGCGGATGCGGTCGCTGCGCTCGACGTCGAACCCTGCGGCGATGAGGGCGTCCGCGACCGCGTCGAGCCGGGGCGACGCCGCGCCGGAGGGTTCGCCAAGGATCAGGCGGTTGCCGGCCTTGTGGATGACGTTGCCCGGTCCACGCAGCGTCGCGGCAGCATGGACGACGCAGCCGAGCACCCGATCGAGCGGGATGGCGGAGGTGATCGCACCATCGGGATCGACCGAGGCGAGCGGCGTTGTGCTCAGTTCGCCGCCGCCGCCGAGCAGGAACCACCACGGCACGCCGTTCATCGCCGGGACGACGATTGTATCGGCACCGACCAGCGGCGTCAGCGTCCGCGCGAGGGCAGGAAGCGCTGGCCCCTTAACCGTGACAAACACGACATCCTGCGGTCCCAGCGCCTCTGCACGCTCGCTCGCCCGCACCTTGACGTCGAGCGTTTCACCGCCGATTTCCAGCCGCCACGCGCGGTCCGACAGCGCGGCGAGTGTGTCGCCACGGGCAAGCACGCTAACCGCGTGGCCCGAACGCGCCAGCCTTACCCCCAGCCAGCCACCGATGGCACCCGCGCCGACGATTCCGATCTTCATCACGTCATTCCTTCAATAGCCACCACTCCGCCCGCGCCGCGCGCGAGTTCGACGCTGCCCTTGGCGAGCAGTCCGACATCGGTGCCGACGGCGATGAACGAGCAGCCGGCGCGGGCGGTGCGCGCGATGGTGTCGACGTCGAGCGCGAGCGTTCCCGCCGCCTTGCCCGCCGCCACGATCCGCGCTATGACAGAGTCGATCACCGCCGCCATCTCGGGATGCAACGGCTGCCCCCGATAGCCCATGGCAGCCGACAGGTCGGCAGCGCCGACGAACACGCCGTCGACCCCGTCGACCGCCAGAATCGCGTCGAGATCGCTGAGCCCCGCCGTCGTTTCGATCTGTACCAGCAGGCAAATCTCAGCATCTGCTGCGTCGAGATAGTCTAGCGTCCGGTTCCACCGCGCCGCGCGCGCGAGGCCCGTGCCGATGCCGCGCACGCCGGCGGGCGGATAGCGCGTCGCGCGCACCAGTATCCGCGCCTGCTCGGCACTCTCGACGAACGGGATCAGCAATGTCTGGAAACCTATGTCGAGATATTGCTTGATCAGCGCAGTTTCGCCGACCGGCAGCCGCGCCACCGGATGCACCGGGTACGGCGCCACCGCCTGAAGCTGAGCGAGCATCGTCGGGATCGTGTTGGGGGCATGTTCGCCGTCGAACAGGAGCCAGTCGAACCCGGCGCCCGCGCAAATCTCGGCGGTATAGGGGTTGGCGAGCGCCTGCCACAGCCCGATCTGCCGTCGGCCCGCGCGCAGCGTCGCCTTGAATGGGTTGGCGAGCGGCGTCATGCGAAGCGCGCCGCGATCATGCCGAGCGACCCGTAATCGGCAAGAAAATCGTCGCCGCGCGCGACCGTCACCGGCGCGGTGAACGATCCGCCGAGCACGATCTGCCCTGCCTCCAGCGCTACGCCGTGGGGCGCAAGTTTGTTGGCGAGCCAAGCGACGCCGTTGCCGGGATGCTCGAGCACAGCGGCGGCGACCCCCGATTCCTCAATCCCGCCATTGCGCCGCAGGATTGCCGATGCCCAGGGCCAGTCATGCGCGTCGGGCGGAGTGTGGATGTCGCCGACGATGATCGCGGCGTTGGCTGCATTGTCGGCGATCGTGTCGAACACTTTACGCGTCATCCCGCTCGCCGCGTCGATCCGGTCGATCCGCGCGTCGATCAGCTCGAGCGCGGGGACGACATAGGCGGTCGCCGCCAGCACCTGTTCGAGCGTCACACCCGGCCCCGCAAGTGCCTCGCGCAGCACAAAGGCGAGTTCGACCTCGATGCGCGGCTCGATGAAGCGATCGAACGGCAGCGTATCGCCGGTCGTGAACAGCATGTCGTCGAGCAGCACGCCGTAATCGGGTTCGGTAATGCTGGTGGCGCGCTGCATCGCGCGGCTGGTCAGCCCGATCTTATGGCCGATCACGTGGCGTCCGGCAGCGGTCTTGCGCGCGACCCATGCTTTCTGCACCGCATAGCCATCGTCGATCGTCATGTCGGGATGCGCCAGCGAGAACTGCCGCAACTGCGTGCACGATCGCTCGGCGTCATCGAGCCGGCGAGCGAGCGTGTCGATAATGTCGCGGGGAAGTGCCATGATCGCCCTTTCACCCTGCGGTGTCAGGTAGGGCAAGCAGCTTGCCGGGGTTCATGATGCCGAGCGGATCGAGGGCTTGCTTGATCGCGCGCATCAGCGCGTCTTCCACAGGCGACCGGAACCGCGCCGCCTCGTCGCGGCGCAGCACGCCGAGCCCATGTTCGGCCGAAATAGACCCGCCGTGCGCGCGCACCAGATCGTGGACGAGCGCGTTGATCGCGTCCTGCCGGGCGAGGAACGCCGCCTGGTCGGCGCCGGGCGACGCTGAGAAGTTATAGTGGAGATTGCCGTCGCCCAGATGTCCGAAAGTAACGAAGCGCAGATCGGGCCAGCGCGACGCCACCGCTGCGTCGCATTCAATGAGGAAGTCGGCGATGCGCGAGATCGGCACCGCGAGGTCGTGCTTGATGGTCTTGCCTGCGGCACCCTGCGCCTCCGAGATGCCTTCGCGCAGGCCCCAAAAGGCGCGCGACTGGGCGATCGAGCCGGCGATCGCGGCGTCGAGGATCAACGCCTCAACATGCGCCGCCGCGAGCAGCGTTTCGAGATCGGCGCGCGCGGCGTCTTCGCTGCGCTGGTCGGTCAATTCGATCAGGAGGTACCAGGGCGCCCGCGTTTCGAGTGGGCGGCGAGCAGCGGCGACATGTTCGAGCACGACGGCCAAGCATGTTTCCGACAGCAGTTCGAACGCGGTGACCGCTGTATCTAGCGCGGCGCGTGCGCGGGCGAACAACGCAAGCGCCGCCCCGGGCGAGGCCACCGCGACGAATGCCGCCACTTTCGCGCGCGGCTTCGGGAACAGCTTCAGCACCGCACCGGTGATGACCCCTAGCGTCCCTTCCGAGCCGATGAATAGATCGCGTAAGTCATAGCCGCTATTATCCTTGCGCAAGCCCAGCAGCCCGTCCCAGATGTCGCCCGATGCGGTGACGACTTCGATTCCGAGGCATAGCGCGCGCGCAGAGCCATAACGCAGTACCGACGTGCCGCCGGCATTGGCCGCGAGATTGCCGCCGATCGTGCAGGTCCCTCCGGCGGCGAGGCTCAGCGGAAACAGCCGGTCGTTCGCGTCCGCTGTCTCCTGCACGTGTTGCAGGATACACCCGGCGTCGAGGGTGATCGTGTCGTTGACGGTGTCGACCCCGCGCACACGGTTGAGCCGCGCAAGCGACAGCACGATCGCAGTGCCGCTGTCGTCCGGGGTCGCGCCGCCCGACAAGCCAGTGTTGCCGCCCTGCGGCACAACGGCCACGCGATGCGCGGCGCACCAGCGCACGACACGCGCAACATCGTTCGGGGTGTCGGGCTGCGCCACGGCGCGCGCGCGGCCGGTCCACAGTCCGCGCCAGTCGGTCAGGAACGGCACCATGTCCTCGGCGTCAGTCAAAAGTCGCCCCGAAAAGGCTGTCGCCAAATAGTCGATCGCGATCATTCCCCGTTCCGGATCGCTGCCTCGCGATAATTCGCGACCAGATCGGGGCGCACGCGCTCGTCGAAGCCCAATGCGACGCGACGCACTTCGGGGGTGTCCATCGGGGGATGGCCGATCCCCTCGGCGCGGGGCTTCGGCCCGGCGACGACGCGATTCCTCAGCCGCCCGATATTGCTGATCTCGACTTCGATCGTGTCGCCGGGATCGAGCGAGCGCGAATGCTGAGGCGTGCCGGTCAGGAGGATGTCGCCGGGCAGCAGCGTGATATAGCGCGCAATGTCGGCGATCATGTAATCGGGACCCCAGATCATCTCTTCCCCAATCCGCGCCTCCTGCACCAGCAGGCCGTTGCGATACGCCCGTAGCGTTTCGTTACGCGGGTCGATGCCCGAGACGATGCCGGGTCCGATTGGGCAGAAGCCGTCCATGCCCTTCACGCGCAGCATCGAACCCTGATCGGTGTCGCGGAAATCCTGCGCGCCCATGTCGAGCGCGGGCGCGAAGCCGGCGATATGGTCCCACGCCTCGTCGGGCGTGACGTTGCGCGCGAGCTTGCCGATGACGACCGCGAATTCGCCCTCGTAGTTTAGGTAGGCGACGCCATCGGGTTTCACCAGTTCGCCTTCATGGCCGTTCAGCGACGTGATCGGCTTGGTGAAATAGGTCGGCGTCTCGGTCGGTTTGGGGTTGTCGCGGCTCTCGATCCCACGCGAGGCATAAGAAAGGTGGACCGCGATGATCTTGCTCGGCGGGACCGCGAGCGGCGGCAGGTGGACGAGATCGCGCGGATCGACGCTGCGGCCATCGTCGAGATGCAGCATGTCGCCCGTCATCGTCCCCCAACACGCGCTGCCCCTAACAATAACCTGACGCCGCTCGATCCGAGGTCCGTCGAGAACGCTCATCGCGCCTCTCCCGCGTCAACGTCGAACCAGATATGGACATTGCCCGTCCCGCGCGCATTCTCATATTCGGACAGCACTTCGCCCTTGGCGCGGCATTCAGCGCCGCCCAACGCGCCAACCATCTGCAGGTAATGGCCGCCAAGCCCCTCCCAAGGAATCTTGCGGTAGACACTCGGAAAGCGTTTGACGATCAGGTCGTGACGGCCCTGTTCGAACAGCGCGATTGCCTCGCGGTCGCTCGTCGCGTTGGCGGGATCGGAGATGTTCTCGGGATCATAGATGCGCGGATTTCTTTGTCGCCAGTCGATCTCGACGAACTTGTGGCTGAGCGCACCCGAGGCGAGCAGTACAACCCTGAGGCCCGACCGGCTGATCGCCTCGCCGAGCACCGCGCCCATCTCGAGAAAACGTTCGGTCTGGCAGTTCTGGCAATTGCCGACCGTGACGACGCGCTCACCCCGGATCAGCTTGTTCACGACGTTGATCGTCGCATAGTGCCTCGGCAGCGCGGGATCGTCGATCGCCAGCGTCATCACGCCGCGTTCCTCGGCGACCTCTTGGCATAACCGCGCGAGCGCGGGCTCGCCGCGATAGTCATAGGCCTGGCCGTTGAGATACCAGGGCATCTCGTCGGAGATGTACGATCCCGAGTAACGCGCGCCGGCATCGACCAGATGATAACCAGTGGTCAACCAGTGCGTATCAAGAATCACCACCGCATCGGGCCGCACCGCATCAAGCTTCTCGCGCAACCGCGCGAACCCGGCAATCAGGTCCGAATCCGCGCCGTTGCCCATGCGGATGCGGAAATCCTGATCCTGCATCAGCCCCGGATGATGCGACACCAGCGCCGCGCCGACGATCTGACCCATACCGATGCCCTCACCGATGCGCGAAACTGGGGACGAAGGGTTTGGCGGGCACCATCACGTCCTTAACGTCGCAGAAGAAATCGAAGCTCCAGTCGCCGCCCTCGCGCCCAATACCGGATTGGCCGCGCCCGCCGAACGGCGCGGCGAGATCGCGGATGCCGAAGCTGTTGACCCAGATGAAGCCGGTGCGCACTTGTTCCGCCACCGAGGTCGCATGCACGGTCTCACCGAAGCACACGCCGCCCAGGCCGTAGCGGGTGCTGTTGGCGAGCGCGATTGCCTCGGCATCGTCGCCGAAGGTCTGGAGGACGAGGACGGGGCCGAACACCTCCTCCTGCACGATCTCGGCGTCGTTCGCCACGTCGGTCAGCATCGTCGGCTGGAAATAGAGCGGCCCGAATGGGTGAGCTTCACCTCCCCACAACACCGTCGCGCCGCCCACGATCGCGCGCTCGACATAACTCTTCACCCGCTCGAATTGGCGCGGGTGGATGATTGGGCCGACCTCGGTCGCCGGATCGCGCGGATCGCCGATGACGAGCTTGTCGACGACTGAGCGCATCTTTTCCACGAACGCATCGCGGATATCGGCATGGACCAGGAAGCGCGTGCCCGCCAGACACACTTGGCTTGCATTGCGATACATCAGCGCGCCCGTCGCCGCCGCTTGGTCGAGATCGGCGTCGGCCAGCACGATGAACGGCGATTTGCCGCCAAGCTCTAGGCTGCACGGCACCAGATTATGCGCCGCGACCCCGGCAATGAGGCGCGCGGTCGCCGCCGACCCGGTGAACGAGATCCGCGCCAGCCGCGGATCGGCAACGAGCGCGGCACCGGTGGTCGCACCTGGCCCATGCACCATGTTGAACACCCCCGGCGGCAGTCCGGCAGCGGCCGCCGCCTCGGCGAGCAGCGCACACGACAAGGGCGCCCATTCGGGCGGCTTGATAACGATCGTGTTGCCGCTCGCGAGCGCCGGTCCCGCCTTCCACGTCGTCAGCATCAGCGGCGAGTTCCACGGCGTGATGATCGCGCACACGCCCGCCGGATCGTGGCGGATATGGTGCGTCGCCTGCGGCGTCTGGATTACCCGGTCCCGGAGCGTCAGCGCGGCCTCGGCGAACCAGGTGATGTTGAGCATCGCGCGCGGGACGATACCGTGCTGCATCCGCGCGAGCAGCACGCCGGCGTCGTTCGCCTCGGCGATGGCGAGCGCGTCGGCACGCTTGCCGATCTCCTCGGCGAATCGCTTCAGATAAGGCAGCCTCCCTTCCGCACCCAGCGCCGCCCAAGCCGGGAATGCCCGCGTGGCGGCGGAGACGGCGGCGTCGACATGCTCTTCGTCGCCGGTCGCCATCGCCCCGAGCGGTGCTTGATCCACCGGACAGAAGATATCGAACGTCGCGTCGCCAGCGACGTATTCGCCATCTATGAAATGCGCCCTCTGAATCTCAACCGAGAAGGGCGCGCTCATGTCGTGGGCACCGTTAAGTCAGCTCGACGATTGTCCGTCTTGAATGGGGAAGGCGCGACGGTGACGCGGATCGTCTTCTGGCGCGTCCAAGGCTCGCCCCAGACTAGCGTCAATTCGGTGCCCGGCTCCGCATAATCCACGTCGATCACGACGTGGCTCAGCATCTTGCGGAAATAGTAGCTGTAGCCGCGCGAGGTGGCAACGCCGACCAGCCGCTCACCGTCCATTACTTTGCTCGCGTACATCACGTTCCACTGGTGGCGCGGGAACTCCATGTACTCGTAGGGCACGTCATTTTCGAACAGCGAGGCAAACACCTCAATCACATCATCCCTGTTCCACACGAGCGTGCGGCGGACGCGCTTGATGTCGGCCATTTCGGCTTCGAGCGCGGCGCGGCCATAGAATTCATGATCGAACTTGATCGACTTCTGCCAGCCGAGCTCGATGGGCGAGCGATACCAGTCCCTCGGATCATTACTTTCGAAGCTGCCCTTCACCTTCTGCGTGCGCGCGAAGCTGCGGAACCAGTCGGGCGACCCATAGGCGGGCATCCGACCGGCATGGAGTGCGTAGAACTCGGCCTCGGGCGTGTCTTCAATCGCGGGAAGATAGTCATGCGTCACGGTCGGGAACGCGGCTTCGAGATGATTGATCATCGCGGTGCGCGAGCCAAGCCGCCGGATGCCGAACTCGGCGCCCGCGTCGAGGATCGCGGCGCGCACTGCTTCCGCCTTGTCGCGCGGTCCCTGCAGTTCAAAGCCGATCTCGCCCGCCATACCTTGGCGTAAAAAGATCAACTCCGCTCCGGCGACGGCACCCCCACGGAAGCGCATAAAACCGATATTGCTGAGCGGGCCACCAGCCGCCTTTTCGCAGACTGCCAGCGCGTTTGGACCGGACACCTGGAGCTTGAACTTGTCTAGCTTTATGGTCGCCTTCGCCGCATAGCCGCCCTTCTCGAGCCGATAGGCGAGCCACAGTACCGCAGGGCCGCGCGACTGGAACTCTAACTCCTCCTCGCCCAGCCGCTGGAGCACACCCTCGCCGATCACCCTGCCGGCAAGGTTGCAGAACACTGCGTGCTTGGCCTGGCCGACGTCAAACTTGGCCAAGCTGTTGATCGCGTGATCGGAAAAGAAGCGCTGCGCATCGGGGCCGCTCAGGTGAAACTCGTCGAGATAGCTCCAGTCGCCGATATAGCAGGTCTGCTTCCACGACATGTTCTCGTCGCGCCAGTCGGTATATTCGAGCGTGCCCCATGAGGTGGACGTGTCGGCATTCTCGCGCAGCAAGGCGACATCATTCATGACTGGCTCCTGCTGGAATATGAGCGAGCACCGCGCGCGCGAACGGCTCAATCTGCGCAGGAACGAGCCCTGCGATGTTGATACGCCCGGGTGCGGCCATGTAGACCGCGCTGTCCACAGCCAGCGCCGCCACCGCCGCGTCGCCGAGCGGTAGAGTCGAGAAGATGCCGCGCTGCGCCGCGATCGACGCGAGACGTGGATCGATTGCGGCGAGACATGCGCGCACGTCAGCGAGCCGGATGCGCATGTCGTCGAGTTCCGCCGACCAAGACCGGCGTAAGTCGTCGTCTTGCAGAACCAGCCGCACCACCGCTGCGCCGTGATCTGGCGGCATTGACCAGAGCGAGCGCGCCAGTGTCAGCAAATTGGCTTGGTATATTTCGGCACTTGCGGCGTCGCCGGCCTTGACGAACAGTGCGCCAACACGGTCTCGATAAAGGCCAAAATTTTTGTCGCACGAATAGGTAACGATCGCATCATCGACCGTCGCGACGAGCAGCCGCAGCCCCGCCGCGTCCGCATCCACGCCGTCGCCCAGCCCCTGATAGGCGAAGTCGATGATCGGCAGCAGATGACGTTGACGGCAGACAACGGCAAGCGCACGCCACTGGTCGAGCGAAAAGTCGATGCCGGTGGGATTGTGACAGGCCCCATGGAGCAGCACCGCGTCGCCCGCTTCAGCCCGCTCGAACGCCGCCAGCATCTCATCGAAGCACAAGGTTTGTGTATATAAATCGCAGTGCCGATGCGTCACGACGGTCGCGCCGACCGTTTTGAGGATCGAATGATGAACCGGCCAGGTTGGTAGCGCGACATGAACGCGTGCGCCTGGACTGGCCGCCATCAGAAGATCGAATGCCAAACGTAACGCCCCAGTGCCCCCGGGCGTCTGCACTCCGGCCGTGACATTGCGCGACACGGCGTCGCCATACACCAACGCGTGAACGAGATCGACGAAAACCGTATCGCCGGCAGCGCCGAGATATGACTTCGATTCCTGCGTGTCGCTCAGGCGCCGTTCCGCCTCCTTCACCGCCGCGAAGACCGGGGTCTGTCCGGCGGCGTCGCGATAGACCCCGACACCGACATCGATCTTGTGCGCTCGCGGATCCGTGCGATGCGCGCCGATGAGCTTCAGAAGCGAGTCCGGCTGCTGCTCACGCAGTGACGCAAGTACTCCCGTCGCCGCGCTGGCGAACCGATCAATGACACTGCTTTCCATATCGTCAAAATTGCATATTTGCGTGAAATATGCTTATCAGATTTGAAATCTCCGAGCGCTTTGTGCAATATGTACGCGAGAAATAGGTGCCAGTTGAAACGAACAGTTCAAATCGACGATATCGACCGGCGAATCACGCGGGCACTGCAGGGTGACGCTACATTGTCCAGTGTCGACCTAGCGAACATCGCCGGAGCTTCGGCGGCTTCGTGCTGGCGTCGGGTCAAGGCGCTTGAGGCGAACGGCGTGCTCGGCCGCGCCGTGCGGCTGATCGATCCGGCCCTGATGGGCAAGGGCGTTACCGTTTTCTGCCATGTTCGCCTGAAATCGCATGGAGAAAGTTCGGAGGCCGAGTTCCGCACCTTTGTCGACGGGCGGAGCGAGATCATGGAATGCTATTCGATTTCGGGAGAGTGGGATTTTATGCTTCGTATCATTGTCGGGGATGTCGAAGATTACGAGCATTTCCTGATGCGAACTTTACTCAAACAGGCTGTCGTTGCGACTGCTTCGTCGCTTTTCGCGCTCCGTCAGATCAAATACACGACCGAAATCCCACTTTAGCGTCTGAAGTGTTCCTTCCTATTTAGCGCTTCACGAATTCATCGCCCTACAAGATCACATGCAACGTGTCGCCGCCCTTGTTGAGCACAGCGGCGCGGATGATCCGAGCGTTGTTCGAGGTCACTTGGCACAAGAGCTCATAGTTGGAAAAGATAGGGCTTCGGAGCGCGAACTCTTCATGCTGGAAGCGCTCCATCTTGCCGAGCAGGTCGCCACTAGACTAGCCCGCACTATGGGCCAGCGGCGCATCGGGATCGATCGTACGTCGACCCGGCGGCCGCCGTGGACACGTGCACCCGCCGCGCGCGCGGCTTCGAGCGCATTTTCCATCGCCGCAAAGGCATCTCCATCGATCAGCGGACCGACGAGCGTCTCGGGCGCGCTCGGATCGCCGATGGCAATCGCCTTGTAAACCGACACCAGCTTGGGGATCAGCCGGTCGTAAACCTCCTCATGCACGATCAGCCGCCGCAAGTTGGTGCAGCGCTGTCCGGCGGTGTGCGCGGGGCATGGGCCTGCGTCAAACCCATGCTCAATCGCAAACGCATCCCCGCGTTCAGCCCGTCCCTCTACCGATATCGCAACCTCGTCGAGCGCTTCTTCAACAAGCTCAAACACCGTGCCGTCGCAACCCGATACGACAAACGCGACGACAACTTCCTCGCCTCCGTCCAACTCGCTTCAATCCGGATTTGGTTGCGACATAACGAGTCGGTGACCTAGGCCGGTCTGCTGGAGCGCGATGTGCCCGATTAGTGCATAGTCGCTTTCCTTGGGCTGGCGGTTTAGATAGTCCGCCAGCACGTCTACCATTGGAGACTTCTTGGTGGTTCCCGATGAGCCCATGCCTGACGATTCCTACTCTGAGGCGCAGACCGCCGCCCGCATGGAGGCGGCTTTAAAACGCGCGCTTGCCACCCCCCACAAGCCGCACAAGGCTAGCGGGAAGAAGCGAGTCGAGTCTCAGTCGAAATAGCGCTTTCGGCGTTTGCCAATCGTTCGGGGGATTTTCGCTAACTTAGGCGGCGAGTCAATCAATCCGCCGATAGGTCAGACGGTTGCCAACCCGACCCGCAGGCGGTTACCTCGACCACCTCGCTCGATGCGATCCGCGCCGTCGAAGGAGGCCGATAGATGTCCGCAACGCTGACTGCCATGAAACTGTCCAACGCTTACGCCACACTTGAACCGGTCGAGGAACGGCATCGTACGTCGCTTGCGGTGGCGGGGGCGCACCCCGCGATCTGGACGCTGCAGCCGTTCAACATCGCCGAGGGGTTTGACGCCTATTTCGACTGGCTGCTCGGCGAACGCGCTGCCGGGCGCTGGATGCCATTCGTCGTCTTTAACCCTGAGGGTGTGGTCGTTGGGCAAAGCTGTTATCTCGACATCCGCCTCGAAGATGACGGCATCGAGATTGGCGGAACGTGGTATTCCCCGATCGCGCAGGGGACAACGATAAACCCGGCAGCAAAACTCCTCTTGCTGGATCACGCCTTTGCGAGCGGCTTGGTTCGCGTCCAGTTCAAGACCGACGAGCGCAACGCACGCTCGCGCGCCGCCATATCCAAGCTCGGCGCGAGCTTCGAGGGAACGTTCCGCAAGCATAAGCGGCGCCCGGACGGTTCTTGGCGAAATACCGTCTTCTATTCGATCACCGAAGACGACTGGCCCGCTGCGCGCGAACGGCTGATCGGGCGCCTGGAATAGGGTCGTGGTAGCGCCTTGCGTAAGGCACGATCGAATTCTTGCTGGATGCCAAGATGAGGGCCGAGTATGCTTCAGCCGTAGCAGGAAGGCTTTTCTTTCAAATTTCGACTCGATTGATCGCTAGCATGATCAAGATGATTTGGATAATATTCTCGCGCAGTTCCGGCGGATCGAGGACTTCCGTTTCGTTTCCGAGACGCAGTAGATCGTGAGTCGCGCGGTCGAGCGTTCCGCTGACACGAACAATGATGTTCGCCAGCCTGCGGCGTCCGGCTCTGCCGATGCTGTCTGCCCTGAGGTTCGCGGGCTCAGCAAGTCCACCAATTTCGCACCGCGAGCGAGGCCCGCAGCGTCGCGCGATGCGGATGGAGTTTGGCCTCAAGCTGCCGGGTCGCTGCCTACCAGTAGGTCAGCAGGTCGAAGTCAGTCGGCCGATCGAAGAGTTCACCGAGAACCGTGCAGTCGATTAAGCGCGCCACCCGGTTAGATGTTCAGTCCCGGCATTTGAGGCTGAATGTTACACCATCAATGCCGGGACTAAACACACGCGAAATCCCTCAATTGCGATTTCCCAAACAGCCTCTCAACCCTGACCGAACATTGTTGCCGGAAGCTTTAGCAGTTCGCCGAGGGAATGACGGACGTGCTTGGCTGACTCGCGCGCGGCAAGATTACCGTCGCCCGCGAAGAGAGCATCGGCAATGCGCTGGTGATCCTCGTTCGTCGAGAAAACCTGGGGCCGTTCGATAAGCAGCCGAAACTGGAGGTGATAAACAGACAAATCAAGCCGCTCGAGCATGTCCTCCGCAATTTCGTTCCCGGAAATATGCCGGATGAGACTGTGAAAATCATGATTTGCTTCGGTGAACGCCTTGAGATCTTTCGTCGCCGTCGCCTCGTTAAGCCGCGCCATGACGGCTACTAACGCGTCGGGGCGAACCTTGATTTTGGGCGCCGCCAGTTGAGCAGCCAGCGCTTCGAGAGCTTCGCGGACCTCATACATGTCCTGAAGGCGCGCCTGAGAAAGCTGCCGGACCAGAAAACCGCGATGGCGTTCCTGGGTGACAAGGCCATTAACTTCGAGACGCTGAAGAGCCTCGCGAATCGTTGTCCGCGCGACCCCAAGGCGCGATGCTAGTTCGCCTTCGACGAGCCGCTGGCCCGGGGAAAGATGGCCTTCTCGAATGCCGGCGACAAGCGCCGCGACAACCGTTTCCACCGGTGATTCAGATTTGCTCATCGCTTTGTTCGCCATTCGGACGCTGTAACCGACCCGCAGACTCTTAGAAAGTTTTAAGTTAATATTGACAGGCGATTTACACAGGTAATATAGACAGGCCTTCTCGACATCAGGAGAGATATGATGGCTTACGAACCTATGCCGCTGCCCGATCGGATGGATTTCAGCGACGAAGAGATGATCGCGCGGTCGAAAGAGTTTTATGCGGAGATCAAGCGCCGCCACACCGTCCGCGACTTCACCGACAGACCTGTACCGCGAGAGGTTATCGAGGCGTGCTTGCTTGCGGCAGGGACGGCGCCGAGCGGTGCAAACCACCAGCCGTGGCACTTTGCAGTTATCAGTGGCCAGGAACTGAAGTCTAAAATCCGGGAAGCGGCAGAGGACGAAGAGCGCGACTTTTATTCAGGCCGTGCCGGAGCGGAATGGCTGTCCGCTCTCGAGCCGGTCGGTACCGACGCAAACAAGCCATTCCTCGAAATTGCCCCTTGGCTGATCGTTATCTTCGGCGAGCGCAAAGGTATGGAGAACGGTAAGCCTCGCAAGAACTACTATGTGCCAGAGTCCGTTGGAATCGCGTCCGGCTTCCTGATCGCGGCCCTTCACCACGCTGGCCTCGCCACGCTAACCCACACACCAAACCCGATGAGCTTTCTGAACAAGATTCTCGGCAGGCCAGAACATGAAAAGGCCTACATTCTGCTGGTGGTTGGACATCCCGCTGACAATGCAACGGTTCCCAAACACGCCAAGCAGAAAAAGGCGCTCGACCAGATTTCAAGTTTCCAATGACGACGGAGAACGCGGTCGTTACCAAATCCCCGGCGTTTTTCGATGAGGAGATCATCGCAGTCCACCATTGGACCGATGAGCTCTTCAGCTTTCAAACAACTCGAGATCCCGGATTTCGTTTCCAAAGCGGCCAGTTTGTCATGCTCGGCCTAACCATTGAAGGCCGTCCGCTGTTGCGGGCATATTCGATTGCCAGTCCCTCGTGGAGCGAGACGCTAGAGTTCTACAGTATCAAAGTGCCGAACGGCCCCTTCACATCTCGCCTTCGCCAAATTGGTCGTGGCGATCGAATCTTAATCGGTCGCAAGCCAACGGGCACACTGGTGATGGGTGGACTTCGCCCGGGTCGCACTCTGTATCTGCTGTCGACTGGGACAGGACTCGCGCCTTTTCTCAGTATCGCGCGCGATCCGCAGACATACGAGATGTTCGACAAGGTCGTCATCACTCACACGTGCCGAGAAATCGCCGATTTGAGCTATCAAGGACTCCTGTTAGACGAGCTCCCTGCCCATGATTTTTTTGCGGACCTCGTCAGGGACCGCTTAATTTATTACCCAAGCGTCACCCGTGAGCCTTTTCACACAATGGGAAGGATTACTGACCTGATCCGTTCCGGCAAGTTTTTCAGTGATATCGGACAGCCCAGATTTGACAGTGGTCGCGATCGCGTCATGATTTGCGGGAGCACAGCGATGCTCAACGAAACCAAGCAGCTTCTACTAGAATGTGGGATGGCTGAAGGTTCAGGTAGCCATCCTGGCGACTTCGTCGTCGAGCGAGCTTTCGCCGGCTCCTAATGGACGTTTAAGCGACGGACGCTTATGGCTAGTAGCGTGATGGAGGTGGTCGTCCTTTGTCGTAAATGCGGTTATGGAGCGTTCTACGATCAGACCACAAACCACCAAGTCTATTAGCGAGACGCCGCCTCGCCTCAGCGAAGGTGCTTCCGCGCGTCTCGCTCCGCATCGGGTGGGAATGGGGCTAGTCGAACGCAGTTCGGTACTGCGGTCGCTGAATCTAGCACGTGGCGGTCGTTTGACCGAATTGATTGGACCCGCCGGCGCAGGCAAGACGATAGCGCTCGCGCAGTGGCGCGAAGCTCTCTTGACCAGCGGCGTAAAGGTCGCCTGGTATACTGCGGCAGAACGCGAACGCGAGCCGGCACTTTTCATTCGCATGCTGGCGAGCGCCATTCACAATGCCGGCGTCGATATGACGCAGACGGGGTTGCTCCATACTGAGGATGCAGAACCCGAGAGGGCGCTCGATGCCCTCCTTCTCGCGCTGGAATTCGCCGATGAGGACATCGTCATCGTCATAGATGCGTTCGACCGGATCGAAACGCCTGACACCAATGGTCTGCTTCAAGTTCTCGTTGAGACAGCGCCCGAGCGCGTTCACGTGGCGTTGAGCGCACGTAGAAAACCCGAACTGGCTGTCTCTCACTTGCGGGTCCAAGGTGCCGTGCAAGTGATCGATTCGTCCGAATTACGGTTCAATGGGGATGAGATCAGTCGCCTGATGGACATGCCGGCCGACAGCCAGGATCTCGCGATGATAATCGAGCGAACCGAAGGTTGGCCGGTGGCGGTCGAGCTTTTCCGAATTTGGCGCCAACGGTCGGGCGGCACCGAAGATCTTTCGCGGCACTTTGGCGGGAGGTTCGGTGACTTGGCCGACTTTCTTGCCGAACAGGTGTTTTCTACTCTGACGACCGAACAGCAAAGCCTTCTTGCCGATCTGTCGATCTTTGATGAGGTCGAACCCGGATTGGTGGATACTGTGCGCCAACGCACAGACAGTGCGCTTTTGCTGGACGGCCTTGCTAGCGCACTTCCCGGCCTTATCGGATGCCGAACGGATGGCTCGCCACGCGGCGGGGATGGATATCGCATTCATCCACTGCTCGTTGAATACGCCCGCGCGCAATCGAAGCTGCCAAACACTCACGTTTGCGAACTTCACCGGAGAGCAACAGACTGGTTTGAAAGGCAGGGCCGTTATCCCGAAGCGATTGCGCACGCCCAGTCTGTGGGCGACCAAAGGGTACTCACGCGACTACTCTCAGAGCTTCGCCCTTGGCATGTTTTTTCAGACGGTGGCGCCAGCGAACTGCGGGCGATCCTGCGTGGCCTACCGCTCGATCAGATTGCCGCACATCCCCGGCTTCGCGTGATGGCGGCGCTGGCCTATTTCAAATCCGGCCTGTTCCGCGAAGCCTGGACAATGCTCGAGGCCGTACGCAGCGAAACACGCGGTTTTATCCACGACCCCCATGGCCATGATACCGACCTTCAGATTGAAGGCTACGCAATAGAACTGCTTTGCCGCGTCTATCTTGAGGGGACGGAGATAGACGACGCATTCCTGACAACTGCGATCAAGGCCGCGGCGCCCAATGATCCGCTTATTTGGGTCTCATGTGAAACAGCGATGAGCGTGATCCTAGAGATGCGCGGAGATCTAGCTGGAGCGCGCGAAGCATTGGCGCGTAGCGAAGCGATTTGCCGCAGCATGGATATGACCCGGTTCACCGGCTTCTGGCTGCAGTATCACCATGTCTTCCTCGCCCTCGCCCACGGCGCTTATCGTAAGTCGGCGGACCTTGCGGCGTCCATGTCACGGCTCCCGTTGGAGAGAATGGTGAGCGACGTGCCCATCTTGGCCATGGCGAAGATCGCGACCGCGGCCAGCATATACGAACGGCGATTTGTCGAAGACGCGGCTGAAGACATGCGCGAGGGATTGGCATTATTCGGCGAGGCGGAGGCTTGGTTCGAGCCTTATGCCATCGCCCATCCCATATTGGCCGAGATCGCTTACCGCCGCGGCGGACTTGCGGAGATGGACCATTTTGTGAAGCACGCCATGGTTAGGGCAGAGATTGTTGGAGTGCGTCACACGGACCAACTGCTGATCGCCGTCCGTGCCGCATGGCTGATCCGTGCCGATGAACTGGAAACCGCGTCGAAGCTGATCGCTCATGTCCGGGCGATTGGCGAAAAAGACGCCGCGCTGCCTTGGCGACTCACCGATGCGGTCGCTACGGCCCTTGCGCTTTGGGCTTTGGCAAACGGCGAACCACGCGAAGCGGCGAAGGAGGCGGCGGCTATGATCGTGGCCGGCGAACGTGGTCAACGCTTGCGCACTCGGGTTAAGGGACATCTGCTGAACGCCCTCGCTCTGGATGCGTTGGGCGATACGGCGGCGGCGCGACGCGAAATGGAAACAGCTTTGAACCTTGCCGCGGAGGAACACGCCACGGCAGTGGTTGCAGAGGAAGGCCACAGGGTTGAAGCCCTGGTTCAAATAGTTTCTGCCACTGGCGAAGCTTCCGCGGGCGCCCGACGCCATGCAGCGGCGGTCCTGCGTGCTTTGACGCTTGGGCGGCATCAGATCAACGCATTGAGCGAGCGCGAGTTGCAAATCGTGACTTGCATGCGCGATGGCGCGTCAAATAAGCTGATCGCGCGCCGCCTAGGTCTGACGGAGAATACGATCAAATATCATATGAAGCGGATTTTCGCTAAACTTGGCGTCACCAACCGCAGTGCTGCATCGGCTGCTAGCCTCTCCACGGCGCTACCAGCCGAAGACGAAACGTCTACCTAGAGGTTGCCCACCCGATTGCGCTATTGCCCCACCCTTCACCGAGGTTGAACCAAGCGGCTCCCTGATGCCTTCTACATCCTAAAGTTCGGGAAACAAGAATGACCGACGGGAGGGGATGAGGCTTGTCTAAGAGAAGTATGATGAAGGGGCTGCTAACGGGATCTGCCGCTGCGGGTTTGATCGGATTGCTCACGGGGCCCGCGATTGCTCAGAGTGCACCCGAGGCTCAGCGTGAATCCGCGCAGGACAGCCAATCCCAATCCGCTCAGGACAGCCAAAATGCATCAGGGAGTCGGGGAGAAGGCGATATCGTCGTGACCGCGCGCCGTTTCAGCGAGCGGCTCCAGGATGTTCCCGATTCCGTTACCGCCTTTACGACTGAGAGAATCGAAAAGGCGGGCATTCAGAGCTTTGGCGATTTTGCCAGTTTGACGCCCAACTTGAATTTCTCGGATTTTTCTTCTTTTAGCGCTGGCGCGAGCACTATTTCCTTGAGAGGCATCGGCAATGGGCAGCAAGGCTGGACCTCGGTCAGTTTTCTGGTCGACGGCGTGCCGATCGATTCCCTTGACTCCCTGTCCGACGGAACCCTTACAGATATCGCGCAGATCGAGGTTCTACGCGGTCCACAAAGCGCGATTTACGGCTTCAACGCCATCGCGGGAGCGATCAATATAACGACGAAGCGCCCGACCAACGATTTCGAGGGGATGTTGCGGGCTCAATATGCGACCGGCGACGACCGGAACGTTCTGGGCGTCGCGTCTGGACCGATTGTGCGGGACAAGGTTTTGTTCCGTATCGAAGGTTATAAGCGCAAGCGGGATGGCTTGCTCACGGATCCGTCAAGCGGCAGACAATATGATCCCATCGACCAAACATTGTTTAAGGGAAAACTGCTTCTCCAGCCGACCGATAATTTGAGTTTTGAGTTAACCGGCACGTATAACCACGTGATCAGTGGCGCCGGTTTCCAGGAAAAGTTTCCATCGCCTGTCTTGATTGAAGACTTCTCCTCGGCCCTCAACTCACGGCGCCGTTTTTTGGGCAAGCAGGATCATGAAGTCTATAGCTTCTCAGCGCGCGGCCAATATGATGCTGGCTTCGCTGACCTGATTTCCATAAGTGCTTACACTCGCACCAAGCAAACCATTCAGAACAGCATTTGCTATGACAATCCAGACAATCCGGTCGTTCCCGCGACATTTGTACTTGGGCCACTTGGGACCCCGGTCCCTGCACCGCCCGGCGTTCCAAGTTGTGTCGTTCCGCTTGCTGTGTTCGGATCCGCGGCGCCAGCCTTTGCGCCGGTTGATCTGATCTTCGACGGCGCAGACAATTATCGGACGTTTTTTCAGGATCTACGTCTGCAATCGCGGGATTCAGGTAAGTTGCGCTGGGTGATTGGCGGCAATTACCTCGAGCGCACCGCGGTCAACGGGTTCGACACGCTTTTGGTTCTTGCGCCTGCGAGCGGCGCCGCCGGCTGCGCCGATGGGTTCGGCCTCGACTCATCGAAATGCGGTCCCCTGATCAATGTCTTCCCCTCATGGCACGAGCGCAAGGATCGCTGGTGGGGCATTTATGGGCAGGTCGCCTACGACATTTCTCCGAAGTTGGAACTGACCGTGGCGGGCCGCTATGATCGCCAAAGATACCGCGACACCCAATATACGGATCGTAACAGAACGATCATCATTCAGGTCGTCGACGCCCAAGGTATTCTTCGGAATTCTCAAGAGGAAACAGCTGATCGTTTTCAGCCAAAAGTCCAGTTATCATATAAGTGGTCACCTGATTTGATGACATACTTTACATTTTCCGAAGGATTCAGAGCTGGCTTCTTTAATACTGGTGCATTTTCGGCACCAGAGCATACCGAGAATTACGAAGCTGGCATTAAGAGCTCGTTCAACATCGGGGGTGTTCGCGCCGTCATCAATGCGAATGTTTTTCACATTGACTATTCCAATCAGCAGTTTTCAACCGTTATTGCCGCACCGCCGTTCAGGACTGCTACCACCATTCCGAAAACAGCGATCAACGGTGGCGAACTGGAGGCGACATTCTATCCGACGCGATCGTTCTCGATTGCTACCGCCGTCGGCTATCTGGATGCCAAGGTGGCTAATGGCGGCGGGAGAGCACCTTACACGCCGCGGTGGACCGCGAGCGTGTCGGCCGATTGGTCGCACCGAATCACCCACAATTTATCATTCCTGGCTCACGCCGATTACCGTTATAGGAGCCTGACCTACCTGTTCACCGGTAATTCAGATCCAAACCCATCTCGGCAGTTCGTCAATTTGCGTGCGGGCATCTCAGGAGGGATGTGGACATTGACCGGTTTCGTCAAGAATCTGACCAACGAACGCGACCGCGTGTTTCGAACACTTTCTTTTCCGAATGGCGGATTCGGCCGTGCCGCAGATGATAGCCCCCGGACCGGAGGTGTTGAGCTAAAGTTGGACTTTTAGAAGCTCGCAAAGCGACGCGAGAAGATATTAGCGACCTAACCGCGGCGACAATTGATGAGGAATTGGCATCGGCCCGTAGCTCGGCAATTGACCAACGTCGCGCGATTTCCGCTTTGATAAGCGACGGTCGTTATCGGAGCGATGTCGCCGGACCGATGCTCCACATCGGGCCGTCGCCGGAGGTGTGTATTTCCATGTGATTTGAAGCGTGCTGCGTCATCGCGGCGAAGCGGATGGTTGCCGTCATGATCAGTGGGCCGAATATGCCGGGCGCCCGAGCTTGAGGCGATAAATGGTGCCTCAGCCGAGCGAGCGTCGTTTTGTGTATTACCCCATGTTGGAGCGTCCAGAATGACTGAATATTCCGCTCTGCGGCTGTTTGCTGAATCGCTGCGGGGCCAGATCGGTTGGAAACCTCTGTGGCGCTCACCGCAGCCGAAAAAGAAGTATGATGTAGTCATTATCGGCGGTGGAGGGCACGGGTTGGCGACCGCCTTTTATCTCGCAAAGAAGCATGGCGTGAACAACGTGGCAGTCTTGGAGCGGGGCTGGCTGGGCGGCGGCAATACTGGGCGCAACACCACCGTCATCCGGTCCAACTATTATTTTCCGGAGAGCGCACGTCTGTATGATTTCTCCCTCAAGCAATATGAGGGCCTGTCACGAGAGCTGAACTACAACATCATGTTCAGCCAGCGCGGCGTGGTCGCGGTGGCGCACAGCCGTCATGAGATGGAAGGCGCGGCGCGCTGGGTCGGCGCCATGCAGCTGAACGGTGTCGACACGGAGATCATTTCGGCCGAGGAGGTTAAGCGCCGGATCCCAATCCTCAACACCGCGCCAACGGCTCGCTTGCCGATTTGGGGCGGCTTCGTACAGGACCGCGCAGGTACGGCGCGGCACGATGCTGTTGCTTGGGGTTATGCGCGGGCCGCCGACAGGCTGGGCGTTGACATCATACAGAATTGTGAGGTGACCGGGTTTCTGAAGAACGCGACCGGTAGCGTGATTGGCGTTGAAACAAGCCGAGGGACCATCTTCGCCGATAAGGTGGGACTAGCGGTAGCAGGCCATTCGAGCGTGATGGCAAACCTCGCGGGCTTCAAGCTGCCTGTAATCAGTTATGCCCTGCAGGCTTTCGTTTCTGAACCGTTAAAGCCGGTACTCGACACTGTCATGTTGTCGCTGGGTACTGGTCTCTATATCAGTCAGTCTGACAAGGGCGGGCTGGTATTCGGCGGCGCGCTCGATCACTATTCATCTTACGCTCAACGGGGAAATTCACCGACGATCCGCAGCGTAATCGCGGCGGTGGCGGACCAGATGCCGTCGCTCGGTCGCGTGCGCCTAGCACGTCACTGGGCGGGCATCGTTGATGTCGTCCACGATTCGAGCCCGATTCTCGGCGAAACGCCTGTGCCCGGACTCTATATTAATTGCGGCTGGGGGACGGGCGGCTTCAAAGCTATTCCGGCAGGCGGCTTCCTCCTGGCGCATCATCTTGCGACCGGTCGGGCGCACGACTTGGCCGCACCCTTCGTGCTGAAGCGCTTTGCAACCGGCGCCCTGATCGACGAGGCTGCGGCCTCGGGCATCGCGCACTGACAGGCAAGAGAATGCTGTTGATTGCTTGCCCCTGGTGCGGCCCGCGCGACGAAGTCGAGTTTCGTTGCGGCGGACAAAGCCACATCACGCGACCCGAGCCCTATAACCAAGTCTCCGACGAGGCTTGGGGCGACTATCTGTTCACGCGCGCCAATCCCAGAGGAATCCACTTTGAACGCTGGGTCCATGTCTCGGGCTGCGGACAGTGGTTCAATCTGGCTCGCGACACTCTCACCCATGAGATCAAGGCAGTCTTTAGAATGGGTGAAGCCGCACCTTCGGCGGGTGCAGGAGACGGCCGATGAGCGCGCGACGCCTCGACCTTGGCGGTTTGATCGATCGCACTCAACCGCTCGACTTCGTTTACGAGGGCCGGACGCTGAACGGCTTTTCCGGGGACACCCTGGCGTCGGCGCTCCTGGCCAACGGTGTCTCCATTGTCGGACGCTCGTTCAAATACCACCGTCCGCGGGGCCTGCTGGCCGCAGGCGTGGAAGAGCCAAATGCGTTGATGCAGCTCGGTCAGGGTGCATACACCGAACCGAACCCCCGCGCGACTGAAGTCGAACTCTATCGCGGTCTGACAGCGAAACCGGTCAATTGCTGGCCGAGCGCTCGCTTCGACTTTGGCGCACTCAATAACCTGTTCGGCCGTTTTCTCCCCGCAGGGTTTTACTACAAGACGCTCATCTGGCCCAACTGGCATTTGTTCGAGCCAATCATCCGCAGAGCCGCTGGCCTGGGTCGACCGTCGATTCAGGCGGATCCCGATCGCTATGAGAGCCGCTTTGCTCACTGCGACTTGCTAATCGTGGGCAGCGGTCCGGCGGGCTTGGCGGCCGCCCTTGCCGCAAGCCGAACGGGCCAACGAGTCATGCTTATCGAGCAGGATACGCGCATTGGCGGCACGTTACTTTGGCAAGCCGCAGTAATCGACGGCTTGCCCGGCCTTGAGTGGGTGGAGCGGACGGAGGCTGAACTCTCCAGCGCACCTGATATGACAATCCTGACGCGGACGACGGCCGCCGGCTATTTCGACCATAACAGTCTGACTCTGGTCGAACGGGTCGGCGATGTCATCGGGCCAGAGGCGCCTTCCAACATGCCGCGCCAACGCCTGTGGACGGTGCGCGCCAAGCGGGTCGTGCTCGCCACGGGAGCGCTGGAGCGCCCGTTAGTTTTCCCAGGCAATGACCGGCCCGGCGTCATGCTCGCCTCTGCGGTCCGTCAATATCTGGCGCGCTGGGCGGTGCTGGCCGGCGAGCAAGCCGTTATCTTCACCAATAACGACGACGCTTATAGCACCGCGCACGCGTTGCTCGAAGCAGGCGGTCGTATCGCGGCATTTGTCGATAGCCGTGCTGTGCCGCCCGCGGAACTCCTCGAAGCGTTGCGGGAGAAGGGCGTCGAGGTGACCGCCGGGGGCGCGGTTGTCGGGACCAGGGGCGGCCCCGCGCTAAGCGCGGTTCGCGTGCGCGAAGCAGGCGGGCGCGTTCGCGCCGTCCGTGCCGACCTTCTGGCCATGTCGGGGGGGTGGAACCCGGTCGTGCATTTGTTCTCGCAGTCGGGTGGAAAGCTTGCCTGGGAAGAAGACGTCGCCGCGTTCGTGCCCGGGGTTTCGGTTCAGGCGGAAACGAGCGTCGGCGCTGCCGCAGGCGTTTTCGCGTTCGATGCGATATTGGCCGCGGGTGCTGGCGCCGGTGCGCCGGACGGCATCCCTCCAAAAGCCGGGCCGGGGGATCCTGCCTGGACGATCGAGCCGTTATGGCACGTCGACGCGCCTGGAAAAGCGTTCGTCGATTTCCAGAATGACGTGACAACGGCGGATATTGAACTGTCCGCGCGCGAGGCGTTCATTTCGGTCGAGCATTTGAAGCGCTACACCACGCTCGGCATGGCGCCGGACCAGGGCAAGACCTCCAACGTCAATGCGCTGGCTTTGATGGCCGAATTGACCGGTCGCTCGATCCCGCAAACCGGCACCACCCGCTTCCGTTTTCCCTATACGCCCGTCAGCATGGGAGCGCTCGCTGGGCGTGCGCGGGGCGAACTGTTCCGGCCGTTCCGGCGTCTGCCCACTCATGAACGACAGGAGACGGCGGGGGCAGTCTTCGAAGACTATGGCGGCTGGCTCCGGCCCGCTTATTATCCGCGCGAGGGCGAGACGCCGCACGACGCCGAACAGCGCGAAGCGCTGGCCGTACGCCGCGCGGTCGGCCTATTTGAGGGCTCGCCACTCGGCAAGATCGAGGTTGTCGGACCGGACGCGGCGGAATTCCTTAGCTGGATTTACGCCAATACTATGTCGACTTTGAAGGTGGGGCGCGCGCGATATGGCCTGATGCTGGACGAGTTGGGCGTCATCATCGACGACGGAATCACCGCCCGCTTGGCGGACGACCGGTTCCTGGTTGGGACGACTGGTGCCGGTGCAGATCGTATCGCCGCATGGCTGGAAGAGTGGCTGCAATGCGAGTGGCCCAATTTCGCCGTGCTGGTGGCGCCGGTCTCAACCGCTTGGGCGGTGCTGACGTTGAGTGGACCCAGAGCACGTGAGGTCCTGGCGGCCGCGGGGACCAATTTTGCTCTCGATCACGCCGACTTCCCCCACATGACTTTTCGGGAAGGCGAAGTAGCCGGAATTCCAGCCCGCGTACAGCGGGTCAGCTTTACCGGCGAGGTCTCATTCGAGATCAATGTACCAAGCGATCAGGCGGGGGCGCTCTGGGACGTCCTCACTACAGCTGGAATGCCATTTGGTCTCACGCCGGTCGGCATAGATGCTTGGACTTTGTTGCGCACCGAGAAAGGCTATTTGCACATCGGCGCCGATACCGACGGCACCACGGCGCCAGGCGATGTGGGCTGGGGCCATGTACTCAAGCGCAGCCATGACTTTGTCGGTCGCCGTTCGCTCACCCGCCCCGAGAACCTTCGCCAAGACAGACTCGAGTTCGTCGGGCTTGACGCGATTGGTTCGGACGCCGCTTATCCCATAGGCAGCCATCTTCGCAGCGCAGGTGTTCTGGAAGGGAGCGAGGGCTATATTACGTCCGCAGGCTTTAGTCCGAGCCTTGCACGGGGCGTCGCCCTTGGCATGGTGCGCGGAGGTCGCAGCAGGCTGGGGGAGGAATTGACGCTCGTCTCGGGCGAGGCGCGCGGCAGCCGCGTGCGTATCACGACACTCTGCGCTTATGATCCTACGGGGGAACGTCTCAATGGCTGAGGACAACCCTCATTGGCGGTTGAATGTGCCCGCGCTGTCGATCTCGGAGTTCCCGGTAGATATCTGCGTGTTACGAGTCCGTAGATCGGATAGTGCCGTTACCAAGGCGCTGGGCAAGGCGTTCGCGCTGAATTGGCCTTCGGCACCGAATACGATGAGTAGTGACACGCTCCGCGTCGCGTGGCTTGCGCCGGGCGAGTGGGCCGTTTTCAGTTCTGCCGAAAAGATCAGTGAACGCATTGCGCGCGCCTGCAAGGGGCGGTTACACCATCTTGCCGATGTTTCGGCCGGCCGACGGCGGTGGCGGCTCGAAGGCCCCCGGTGCCGCGAGCTTATCGCCAAGGGGTGTAGCCTCGATACTGATCCCCGTGTCTTCGGCGCGGGCACCTGCGCACGAACACTGCTGGCGCACATCCCCATCCTCTTTATCCCCGAACACGGCGATCAAGTGTTTGATATTGTGGCCGACGTGACGCTAGCCGGTCATTTGCGGTCTTGGTTCGCCGATGCAGCGTCGGAGTATCACGCATGACCGCCCGAAAGCCGGCGTGCCCCTGACGCCAGTTCAATCGGCACCCCATGCGCTTCTGGTTTAATGCCCAGATACGCGGGGCGTGGTTGCGGCCGTTTCCGGTCATTTGGCCGATCATGATTGTTGTAAGATAGGTATCACGGCCGCAACGAACCGCCCCACGGCATCCTCGCGAGGTCCGGCAATATCCCGACGCAGCCGAGCGCGAGGGCGCGACCCAATCCGACTCCGACAAGCACGCCGATGCCGAGGGCCAGCCCGCGTAACTCGTTCGGATTGTAGATTGCGACGGCGGCCGGATGATGACGATATTTGCCGGCCCGAATGTCTCTGACAAAACGACAGGCGGTCATCGAGCTGATGCTGGCACATGTGCCGAAGGAGAAGGTCGAAGACGCCTACAACCGCGCTGCCTTCATACCTCGGCTGCGCGAGCTCGCCGCCATCTGGTCCGATATGTTGAGCGAAGGTTTGCCGGGACCGCGCATTCTCATCGAGCGGCCGACCAAACCGGTCGGCTGGCATTCTCGGTGGCGGTTACCGACACCTGTTGGTGCATAATTTGCTTCCCGCGAACTTAGCGCGCGGCGTAACGCCGCGGCGGCACTCGATTACAGGTCGAGCGCGTAGAACCGCGTGTCGACTGGCGCGAGCGGGAAGTCGGCGGGCAATAGCGCTTTGGCGATGGCAGTAAATCCGTTGCGCTCGTAGAAACGGTGCGCGGCGACGAATGCCTCGGTCGTGCCGAGCAGGATCCGACGCAATCCGGTGTTGCGCGCTTGCCTCAACAGCGTGTCGAGCAGCGCTTGGCCAAGGAAATATGGCGACCCGCGATAGTCCGGCGCTACGAACATCTTGCGCAGTGCGCACTGATCATCGCCGAATTCCTTGAGCGCGATCGTCCCGACAACGCGCCCACCGTCACGCGCCACCCAGAAGCCACCGCGGCCCTGTAGGTAGAAGCCCGGGATGTCGCGCAGATCGGGCTGATCGTCCTCGGTGATCGAAATACTGAACTCGGCCGACTGAATCGGTACGATCAGGGCGATGATCGCACCCTCGTCGCCGGGGGCGAAGGGTGCGATCGTCAAACCGTCGATATTAGACCAGCTCGCCGACAATCGTCTTGACCTCCTTGAAGGCAGCCGATCCGTATTTCGCGTCCAAGTCAGGCAGGATCGGTGCGTCGAACAGGTTGGCCAGCGCGGCCAAACTTACTATGGTATCTCCTAGTCAATCAAATTGGCGATATCCAGACCTTATAGGTAGTGTCTCAGTTTGAATTTCCGCTGTGGAGACTCTGCTGCCTGGCTGCTCTCAGACCGCTTGACCTCCAAACGAGTATTTAGGAGCCGCCCTGCACTTGGGCGATGCCGCATTTTGAGGCTTAACCGCAGCAAGCAATGATCGCGCCGTAGAGCGTGAGGTTCACCGCCACGCCGTAAACAGTCGCGGCGCTGAAGTTGTGGTCGGAAAATACCTCGAGCGGCAGCATTGGCGCGCTGCGCGCTTCCACCCATACGAACGCGACTGCTGCGACGAGGCCCACAGCACCAATGCCGAACGTGATTGGATTGGGTCCGAGTGGTCTTGCCTCAATCACCGCACCGGTGATGCCGGCGAGTGCGAGGACCGCGAGCAACTGGCCTGTCAGGTCGAGCCCGCGTTTGTGAGTCTCTTGCCGCTCGGTCTCCGGCACGCGCAGCGCCAAAATTGCACAGATAAAGCAAACTGGTAAATTGACGAGGAAGATGCTGCGCCAGCTTGTCACGCCCAGAAGCAGGCCGCCGACGATCGGGCCAAGCGCCAAGGCGATGCTGCCCACCGCCGTCCACCAGGCGATCGCGGTTGCCTGGGACTTCGAGTCGCCTGACGCATGGTTGATGAGAGCCAACGAGCAAGGCAGCATGCCGCCGCCCCTCCGGGCTAGCGGCTGACCGCCAGTGTCGGCTTTTGGGCGATCGGTTCAAGCCTATGAACGGCTTAGTTCGATCGGAAGCAGAAATTCAAACTGAGACACTGCCCAAAATTCAAACGAGACAACACCGAAGAGTGTGGGAAGCAAGGCATCGACCCGATGCCAAGCACCGGGCTTGAGCCACGAAAACGGTCGTGGAGGCAAGCCTCGTCAGCCCTACGCGGGCAACGTTTCCTGGTGCACGAACAATTCCTACCCGGAATGAGCCCATGCCCACCCGATTGCGCGATTGCACAAGCCGGAGGCAACAGCGCAGACTTGCCTCAGTAATATAGTTCAACTGGCGTTCGCACTCGTTGCATCAAAGCGCTAACTCGGGCAGTTTTTTAATGGCAAGCGAGCACAACTCGTCGCTATTGCATAGTGGATTAGCTGACCGCTCGTCAATTCGCGCCGCCATTGCTTTGGGAAATTGTTGATGAGTACAAGAATTGGTGTAGATATCGGCGGTACATTCACAGATCTTGTCTATTATGATGAGACTGATGGCTCGGTTGTCGTGGCGAAGGTTCCTACCACTCCGGCTCACCCCGAAAGGGGATGCATTAATGCCGTCGAAGTTGGTGTTCCGCATGCCGTGCTTAAAGATGCCCGCTATTTCCTGCATGGAACGACGGTCGGGCTGAACGCACTGCTGGAGCGGCGCGGCCCGACGATCGGCATGCTCACGACGGCAGGTTTCCGGGATGTCCTTGAAATCCGCAATGCGTCGCGGGGTGAACCTTACAACATGTACTGGCGACCGAAGGCGCCGCTGGTTAGCCGCGACTTGCGCCTCGGCGTGCGCGAACGCTGCACCTTCGACGGGCAGATCCAGCTACCCTTAGTAGAGCAGGATGTACTTGACGCGTACGATACCTTCCGAGAGGCGAACGTGAACAGCATCGCTATCATGTTTCTTCACAGCTATGCGAACCCCGAACATGAGTTGCAGGCCGAACAGATTCTGCGCGGGGCCGGGTTCAACGGCCATATTTCGGTCTCGCATAAGGTCTCGGGTGAGTATCGCGACTATGAGCGTGGAAGCACCACGGTGGTTGATGCTTTCGTCCGGGCCCGGATGTCGGGCTATCTCGATCATATCGATAGGACACTGAAGCAGAGCGGTTTTGCTGGAACTTGCCTAATGATGCGTTCTGGTAGCGGCTCAATGACTTTCGCGGACGCGCAGGAGCGCCCGTTCGAGACAATCAATTCGGGTCCGGTGGGCGGCGCGGAAGGCGCTTCGCAGTTGTCGCAGCGCCTCGGCATCCCGAACCTCATTACTGCGGATGTCGGCGGAACCAGCTTCGATGCGTGTCTGATCATCGGTGGTCGCCCGCGTCTTCTCCACGCAGGTGAGGTGGATGGCATGCCGCTCCAGACACCTTGGGTCGATGTCCGGTCGATCGGGTCGGGCGGCGGATCGATCGCCGATGTCGATGTCGGAGGCCTCATGACAGTTGGCCCCAGGAGCGCTGGCGCTGAGCCTGGGCCGGCATGTTATGGTCGTGGCGGTACGCTCGCCACCACGACAGATGCGGCCTTCTATTTGGGCATGCTCGGTGGAGGCGAGCTCGCGTCGGGCCTGTCTCTTGACCGGGAAGCGTCCGAGCGCGCTCTGACCCCGCTTGCTGAGCGACTCGATTGTACGATTGAGCAAGCCGCCAAGGGCGTGATCGCCATTGCAAGCAATCACATGGCGAGCTTGATACGTGATCTGACGATCGAGCAGGGCATCGATCCACGCGAGTTTAAATTGCTGCCTTTTGGTGGCGCCGGGCCGATGATGGCGACGCAGATCGCGCGCGAATTGGGCATTACCAAGATTCTTGTCCCACCGCATGCGGGAAACTTTTCGGCTTGGGGATTGCTCGGAGCCGATCTGCTGCGCAGTCGGGCTCGCACACATGTTACGCCCCTGTCGGCCAAAGCAATCGACGAAGCCAATACAGTGCTTGCCGAACTGTTGCGTATCCTCATGGACGATGAGAACAGCGATAAAGAGGCCCTTGAAGAGACGCTGACAGTGACGCTGGACCTTCGGTTCATGGGGCAGGAGCACACGCTTTCGGTGTCGCCCGAGCATCAAGACGGACGGATTACGCAAAATCTCGAGCAGATTGAGGCGCTCTTCCATGCGGAATATGTGCGCCACTATGGAGCGACGCTGGACGCGAAGATCCAACTGGTCACGATACGAGCATCTCGTCGCCGAGCTCTACCTGTGCGCAGCGAGAAATATGAATACCAAGGCTTGGGTTCTCCGAAGGAAGGTGAATATTTCTCCTTCGTTGAAGATCGGCGGATGACTTTCAGCACCGTGCAACGAGGCGCTCTGGACGTAGGCAAGCGATATTCTGGCCCCGCCATCGTCTACGAGCCAACTACGACGACCTACGTCGACAGCGATTTTACCTACGGCGTCGATGAAAGTGGCTGCCTCTCCCTGCAGTCGAAAGGGCAATAGGATGAACATGCACGGGCTCGTTGAGCAGCACGTCTATACGCCACACAATAACAAATCGACCGGCCGTGCGGACCGTGCCGATCCGATCACCACCCAGATTGTCCGCAATGCGCTTAATTCAGCCGCGAATCAAATGAAGCGTGTGCTGATCCGCACTTCCTTTTCGCCAACGATATACGAAAATCTGGATTTTGCCGTCGCCATCTATGATCGCCAGATACGCATGCTTGCCCAAGGGCCCACGCTACCTGCCTTCATGGGCACCATGAGCTTCTGCGTTGAAGGGGCGGTTGAGGCGGTAGGCGGCGAAACCGCGCTCGAACCCGGTGATATGATCATTTACAATCTACCGTTCGGGACCGGTTCGCATGCCCAAGACTTGGCAATAGTCATGCCGGTCTTTCGAGACGGCGAACTCGTTGGCTACACGGCCAGCAAGGGCCATCTGACCGACATCGGCGCCAAAAATCCCTATTGTACCGATACGATTGACCTATTTCAGGAAGGAGTGATCTTTCCGGGCGTCAAGCTCTATAGGCGCGGCCAGCTGGTCGAGGAGATTTTCAGGATAATCCTCGCCAATAGCCGGGCGCCAAGCGCCGTCAAAGGTGACATTCTGGCCGAGGTGGCTTGCTGTCGGGCGGGTGCCGACGAACTGTTGCGCGTGATCGATCGCTTCGGGATGCAGACGTTCAACGACTGTACCGAGCGTATGTACGAGCACGGCGAGGCTGTTGTCCGAGATTTCATCAAGCGCATCCCCGACGGCCGCCATAAGGGGACGGGCCATCTCGACAATAACGGTATCGACGACGAGGAGATTCATTTCGACGTCGAATTGGTGGTCGAGGGCGACGAGATTACCTTCGATCTGTCAGGTGTTCCCGATGCTCTCCGGGGACCACTCAACAATCCTTTTCCCTCGACGGTGTCGTGTTGTCGAATCGTGCTGGCAATGCTCGCGGGCAACGAGGCGCCGAATGAGGGCCATTTCCGTCCCCTGAAGGTCATCACACGACCGGGCTCGATGTTCCATCCGATCCCTCCACAGCCCACTTTCATGTATGGGTGGGGCCTCATGCAGCTGATGGAAGCCCTGTTCCAGGCGTTTGCCGCGGCTATGCCGGGGCAGGTGCCGTCGGGAAGTGCCGCCGATCTGTGCGGCGTCATGTTCTGGAGGTTCGATGACGCGACCCGTGAAATTCAGGTCGCGGCCGCTCCGCAGCCGATCGGCCTCGGGGCGTTTCCGAACGCGGACGGTCCGACAATGCTCGTGCTTTCACTAGCTCAGTCGACATTGCCATCGGCGGAACTTCAGGAGACTAAGTCGAATTTCGTTCAGTTCGACAAATGGGAATTTGCTAGCGACTCGGGTGGCCCGGGTAAATATCGCGGCGGCCTGGGCTGGAATCTCCATTACCGATTGTTGAACGACGCCAGCATGTTAACCGTTATCGAACGCACTAAAGTGCCCTCTTGGGGTCAGGAAGGCGGCCTTCCGGGCAAGGCGAACCAGGTAGTGCTGCATTATCCGGATGGTCGGGTGACCCCGACCACTAAGGTTACCGGACTCGATCTTCCCAAGGGAATGCGGGTCGAGGTGCTGTGCGGCGGCGGCGGAGGCTACGGCAAACCTTCAGAGCGTGATCCTGAGGCTGTGCTCCTGGATCTTAAATACGGCCTAGTCACCGAGGAAAAGGCCCGCGAACATTATCCCCACGCGTTTGCATGAAGGATTCTGAAGCAGTCGGACTCCAGATATGAGGAAGAAGGCATGAACTACGTGCGCAATGCCTGGTATGTCGCGGCCTGGTCGCATGATCTGAAGCCGGGCGAACCGCTGTCAATTCATATTTTGGACGAGCCCATCGTGCTTTGGCGCAACGATGCGGGCATTCTCAGCGCTCTGCAGGATCGCTGTGTTCACCGACTGGCGCCGCTTTCGCTCGGCCGCTGTGAGGGGGACAAGCTGCGGTGCATGTATCACGGGATGCTCTACAACCGAGAGGGAGTGGTCGTGGAGATTCCGGGGCAGGATATGATCTCGGATCGTGCCAAGGTCCGGGCTTATCCTATTGCCGAGCGTCACAGCTGGGTATGGATCTGGATGGGCGACCCCGCAGGAGCAGACGAAGCGCTCATTCCGCCAGCGATGGGACTGGATGATCCCCACCACATTCTGGGCCACGGTCAGCTCGACTATGCGGCGGAAGCCCGGCTGATCAACGACAATCTGCTGGATTTTAGCCATTTGAGCTATGTTCACGCGGGCAGCTTTGGGTCGAGCGAGACTTGGGCGAGGACGAGGCCGACGATCAAGCCGCTGGAGCGAGGTGTTCGCATCGGGCAGTGGATCGAAGGCGAACTCGCACCCGGGGAACCCGAAGGCGGAAAGCGCACCGACAACTATAACTGTTACGACTATTTGATCCCAGGCGTCCTCCTCATGGCGTTTGGCTCTTTTCCTGCGGGCACTGCCGCGCGTCTCGGAGGAAAGGTGCCCGATCTTGCTGATGCGGAAGGCATACGAACCTTCAGTTGTCAGGCTGTAACTCCGATGACGGCCAAGACATCCCGCTACTTCTTCTCCATGGGCCCCCACCGCGACTACGGCGACGAGGCGGTACGCGACATGATCCTAGGGGTAACCCTCCAAGCTTTTGAAGAAGATCGCGCTATGATCGAGGCGCAGCAGCGCGTCATCGACGTTTCGCCAGACATTCCGTTCATGCCCAACTCTTCCGACCGTGCCACGACCCTGTTCACAGGCCTTGAAAAGAAGCTGTCGCGTGAAGAGGGCGGCCAATTGCGGAAAGCATCATGACCATGACCAAGGTGCTATTTCGCGACGCGCGCGTTTTTGATGGTTGGTCGGAAGAAACGCGCGATGGCTGCGACGTCCTCGTGGCCGATGGCATTGTGCGCGAAATTTCCGATACGCCCCTGAGCGTAAGTGGCGAAACCGAGATTGTCCCGTGCGGCGGCCGGATTTTGATGCCCGGCCTCATCGACGCCCACGTCCACGTTTATGCCTCCAGCATCAACATGCCGCGCGTCGTGCGGTTGCCTAGGACGTATCTCGCGCACTACGCGTCTCAATTTATGCGGGCGAGCCTCGATCGCGGGTTTACCACGCTCCGCGATGTGGGCGGAGCCGATGTCGGCCTCGCGTCGGCGCTGCGCGATGGCCTCCTGCAAGGGCCACGACTCTTCTATGGTGGCCGGGTGCTGAGCCAGACGGGCGGCCATGGCGATATGCGTCCGGGCGATTCTGAACTCGCCGATGACGACGCCTGCCTTTGCGCCTGTCATACCGATGCGACGGGTATCGTCGCCGACGGTGTCGACGCGGTGCGCCGGGCGGTTCGCGAAGAATTGCGGCGTGGGGCTTCGCACATCAAGATCATGGGTTCGGGCGGCGTCGCCTCGCCCACCGATCCGCTGGAGCGCTGCCAATATTCGGATGAAGAAATCAGGGTCGCGGTCGACGAGACCTCCCGCGCGGGCAAATATGTCGCCTCTCATTGCCATCCTGCGGAGGCGATACGCCGCTCGGTCGAACTTGGTGTGCGCTCGATTGAGCATGCAACGCTCATCGACGACGCAACGGCGGCCTTCGTGGCTGAGCGCGGCGCTTATGCGGTGCCGACCATGGCGATCGCGTTTGCGTTGAAGGAAGAAGGCAAGGCAATGGGTTTCCCGGCGGCGAGTATGGCGAAGCTCCATATGGTCGCCGATCATGCCTTGGCAGGCCTCGACATCATGAAGCGCGCAGGGGTCAAAATGGCGTTCGGCACTGATCTTTTGGGCACCTTGCACACGCGCCAGAGCAGCGAATTCGAGCTGCGCTCGCGTGTCCTGCCTAGCATCGATATCCTACGCAGCGCCTGTGCCATCAGCGCGGAGTTGCTGGGTGAGGAAGGCCGCCTCGGTTGCGTGCGCGAAGGTGCGATGGCCGATCTGCTGGTGGTCGATGGCGATCCGCTGAAGGACGTCACTGTGCTCGCCGGCAATGGCGAAAATCTGGCGGTCATCATGAATGCCGGGCGTTTTCACAAGCGGACCTTGTGAGGACCGCGCTGGAACATCCAAGGAGCCGGCGGCGATGAGCGCCGCACCTGTTTTCGCCGATGCAGGCAACGTGCGCGTTCACTTGGAATACGGACGCTGCATAGCGGCGGTGCGCGAGGCGATGATCGCTCTCTCGTCCGGACAGGCTGTACATATTCCACGCAGTGTTATTCCGCTCGACAATAAGGTGTTCGCGCTGATGCCCGGTTCGCTGGGATTGCTGGGAGCGTTCGGCGTCAAGGCGATTAGCGTCGTCGACGATCCTGACCACGCGGGCCGCCAAGCTCATCTCGGCGCTGTCCTGCTTTTCGATCCTGTCGACGGACGGCTAACCTGCGTTGCTGACGCCGAGGAGATTACGACGATCCGAACGGCAGCAGCGAGCGCGCTGGCGACCGATCTCCTTGCGCGCCCGGACGCGCAGACGCTGGGTATTTTCGGCAGCGGCCGTCAAGCGCGCGCGCACGTTCGTGCCATCGCCTGCGTGAGAAAGCTTGAGAAGGTCTGGATTTGGGGCCGTACTCTCGAGCGCGCGACGCAAGCCGCCGAAGAACTGGCGCGGGAAACCGGCTTGGCCGTTGAGGCGACGAAGGATGCCCCGCAAGCGGCGCGTGCCGACATCCTGTGTACCGTCACCACATCGCCGACACCTGTCGTTTTTGGCGAGTGGGTGTTGCCCGGTGCGCACGTTAACCTGGTCGGCTCGCATCGGCGGGGATATTTTGAAGTGGATCGTGCGCTGGTGCTGAGGTCGCTCTATTTCGCCGATAGCCGCGCCTCAGTGATGATCGAGGCCGGCGAGTTCCTCGAGGCCCTCGAAGCTGGGGCACTCGACGAGCGCTTCCTTCGCGCGGAGATTGGCCAGATTGCGTCGGGAACAGCAGCGGGGCGCACAGATGCGAACGAGATCACGATCTACAAGTCTCATGGGCATGCCGTCCAAGACCTGGCGGCAACTAAAATCGTTTATGAAAGCATGGTCGAGCAGATGAACAAAGCGCCCTGATAGAGAGCTTCCAACTAAGCCCGGGAAAGAATAGACATGCCCACAGTTATACAATTCGATCGCACCGGTGGCCCCGAGAATTTGCTGTTTCGCGATGTCCCGCTGCCGATGCCCGGACCCGGCGAAGTCCGCTACACCGTAGAGGCATTTTCGCTCAATCGCGGCGACCTTTTCTGGCTTGCGGACACCTATTATAACTCGCCCGCCCTGCCGGCGCGGATTGGGCATGAAGCCTGCGGCGTGGTCGACGCGATTGGAGCAGGCGTCACCCACTTCAAGGTAGGCGACCGCGTTGTTTCCTTGGTGCAGGAAGACGGTCGCTATTGCGTGGCGGGCGAATTTGCGGTGACGCCCGAACGCTATCTCGTTGCTTGGCCGGATGGCCTCTCTCCGGAGGAAGCCTGCTCTGTCTGGTGCAATGCCTTGACTCCCTATTATGTGCTTATCGAACTTGCCAATATCCAGCCGGGTCAATCCGTCCTCGTCACGGGCGCATCTAGCACCACCGGCATCGCTACCATCCAGATGGCGAAACTGTTGGGGGTACAGGTGCTGACGACCAGCCGCACGAACGAGAAACGAGATTTTCTGCTTGGACTCGGTGCGGACTGCGTGATCGCTACCGACAGCCAGAATGTGGGCGAACGCATGCGTACCGAGACAGCGGGGCGCGGTGTGGACGTGATCCTCGACACTGTCGCCGGATCGCTGATGCCCCGTTATTTCGAAGGGTTGGCGCACGACGCCAAAATCTTCATCGTGGGTGCCCTCGAGGGCAACTACGAACTCACGGGCCCGTTTCTGCCGCTGATTCAGGCGGCCGCGACGATCATGGGGTTTTCGCTCTACAACAATAATCGCATCGCTGAACAGTTCGCCAGGGCAAAAGCCTTCATAGGCAACGCGATCACTGAAAAGCACCTAAGACCGGTTATCGACCGCGTGGTGCCGTTTAAGGATGCCATAACGAAGGGTTATTGTGATCTCGCGAAGGGTGACCAGTGCGGTAGGATTGTCGTGCGTGTCCCATAGTTTTCAAGGGTAGAGGAAATTGAGAGTTCCGAGCCGAACTGCCTCGGGGAATTCTGACAGAGGTGGCGTACATGGAGATTAGGAACGATGTCTCGAAAGCGGCACGAAAAGAGAGCCCGGCGGCTAATCGGCGGGTCGTTGCTCTGGGACAACCATGCCTGCATGCCTTTGCGACCGGGTGATATGAGCTTCCTGCCGCAGCTTGATCGCTACCGGGACGCCGGCGTCGATGTCGTGAGCCTCAACGTCGGCTTCGGGCCACAGTCGCTCGACGAGCATCTTCGAACGCTTGCGAGTTTTCGACGGTGGTTTTCCATGCGCGAAGATCAATATCTATTGGTGAAAAGTGTTGCTGACATTGATCGGGCAAGACAGCTTGGCAAGATCGCGGTCGTCTTCGACATCGAAGGTATGGGGCCGCTTGACGATGGCGATCACGGCTTGGTCCAATTGTTTTACGATCTCGGCGTGCGGTGGATGCTCATTGCTTACAACAAGAATTCGGCTGCGGGCGGTGGTTGTTACGACGATGATACTGGCCTGTCCCTGCACGGACGCAGCATACTTGCGGAGATGAGGCGGGTCGGCATGGTTGTCTGTTGCTCGCACACAGGGCATCGCACCGCAATGGAGGTCATGGCGGCAGCAGACAATCCGGTCATTTTCTCTCATTCTAACGCGAGCGCGATTCACGCGCATCCCCGAAACATTCCGGACGAGCTTATCAAGAGCTGCGCAGCAACGGGCGGTATAGTCGGTGTTAACGGTATCGGCCCCTTTCTGGGGGACAGTGACGACGGTCCCGGCATGCTTGTCCGTCATATAGACCATATAGTGCAGCTCGTCGGTCCCGATCATGTCGGCATTGCGCTCGACTACGTCTTCGATCAGCAGGAACTCGCCGAGTATGCTATTTCCATGCAAGCTATTTATCCCGACGACAAGACCTTCCAGCTGCCGCCGCGATTGGTGCCGCCTGAAGCGCTCTCGGCGATCGTAACCGAACTGCTCGCGCGCGGATACGAAGATGTCGATGTGAAAAGGATTATGGGTGGCAATTGGCGGCGCGTCGCCGAGCACGTCTGGAAGTGAGCTCTGGTCTCGGCTACGCTCCAATCGGCGGGTTTTTGTGTAGTGGCCTGCCAGTACGGCACCGTTGCGCTGCAAGATGCGCCAGGCGGTGTCGGCAATGTCGAGCCAGATGGGCGACAGCACCTCCAGGAGGCACGCGCTATCCACCTCGTCCACCGGCTTACTCCCGATCAATTGGAAGACATGGTTTTCAAGGCTAGATATGCAGCTTGCGCAACGCGGGTTCTTCCATCCCTCCTTCATCGCCTCGTAACAGGCTCGGGCGGCCGTCTCGAAGCTCGGCAGCACTTTGCGCTATTTGCGCCGTTCGGCGACCGGATCAACGCCCTCACGCACCTGACAGCGCAACGCCGCCGCATCCCGCGCCTCCACCAATGACACATCGAGGGTCCGAACCCAAGCCGTTCGCGCCGCCTGCCGTGGCGCTGCATCCGCAGCGCC
>NZ_JBOHHW010000003.1:0-250145 GCF_050725575.1 Sphingomonas sp. | reverse complement strand
CGTGTTTCCATGCTGCCGGGATAACGCGGGTTTCATGGGGTTTGAATCGAGGGCACGATAAAGTGCGCAGGGGAGATATGTTACACCGGTTGTGCCGGATCTTCGGGGCCTGGCGGCTGGGGGCTGTTGCAATAATATATATAAATATCAGATACTTATTAACTCAGGCGCGGCACGGCGCGGCCACGAGACAAGTGTTATGTCCCCGAATCCGCCGAAATCTGTTATAGCACCTGCCTCATGGCGCGATGACGAGCTGACTTGAACTCGTATGAAATATCGCGGAAACAGTGCAGATTCCCATAGTCGTTTTTGCCAAGGTTGCTATGCCGAGGGTGTTATCGTAACTCAAATCTACGTTATTCTTTAAGCATACCCCTACTGGTGTAGCAAGTTTAAGTGTATCTATTCTAATCAGCGTCGTACTTATTGTTCTCCAGGCAATTGGGTATACGATCGAAAAATTGGGAGTGAGGCAGCCGGCGCCCGACAAGGTGCCGGACGTAAATTTGACGACTCCCGGGACCAGCACCGTTCCCACGGACGTCACCGTTCCGGCCATTGTCAGGCTGCAAGTCTGAGGGCCCATGAAAATTACCTCAACGGTAATTGATCCTGGGTTTATATTGACTGGAGCGTTAAGACCAGGTGAGGCAATTGGATTGGCCGCAGCTGGCGCCGCATAAATTCCAAAAACGGCGAAAGGTGCTACGGCCATTTTAAACAATATTTTCATCAGACCTCTCCCCTTCATTTTATATTCTCAGAGGTATGAGCGGTAACTCGTTAATCGGCTACACGCATTAATTGCTTGGTCCAATATGGTCGAACCTTGCTCGCGCGACCTTGCCGGATGTTTCCAGAATTACGGTGATGTTACACTTTGTGCTCGCAGGTCAGTCTGGTCATCTCCCAACCGGGCGCGTGTATATTGGGTGGATAATCACCGCATTAAATCCGCGAAATCACGGCAACCGGCGCTAGCTTCTCGCATCGGGCGTTCAGCCTTTGCGCTGGAGCAGCGCCAGCACCACCGTGACGCCGGCCAGCAGGGCGGTGAGGGTCAGCGGCGCGATCGCGCCATAGGTGTCGACGGCATAGCCGCCGACCACGGCGCCGATCGTGATGGCGACCTGGAACGAGACCACCATCAGGCTGCCCGACGCCTCCAGCGCGTCGGGTGCGGCGCGCGACAAATTGGTCGGCAGTACCACCGGCGCCATGCCGAACGCGAAGCCCCACAGCGTCACGAAAGTGAAGGCGACCGCCATATGCGCGCCGCCGAGCACCAGGGCGAACGCGGCCAGCCCCATCAGCGTGCTGGTGGTGACCAGAGCCAGGCGGATATTGGCGTCGGCGATGCGGCCGCCGGCGACATTGCCGACCACGGCGGCGATGCCGAAGCCGAGCAGCGCGAGGGCAATCGGCACCGTCGGCAGCAGCGTGATCTGTTCGAGGAATGGACGGACATAGACCGAGCCGGCGAAATGCCCGGTCATCAGCAGAACAATGGCGAGCATGCCAAGCTGAATGCCGCGCCGCCGCGTCAGGCGCAGGACATCGGCGAGGCTGTTGCTGGTGGTTGCCGGCAAGCTCGGCAGGCTCAGCGCCTGCAACAGCATGGCAAGCGCGGCGAGCCCGGCGGTCAGCGCCATGGCGGTGCGCCACCCGAGCCAGTCGCTGATCAATGCGCCCATCGCCGGCGCGGCGATGGTGGCAAGCGAGACACCGAGCGTGACCATCGCCATGCCCCGGCCGATCGAGTTGACCCCGGCCACCCGTGCGACGACCGCGACCGACAGCGCCCAGAAGCCGCTCAAGGCAATGCCCAGCCCGGCGCGGCCGAGCAGCAGCCACCAGAAATCGGTCGCCAGCGCGGCCAGGATGTTGGAGCCGATCGCCAGCGCGCTGAGCCCGACCAGCACGGTCTTGCGGTTCAACCGGCCGATCAGCACATTGCTGAACAACGCGGTCACCGCGCCGACCGACGCGGTGGCGGTGACGACCTGGCCGGCGACGCCCTGGCTGACGCCGAGATCGCGCGCCATCGGCGTCAACAGGCCGGCGGGCAGGAATTCGGCCGAGACCAGCGCGAAGCTGGCGGCCGCCATCGACAGGATCGCGAACCAGGTCGTCGCGTCCCACGCCGCCTCAGCCAGCGCGGGGGGTGGGGCGGGGGCCGGGGCCGGGCCGTCACCGTCCAGTACCGCCCCGTCGAATTGCAGGGCCATCGAATCCGACATGAAGAATCTCCTGAAGTGGAGGTCTTCATAGGCCGGTCTATCCGGATGATCTGTATCCTATAATCCGAATTCCATGTCCGTTCGTCCGGAATTTGTGCGCCGCACAATGCCGGGCGAGACGCGCGTGATCCGCTTGAACGCGCGGGCGAACGACGCCTCGGACTGATAGCCCAGCCGGCCGGCGACTGTCGCGACCGACAGGCTGCCCTGGCTCAGCCATTCCCGCGCCAGCTGCATGCGCAGGCGGGTGAGATAGTGCGCCGCACCTTCGCCGAGAACCGCACTGAAGCGCTCGGCGAAGACCGAGCGCGACTGGCCGGCGAGCGTGGCCAGGCTGTCAACCGTCCAGCCATGGCCGGGATCGCGGTGCATCGCCGCCAGGGCGCGGCCGAGATGCGGGTCGCGGATCGCGGCGAGCCAGCCCATGGTCGAGCTGCCGGTGCCGTCGACCCAGCAGCGGATCAGCCGCGCGGTCAGCAAATCGGCCATGCGCGACAGGATCGTGGCGCTGCCCATGCGCGGTTGCGAGGCTTCCGCGGTCATCGCCTCCAGCAAGGGGCCGATAATCGGATCATTGGCGGCCACGTCGCAGCCCTTGATCAGCGGCGGCATCAGGTTGATCAGCGGGTGAAGCGCATAGGCGTCCAGCGCCATCGAGCCGCAGAACAAGGTGCTGGTCGCGCCGGTTCCTTCGCGGACGACATCGCAGACATTGCCGCCGAGCCGGACCACCTGGCATTCCTTGAGCGAGTCGGTCGCGACATCGGGGGAACTGGCCAGCCGGTGGGCGATGCCTTGCGGCAGCAGCACCAGGTCGCCGTCATGCAAGGGCTGCCAGCCCTGCGCTTCGGTGTGGATGAAGCACGGCCCCTTGCTGATGAAGTGAAAGCGCAGCAGGCCCTGATGCGGGAAGCCGATGCTCCAGGGCGGCTTGAGTTCGCAGCGACCGTAATTGACGCCGCTCAGCCGAAAGTCCTGCAGCACCTGGCTGAGCGCGTCCATCACGACGGGCGGCGGCGTAGGGCTGGACGAAAGGTCAAGCATCCTGGTTATTTATGTGCCGGGTGTCCGGATGGCAACCGCGATATGCACGCGCCGAGGCTCTTCCATATGGATTACAATCGAAGATCAGCGGCATAGTGAACGGCGTGAGCGATTGAGCCGGGCAGGTGCGCCGGGTGTCGTCAGGGAGAGTTTCATGGTCGATCAATCCGCCGCCGGTGTCGTGCCGGACAAGGTCGAACCGGCGGTTGCGCCGGTCAATGAGCGGCTCTCCGGCGGCTGTCAGTGCGGGCGGATCCGCTACACCGTGCAGGTTGCGACCGATGACGCCTATCTGTGCCATTGCCGCATGTGCCAGCGCGCGATCGGCAATGTCTCGGTCGCGTTCATGAATGCGAAAAAGGCCGAGGTGATCTGGTCGCGCGAGCCGGAGCGCTATCAATCCTCGCCGATCGCGCGCCGGGGCTTTTGTGCCGCGTGCGGCACCTCGCTGACTTTCGAATTTCCCGACAGCGAGCAGATGGATTTGACCGTCGCCAGCTTCGACACGCCCGGGCGGTTTCGCCCGACGCATCATTTCGGGGTGGAGAGCCGGCACGAGGCGTGGCTCGACACCCGCGACCTGCCGGACTATCGCGCCGATCAACACGACAGCCTTGTCGATCGCTGGATGAAAACCCTTGGCAAACTCCCCGATTGAACCGCAATTTTTCGACAGCTTCGATGGCGCGAAGATCGCGTGGCGCGAGACGGGTGAGGGCAGGGTGGTCGTGCTGCTCCACGGCTTCTTCTCCGACGCGCAGACCAACTGGATCCGCTACGGCCATGCCGCGGCGATCGCGGCACGCGGTTTCCGCGTCGTCATGCCCGATTTGCGCGCGCATGGATCGAGCGCCAAGCCGCATGACGCCGCATCCTATCCGCCCGATGTGCTGGCCCGGGACGGCTTCGCGCTGATCGAGCATCTCGGGCTGAGCGATTATGATCTTGGCGGCTATTCGCTCGGCGCGCGCACGGTAATGCGGATGATGGCGCAGGGCGCCACGCCGCGCCGCATCATCGTGTCCGGCATGGGCCTGCAGGGGCTGACCGATACCGCCGGGCGCGGGGGGCATTTCCGCAACATCCTGACCAATCTCGGCAGTTTCCGGCAGGGCTCGCCCGAATGGCTGGCCGAGGCGTTCCTGAAGACCAGCAAGGGCGATCCGATCGCCTTGCTGAACATCCTCGACACGTTCGTCGATACGCCGGTCGAGGCGATCGGCGCGATCGTTCAGCCGGCGCTGATCCTGTCGGGCGAGGAAGACGATGACAATGGGTCGGCCGAAGCGCTGGCGCAGGCCTTGCCCGACGCAGTGTATCGTACCGTTCCGGGCGGCCATATGAGCGCGGTGGTGAAGCCCGAGCTGGGGCTGGCGATCGCCGAGTTTCTCGCCGCCTGATCCGCGCTTGACCAGACGTGCGGCGGCGGACAGGTTGCCGCCAGCAACCAGTATCAGGGGTTACCAATGATCCGCACCGGACTTTCGATCGCGGCGCTCGCCTGCGCGCTCGCCACCACGCCGACTCTTGCCAAAGAGAAGCAGGACAAGCCGGTTGCGGCCCAGGGCGTTGCCGCGCCGACGGCGGCCGATGCCGACGCCTTTGTCGCGGCGGCGGAGAAGAGGCTGTTCGATTTCTCGATCGAGTCGAGCCAGGTCAATTGGGTCAACGCGACCTATATCACCGAGGACACCGATGCGATGGCGGCGCGGGTCAACGCGACCGGCACCGAATTGTCGGTCAAGTTCGCGCTCGAAGCGGCGAAATATGACAAGGTCGCCGGCCTGTCGCCCGACACGCGGCGCAAGCTCGACCTGCTGCGCGGCGGGCTGACCCTGCCGGCGCCGACCACGCCGGGGGCCGCGACCGAGCTGTCGACGATCGTGACGCGCATGTCCTCCTCCTATGGCAAGGGCAAGGGCACGCTGGGCGGCAAGCCGATCAACGGCAGCGATATTGAAGCCGCGATGGGCACTGAGCGCGATCCGGCCAAGCTCAAGGAAATGTGGGTCAGCTGGCACGACAATGTCGGCGCGCCGATGCGCGAGGATTATGCGCGCATGGTCGAGATCGGCAACAAGGGCGCGGTCGAGCTCGGCTATAAGGATGTCGGGTCGCTGTGGCGCTCGGGCTATGACATGAGCCCTGAGGAGTTCGCCAGGCTCACCGACACATTATGGAAAGAGGTCGAGCCGCTTTACCAGTCGCTCCACACTTATGTCCGCTGGAAGCTCAACGAGAAATATGGCGATGCGGTCCAGTCCAAGACCGGCCCGATCCGCGCCGACCTGCTCGGCAATATGTGGGCACAGGAATGGGGCAATATCTATGATCTGGTCGCGCCCAAGGGGGCCGGCGATCTCGGCTATGATACCGGCGAGCTGTTGAAGGCCAAGGGCTATGACCCGGTCAAGATGGTCAAGGCGGGCGAAGGCTTCTACTCCTCGCTTGGTTTCGCAGCGCTGCCCGAGACATTCTGGGCCCGTTCGCAGATCACCAAGCCGGCCGACCGCGAGGTCATCTGCCACGCCTCGGCCTGGGATCTCGACAACAGGAATGATGTGCGCATCAAGATGTGCACCAAGGTCAATGGCGATGATTTCGTCACCATCCACCACGAGCTGGGCCATAATTACTATCAGCGCGCCTATCAGGCGCAGCCGTTCCTCTATCTGAACGGCGCGAATGACGGTTTCCATGAAGCGATCGGCGATTTCGTCGCGCTGTCGATCACGCCCGATTATCTCGTGCAGATCGGGCTGCTCGACAAGGCCAAGGTGCCGAGCGCGGACAAGGACACTGGCCTGTTGCTGAAACAGGCGATGGACAAGGTCGCGTTCCTGCCGTTCGGGCTGCTGATCGACAAATGGCGCTGGGGCGTCTTCTCCGGGAATATCAAGCCGATCGGTTACGAAGCCTCATGGAATGCGCTGCGCCTGCAATATCAGGGCATTGTCCCGCCGGTGGATCGCGACGAGACCCGGTTCGATCCGGGCGCGAAATATCATGTGCCGGCGAGCGTGCCCTATACCCGCTACTTCCTTGCGCGGCTGCTGCAGTTCCAGTTCTACAAGGCAGCGTGCGACCAGGCCGGCTGGAAGGGGCCGCTGCATCGCTGTTCCTTCTACGGCAACAAGGAGGTCGGCGCGAAGCTCGACGCGATGCTGAAGATGGGCCAGTCCAGGCCGTGGCCGGAGGCGCTCGAGGCGTTCACCGGCAGCAAGGACATGTCGGGCGCGGCGATGGTCGAATATTTCGCGCCGCTCAAGGCGTGGCTCGACGAGCAGAACAAGGGCAAGCCGACCGGCTGGTGATTGCCGGTCGCTCTCGCTTTGCGGCGCGGGGGTGGCGGTTTATTCCCGGTGCAACGCCAGAATATGCCCCCGCGCCGGGGTGTCCGGGGCGCCGTCGAGATGACCGTCGCGGGTTTCGAGGAGCCGGAATCCTTCCGAGAGATATAGCGCCATGGCCGGGGTGTTGCCGTCGAGCACCGACACCTCGATTGTGTCCGCCTGTGCCGACTCAATTTGAGTCAACAGGGCGTGGCGCAGGAGCGTGCGGCCGATGCCAAGGCGGGCATGGCCCGGATCGACATACAGCCAGTTGATTTCGGATGCGGTGAAGGCGATAAAACCGCGCACCGCGGCATCATGCTCGGCGATCCAGACGTCCCCGTCGAACAATCCTTCCGGACCGGCGGTGTCGGCCAGCGAGCGGAACGCGCCGACGCCGACCGTCAGATCCAGTTCGATCAGCCGCGCCGTATCATGGACGCGGGAAATCGCCTCCCAGTCGGCGGGGTCGTAGCGGCGGATCGCGGGGTCCTTGCCGATCGGCATGGTCGTGTCGGTTCCGCTTACGGGGCAGGATCGCAGGCTTGGTTGGGTTTGGGCCGGGGGCCCTAGTCCGCTTTCTTGCCGGGCTTCGGCTTCGGCTTGCCCTTGGCGCCGTCGGGCGTCCTGCCGCGAAGCGCGAGCAGCGTCCCGGTCACCGCCGCGCCGATCCCGCCAACGATGGCGGCGGCGGTCCATTTGCGGGCCGGCGATGCATCGGCAATGGCCTGCTGCGCCTTGCCGAGCGTTGCCGTCACCGCGTCGCGCGCACTTGCCGCCGCTTCCTGCACGACGACGCGCGGGCCGGTCGACGGTTTCGGCTTGGCGGCGGCACGGGGTTTTGCCGCGCCGGGCTTTGCCGCACTGGGTTTGGCCGCGCTGGTCTTGGCGGCCGCCGGCTTCGGCGTGCTCGCCTTGGGTTCGGCTGGAGCGATGGGTGCCGCCGTCACATTGGGCTTGCGCGCTGCGGCGGGCTTGCGAGCGGTCGCAGCCTTGCGGCGGGGAGCAGGCTTTTTGGGAGGCGTGGCCATGGGAGACTCCTGAGTCGTTGAGCTTGCGTAACGCGTAAGTGCCGGTTGGTTTCCCGTACCGGGCAGGAGGTTAACGGAATGGCGGTTCGTTGAACGCGCGGAGCTTGCGGCTGTGCAGCTTGGCGCCCTCGCGGCGCAATTCCTCGCACGTCTCGATGCCGATGCGCATATGCTCGCTGATCGCGCGCTCGTAGAAGCGATTGGCCTGGCCAGGCAGTTTCAGCTCGCCGTGCAGCGGCTTGTCCGAAACGCACAGCAAGGTGCCGTAGGGGACGCGGAAGCGATAGCCCTGCGCGGCGATCGTCGCCGATTCCATGTCGATGCCGACCGCGCGCGACAGCGAGAAGCGCAGCGCCGATTTGGAATAGCGCAGCTCCCAGTTGCGGTCGTCAGTGGTGACGATGGTGCCGGTGCGCAGGCGACGCTTCAGCTCCTCGCCCGACTGGCCCGAAATGGTTTCCGCCGCGCGCGCCATCGCGACCTGCACTTCGGCGATCGCGGGGACGGGAATTTCCGGCGGCAGCACGTCGTCAAGCACATGATCGTCGCGCAGATAGGCATGCGCCAGGACATAGTCGCCGATCCGCTGGCTCGGGCGCAGGCCGCCGCAATGGCCGATCATCAGCCATGCCTCGGGCCGCATCACCGCGAGATGGTCGCAGATCGTCTTCGCATTGGACGGGCCGACGCCGATATTGACCAAAGTGATGCCGGTACCGTCCTCCGCCATCAGATGATAGGCCGGCATCTGGTGGCGCCGCCACGCGCTGTCGCTGACGATCTTGTCGGCATCGTCGCCGGCATGGATCATCACGCCGCCGGCGCCCGACAGGCCGGTATAGCGGCTGCCCTCACCGAGCTGCGAGGCGGCCCAGCGGACGAATTCGTCGACATAGCGGTGATAATTGGTGAACAGGATGTAGCGCTGGACATGCTCGGTCGGCGTGCCGGTGTAATGGCGCAGCCGGGCGAGCGAGAAATCGGTACGCAGCCCGTCGAACAGCGCCAGCGGGCGGATCGCCGCATCGTACAGGCCGTCGGCAATCTCGTCGCCGATATAGGCAAGCTCGGTCGCCGGGAAATGGCGTGCCAGGTCGGAGGCCGAAACCTCGTCGAGGCTGACCGCGTTGCCGGCGTCGAGCACATAGGGGAAGGGGATTTCTTGCCGTCCCGCGACCGCTTCGACCTCGACGTCATAATCCTCAATCAGCAAGGTCAGCTGCTCGATCAGATAATCGGCGAAGATTGCGGGCTTGGTCACGCTGATGCGGTATTCGCCCGGCGTCACCAGCCGACCGAACGAGCGGATCGGGGCGGGACGATCGTCCAGGCCGAGATATCGCAGGTGAATTTCGGGATAGGCGAACGACCCGTCGGTCCGGCTTTTCGGATCGGGCGTGGTGCCGTCAGTGATATAGGCGGTGAGGGCGCCCTGGAGCCGCTTGACGGAAGCGGTATAGAGCCGATCGAGCTCGGCCACGATCATGGATGCGCGTGTCATCTGCTGTCGCTAAGGCAGCTTCGTTACGCTGGCAAGTCATGGGGCAAGTCAATGCGACGGCTGCGGTACTCCCTCTCCCTCGTGTGGAAGGAGAGGAGGCCGGAAGATCAGTCCTTGCCGTCGTCCAGCAGCTTGCTGATTCCGAAGGCTGCACCCGCGACCGCGGCGGCGGCGCCGGTGGCGATTGCAGCAGCGGCGACCGGGTTCTCCTTGGCCGCCACGATCGTCGACTCGACCGCCGATCCAACGGCTTCGAGTGTTGTATCGACGGCCGATCCAACGGCTTCGCGTGCCTGTTCGAAGAAGGACTTGTCGCCAGCGGCGCTCTTGGCGGAATCGACGATCGCGTCGGTCTGAGTGGTTGTGCTCATCACAAGCTCCCTTGATTGTTCAAGGAAAGAACCCCCGCCCCACGCCACACGTTCCCCACCAGAAGGCGGTTGAACGCAAGCGCAGGGCGGTTGAAGCGGAATCGTTTTGTAATTCGCGGTAGAGCGAATTTCAAAGGCGGTACCGGCCCGCTCCCCAGGCCACCCACAGCGTATCCTGAACGGGTGGCCGGGAGGGGGAGCGGGCCGGTACCGCCGAAAAATGCGCCTCAGCGCATTTTTTCAAACGGGCGCTCAGAGCTTGCCGAGCAGATATTCCGCCGAGCTGACATTGAATTCGCCGGGTGCTTCGACATTGAGCTGTTCGATCACGCCGTCATTGACGATCATCGAGTAACGCTGGCTGCGCTCGCCCATGCCGAACTTCGAGCCATCAAAGGTCAGGCCGAGCGCCTTGGCGAAATCGGCATTGCCGTCGGCGAGCATGGTGATATCGCCCGCGTCGCTGGCCTTGCCCCAGGCGCCCATCACGAACGCGTCGTTCACCGAGGTGAAGGCGATCTCGTCCACACCCTTCGCCTTGATCTCGCCGGCCTTATCGACAAAGCCGGCCAAATGGCGCGCCGAGCAGGTCGGGGTGAAGGCGCCGGGCACGGCGACCACGGCCACCTTACGGCCCTTGAAATACTCGTCCGAGCTGACCTGATCCGGTCCGCTGGCGGTCGCTTTGGTGAGGGTGAGGTTGGGTACGCGATCGCCGACGCTGATGGTCATTGCTGAAATCCTCCTGGTGGCCGCTGGTGTGCGGCACGTGATGGCCGCGATTCCGCGGCCGTGCCTAACTCGTGCAGCTTCGTCGGGATTTCAAGCGTTGGGATTTCAGGCGTTGGCGGGGCGACCACGGCCGGGCTATGGCGAAGCGATGGAAAGTGCAGCGTATCTGACCGGACAATTTCTCCTCGCCATGCCGGGAATCGGCGATCCGCGATTCGAGCATGCCGTGATTGCGATCTGCGCGCATGACGGGGAGGGGGCGATCGGTATTGGCCTGGGCGCGACGATCGGCGGACTCGGGCTGCACACCGTGCTCGACCAGTTCAAGATCGATCCGGGCGAGGCGCCCGACGCGCCGGTCCATATCGGTGGCCCGGTCGAGCCGCGGCGTGGCTTCGTGATCCATTCGAACGACTGGGGCGGCCAGGATACGATCGATGTCGCCGGACGCTGGGCGCTGAGCGGCACGATCGACGTGCTGCGCGCGATCGCCGCGGGCAAGGGGCCGCGCCACTGGGTGGTCGCGCTCGGCTATGCCGGATGGAGCGAGGGGCAGCTCGATGAAGAGATGACGCGCCATGGCTGGTTCAACGTGCGGGGCGATCTCGATCTGCTCTACGATACGCCGGCCGATGCGCGCTGGGCGCGCGGGTTCGCGGTGGCGGGGGTCGATGCGCGGCTGCTGGCCAGCGGGGCGGGTACCGCCTGACCGGCGGCCCGGCGGATCGTCCTGCCCGAAAGCTTGTCTTTCCCGCTGCTTATCGGTTAGCCTTCCCACGCTACCAACCGGGAGAACCCAATGGCGCGGCCTATCCGTATTGTTGTCGGTGGAACTGTGGTCGGGTCATCGCTGACCTGGGCTTATCCGAAGGGCGACCTGCTCGGGAATTTCAGAATTCCTACTTATCGCATGACGGTGAGCGGCACGGATACCGCCGGCCGTCCGAAAGCCGTGATCTTCGAAGTGCTGCGGTTCGGTGTGCAGAGCAAGGATGGCCGAAGCGCGCAAGTGGTCGGCCTTGCCGATGCGCAAACGCACACGATCAAGCAGTGGATTCCGACTTATCGAGTGCATAGCGCGCGATCGCTGGAGAATGGCGGCTGGCAAGTCTACGCCAATTTTCTGATTCACGACGGTCCCGATAATGCCACGGAACTGTTTGCGTCGATCGGCTGTGTCGAAGTCATGGGCCGGCAGGGCTTTGTCGCGTTCAACGATCTGCTGATCGAGCTGGCAGGCGTGACCGGGCGTACCCGCGACGATCAGCTTCATGCCATTGCCCGTTCGGGCAAATTGAGCATTCATTACGAACGGGCAAGCCGCCCGCCGCTGGTCAAGGCGTGATTATGGCGCGGATGATCGTCTTCGCGATCGCTGGCTCGCTCGCGGCGTGTTCCGCATCGCCTGTGGTCAACGCTGCCGCCGCAGCGGATGCCAACGCCAACGCTCTAACCGAGACGCTGGCCGAACATGCCGCATCGCCAGCGCCCTCGGCGGTGGACGCCCTGCGCGGTGCGATCGAGCAGCATTTTCCCGGCACCGGGCTGAAGCAGGACGATCGTGCCGGCAACGAGGTCGCGACCCTGATCAAGGCCCATGTTGATCCGGTGCTGACTCGGGGTGCCACCGCGACCGAGGGCCATGATCTGCGCTTCTCCGGTCAGGATGGCATCGAGCGCCACGCCGGTTTGTTTGTCGTTCGCTTCGCCGATGCGGCGACCGCGACGGCGCGCAGTACCAAGGTTGTGGCGAGGCGAAACGCCTTTCTTCAGAACAGCGAGATCCGGTCGCCGATGGCCGCGGCGCAGGCCGGCCCGGTCGTGGCCATTTTTTACAGCGAAAGTGGCGGCGACCCGCGCATGAGGGAGGTGCTCGACGCCGCGGCATCGACTTTCGGCGGCGCGAAGCCTGGCGTCCGGGAATAGGGTGAAAGGCGCTCGAGAGCGTGGCCTGAGCTCTACTGCCACACGCTCAGGCGGTCGACGGCGCGCTGGAAGCCCGCCGCCATCGAGCGTGCTCGCGCCCTGAGCAGGATGCGTCGCCCCTTAGCATTGCGCAGATAGACGAGTTTTCCTGCCCCGACATGCCGGGCCCAGCGTCGGGCGAAGAATTCGGCATGGTCCTTGTGCTGGCCGATGGCCGTCGGCACGGCGTGATAATCGATCCTGAGCCAGCGGCCGAGCGGTGAACTGCGCATGAGCAGATACCGCGGGTTGCGTACCGGCCCGAGGACTTCCTCGATCGAGTCGAGAATGAGGCGTTCCTCGATGCGCGTCGCACCCTCGATATGGACGAGCGACTTGCCCAGTGCGCTTTTGCGTGCCTCGACCCGAATGGCGTCGGGATCGCTGCTGAGCAGGCCGGCATGCGCAAGCGAGTCGACCACAACTTGCCCGACCTGCGTCATGCTGCCCTCAAGCGTGCCGTTGCGCGTGAGCAGGTAAAGCGCCTTGCCCAGCTTGGCGATGCTGCCGGCGACGGTCGAATGGAGTTCGCTCTGGTCGACCAGGCGGACACGGCGCGCCTCGATCGCGCCGAGTTGCCGGAGATCGGCCTTGATTGCGGTCAGCCGGACCTTGTCCTCGATCTGATCGGCCGTGGCGAACAAGAGGCCGGTCAGCAAGATCTCCAGCCAGCCGAGCGACATGGGCGGCATATCGGCGCGACCGATGCCAAGCAGGTGAAGCGCATCGCGCGGCGGCGGCGTGTCCGTCGAAAACGCGAAGATCAGCATCGAGGAGAAGAATTCGGGCGCCGCCAGAATCTCCTCCTCATGCGCGGCGGTGTTCGTCAGATAGGGATGAGTGAGGATGAGCGCGCGGAATGCCGTATCGGCCTGCAGCGCCGTCACGAATGCATAAAGGCCGTCGCGCCGTGCCGCGAGCAAGGCGTCTTCCGACCCGGTCGGCTGTGACACATGGACATAGTCCTGATGCGGGCACAGATCGCCGTTGCGGACCAGTTCGGGCACCGGGATTTCGGCATCGATCGGCCCGCACAGCGTCTCGTACCGGACCCATTCGGTGTACTCGACGTCATAGGGCGGGGTCGCCGTCAGCGACACGAGCCGCGCCTCGGGCAGTGCGGCGTGGAGGGTGTTGAGCGCACGCCACCATTCGCGCCGCAGGTGATGCGCCTCATCGAGGATGATCGTCGTTGGACCGAGTGCCCGGAAATGGGCGAGCAGCGTCTCGATCCGCACCGGCGTGGCATCCGCCTGCTCTTCGACCGTATCGTCTGCGATGATTTCCGGGTCGATGATATCGGGTTCGATCCGGTCCCCGGTTTCGCCCATAGCAGCGTAAAGCGCCTGATAGGTGAGCACTGTGACTGGGGCCGGCGCGGCAAGCGAGGTCGACACCCAGTCGGGCTGAGTATGCGGCGCGGGCAGGAACATCCCGCACAGCCGGTCGACCCATTGGTTGCGCACCGCGATGGTCGGCGCGAGGATCAGGGCGGGCCGGCCGATGCGGCGCATGACCTCGAGCCCGAGCACGGTCTTGCCCGACCCCGGCGCGGCGACGACATGCAGTCTATCATCGGCAAGATGCGTATCGAGATCGGCCAGGACCTGGTCCTGATAGTCGCGCCAGCGTCCCTGGAACGCCATGTCCGATATCATGCTTGCACCCTTGCTCCGGTCGGGACGGCGACGTGCCCGAGTTTGGGAAGCATCGCAATCACGCCGGGGAGGGGCGGCATCCGGTACGCGCCGAAGCGAGGCCGGAGAAGGCATATAAAGACATCTTTATATTTGATTTGGCCGCCATCACGCTCTATGTGCGCCGCATCCAATCGTTTTTACCGGAGACTTTCTCGTGGCCACCGCACCTGCCATCGAAACCAACGACTATGTCGTCAAGGACATCAGCCTCGCCGATTTCGGCCGCGCCGAGATCAACATCGCCGAGACCGAAATGCCCGGCCTGATGTCGTTGCGTCGGGAATTCGGCGCGTCGCAGCCGCTGAAGGGCGCGCGCATCACCGGTTCGCTGCACATGACGATCCAGACCGCGGTGCTAATCGAGACGCTGACCGCGCTCGGCGCCGATGTGCGCTGGGCGACCTGCAACATCTTCTCGACTCAGGACCATGCCGCTGCCGCGATCGCCGCGACCGGCGTGCCGGTGTTCGCCGTGAAGGGCGAGAGCCTAGCCGAATATTGGGACTATGTCGGCGACATCTTCAACTGGGGTGCCGACACTGACGGTACCACCGCGAACATCATCCTCGACGATGGCGGCGACGCGACGATGTTCGCGCTGTGGGGCGCCAAGCTCGAAGCCGGCGCGACGCTGGGCGAGCCGGAGAATGACGAGGAAGTCGAATTCCAGCGCGCACTGAAGGCGTTCATTGCGAAGTATCCGGGCTACCTGACCGCGACGGTCAAGAACCTGAAGGGCGTTTCGGAAGAGACCACCACTGGCGTTCACCGGCTGTACGAGATCGCCAAGAAGGGCGAGCTGCCGTTCCCGGCGATCAATGTGAACGACAGCGTGACCAAGTCGAAGTTCGACAATCTCTATGGCTGCAAGGAATCGCTGGTCGACGCGATCCGTCGCGCCACCGACGTGATGCTCGCCGGCAAGGTTGCCTGCGTTGCCGGTTTCGGCGATGTCGGCAAGGGCTCGGCCCAGTCGCTCCGCAATGGCGGTGCGCGCGTGATGGTTACCGAAGTCGATCCGATCTGCGCGCTGCAGGCGGCGATGGAGGGCTTTGAAGTCGTGACGATGGAAGAGGCCGTCAGCCGTGCCGACATCTTCTGCACCGCGACCGGCAATGCCGACGTGATCACCGCCGATCACATGAAGGCGATGAAGCCGATGGCGATCGTCTGCAACATCGGTCACTTCGACTCCGAGATCCAGATCGCTGCGCTCAGCAACTATGAGTGGACCGAAGTGAAGCCGGGCACCGACCTGGTGAAGTTCCCCGACGGCAAGCAGATCATCATCCTCGCCAAGGGCCGCCTGGTGAATCTGGGCTGCGCGACCGGTCATCCGTCGTTCGTGATGTCGGCCAGCTTCACCAACCAGACGCTGGCGCAGATCGAGCTGTGGACCAAGGGCGAGAACTACAAGAACGACGTTTACGTCCTGCCCAAGCATCTCGACGAGAAGGTCGCGGCGCTGCATCTCGAAAAGCTCGGCGTGCATCTGTCGAAGCTGACCCCGAAGCAGGCCGGTTATATCGGCGTGCCGGTCGAAGGTCCGTTCAAGCCGGATCATTACCGCTATTGAGTAATCTGCGCCGGATATCGGCGCACCACTGAAGTTGAAACGCCTTGTCTACACTATCGTGTGGGCAAGGCGTTTTGCTGTTGCGCGTTTGCAACGGCGTTTACAATTCAGCAACAAAGGGCTTGCTTTCGGTACGTAAAAAGAGATTTTTGAGGGTGTGGGGGGCCATAAAGTCAAGGGGTTACTCATGCCTTCTCACACTTCGGTCTGGCGCCTTTCGGCCAGCACCTCGTTCGCGGCCGTTGCACTTGTCATTGCCGGCCCCGCTTTCGCCCAGACTGTCACCGATCCTGGCGCGACCCAGGCAGAGCCGGTTGCCGAGACTCCGGCCGAAACCACCGATATCATCGTAACCGGATCGCGCATCCGTCGTCCCGATTTCGACAGCCCGAGTCCGATCGTATCCGTGACCGCAGCGCAAATTCAGCAAGCCGGTACGACCAACCTGACCGACTTTCTGACCGGATATCCGGCCCTGATCGGATCGTCGACCTCGCATCAGAATTCGGGCGATCTTGCCGGAATCGGCGCGACCGGGCTGAACTTGCTGAATCTGCGCAATCTGGGAACAGAGCGGACGCTGGTGCTGATCAACGGCAAGCGGCAGGTCGCGAGTGTGCCCGGGGAGCAGTCGATCGATATCAACACCATTCCAAGTGACCTTATCGAGAGTATCGACGTGCTCACGGGGGGCGCCTCGGCCATTTATGGCGCGGACGGCGTGACGGGCGTCGTGAATTTCAAACTGAAGCAGAATTTCGAAGGCGTCTCGGCGCGGGGCCAGGCCGGCATTTCGGAAAAAGGCGATTCGGGTCAACGCCTGCTGAGCCTGACGATCGGCAAGAATTTTGCCGATGGCCGAGGCAATATCGCGCTTTCCTATGAATATGGCGCCGAAGACCGGCTCACGCAGCACGACCGCAAACGGCTAAGCGGCCTCAGCAGGCAGGTATTCGTGCCGAATCCGGACGATCTGCCCGATGCGGATGGACACGATAACCCCAATCTTCCCGACAGAATACCGCTGCGAAACGTCCGTTACGGCACTTCGGCGCCCGGCGGCGCGATCGATATCAACGGCGATTATTTCCCCGAATTCACCAGCTCGGGTGGCATCTTCGACAATGGCCTGGATCTCACCCAGGGCTTTGTGCAAGGCGGCGACAGCACGCTGGTTTCCGACTACGGCAATGACTTGCTGCCTCAGGTCCGGCGCAATATTTTCAACGGCATTGCCCATTTCGACATATCGGACAAAATCACGCTCTACGCGGAAGGCAAATATGCCAATGTCCGATCCTTCTCGCTCGGTCAGCCGACCTTCGATTACGGTATATTCGTCGAGGCGGACAATCCTTATGTTCCGGCCAATATCCGCGCCGCGATCGATCCGTCGATCGGTGGCGTGCTCGTCAACCGCGACAATTTCGACCTTGGACAGCGTGGCGAGGATATCCGCCGGCAGACTTATAGCGGCGTGATCGGCGCGAAGGGTGATATCTCGGATAGCTTCCACTACGACGTTTCGTTCACCTATGGTGAAACCAAGGTGCGGAGCCAGTATGTCAACGACATCTACAACGATCGCTTCTTTGCGGCGATAGACGCGGTACGCGATCCCGTGACCGGCACCATTACATGCCGCGCCAATCTCGACCCCAACTGGGTGCCCAATCAGCCGTATGAGAGCGGCCGCAACGTTCAGCCCCGGATGACCTTCCAGCCTGGCCAGTGCACACCGATCAATTTGTTCGGGGTGGGCAACAGCAACCCCACCGGGGTCGACTTCATTCATGCGACGACCACGGATTATTCGACGATCAAGCAGCAGGTTCTGTCGGGTTCGATCTCGGGCGACTTCCGTCAGTTCTTCTCACTTCCCGGCGGGCCGATCGGCTTTGCGTTCGGTGCCGAGTATCGCAAGGAAGACAGCAGCTTCAATCCCGATCCGATCGAACAGCAAGGGCTGACGTTCACCAACGTGTTGAGCCCGACCAAAGGGACATTCCACGTCACCGAATTCTTCGGCGAGCTCAATGCACCGCTGATCAAGGACCGCCCCTTCTTCCATGATCTGGAGCTGGGCGCGGCGATTCGGGTGTCCGATTATTCGACGATCGGGCGGACGACCACCTGGAAGGTCGATGGCATGTATTCGCCGATCCGCGATATCACCTTCCGCGGAACCTATTCGGTCGCAATCCGTGCGCCTAATATCGGCGAGCTGTTTAGCGGCAATTCGCAAACCTTTGAGTTTTTCAATGATCCCTGCCGGGCGTCCAATCTCGATCAGGGCACCTCATACCGTGCAACGAATTGCCAGACACTGCTGACGGGCCTTGGCGCCGATCCGGCGCACTATGACGATAATCGGAGTACCAACATTTCCGGCGTTCAGGGTGGGAACCCGTCGCTCACGGAGGAAAAAGCCAAGACCTGGACTGCGGGCATCGTATTGGCGCCGCGTTTCATCCCCGGACTGACCTTGTCGGCGGATTGGTATGATATCCGGCTGGAAAATGCGATTAACACCGTGAAACCGCAACAGCTGGCTGAGCTTTGCGTCGATCAGCCGTCGTTGCAGAACATCTTCTGCAGCTCCATCACGCGCCAACAGGGTGCTGCCGGAAACGCTGCGGCCGGCAACATTCTCGGCTTCACCGTCATGCCGCAGAATGTCGCCTCGTTCCAGACAGCCGGGCTCGACCTCAATATCAACTATCTGGTGCGTACGGCGCATCTCGGCACGTTCAACATCCGGGCTGTCGGGGGCTATCTCAACAAGTTGAACTTCGTTGGTACGCCGGGTGCCGATCCGACGGATGAACGTGGCACCTCTGACGCCTTTGCGCCGAAATATCAGGCGAATCTGGACGTCACCTGGAACAGCGGACCTGTCACGCTGAATTATGGCCTGTCATGGTTCGACAAGACACTGCGCTATTCAAAGCTGATCATGGCGGGCGACCCGGACTATGTCGCGCCCGAATATGTCTACTACAAGGCGCGCTGGCAGCATGACATCTATGCCGCGTTCGATGTCGACAAGCGGTTCCAGTTTTTCATGGGCGTGAACAACGTCTTCAACCAGGAGCCGGACGTCGGGGCGAACACCTATCCGGTCAGCTCGGTCGGCCGTTACATTTACGCGGGCGCGAAGGTGAAGCTGCCCAAATTCTGAATATGGGCATCGGCAGGAAGGGGGCGGCATTTGTCGCCCCCTTTTTTAATCATGAGCGGCTCTGAAGGCGCCGCATCGGATGGCTGTTATGGCTTCCCAGGATTTGCAGGCGCGCAACCGCCGCACTGCGTCACATACTTGTACATCTGGCGTCATATTATGAGGGCGCGAAGGAAATGATATGTTGCAGATGAGCAACATGCAGGCAAATAAGAGCGTCAAGAAAACTTCACTTGCATGATTGGCCTTGGCTAACTCTTCGAAGTTGATCCAGAATTGCAAATCGATCGGAGCCAACAGGGGGCTTCGTCCGCATTCGACAGGGGTCAATCATGAACAATGCATTTCGCCGCAGGCTGTTGGCATCGACGTTGCTCGTCGGTTCAATGGTCACCATGCCGGCATTCGCGCAAGACGCGCCGGCAGCGGCCGATCAGGCTGAGACTGCAACATTACCTCAGGCTGCTCAAACCGAGTCGAAGCCGGACGACATTGTCGTTACCGGTTCACGTATTCGTCGCGACAATTTTACCACGCCTTCGGTGGTGCAAGTGATCACCCGCGCTGACCGGGTCCTTGCCGGGTCGCGGTCTACGGCCGACATTCTGCAGAGTTCCTCGGTGACGTCCGGGACCTCGCAGATCAACGGGTCGTTCCTTGGCTTCGTGTCGGAGGGTGGCCCTGCCGCCAGCACTGTCGGTCTGCGCGGGTTGAGCTCGTCGCGTACCCTGGTCCTGCTTAACGGTCGTCGTCTGGCGCCGGCCGGTGTCGGGCCGCAGCTCGTCGCCGCCGATCTGAACGTCCTGCCGACCTCGGTGGTGCAACGTGTCGAAGTGCTGCGCGAGGGCGCCTCTTCGGTTTACGGGTCGGACGCGATCGCGGGCGTGGTCAACGTCATCACCGATACGAAGGTCAAAGGCCTCACTCTTGACGCGTTTACCGACCAGCCGGTGGAGCATGGCGGCGGCGGCCGGAACTATCGTCTGTCGGCAACCGCCGGGCATGTCTTCGAGCGTGGCCATATTACCGCGTCGTTCGAATATCGGGAGGTCACCGGCATGCGCGTCGGCGATCGCAAGGAATTCAGCTGCCCGCGCGATCTGTTTTTCAACAGTGCCGGTCAGGAAGTAGGTCAGGTCGATCCCGCAACCGGGCAGCTGCAGTGTTTCCCGTACACGACCGGCGGCGGCACCGGTACCGCCAGCGGATACGGCATCGCCCAGAGTTTCACCTTGCCGGCCAGCCGGCTCACTTATACCAACGGCGACATCAACAGCATCAGCGCCGTCAATGGTATCAACCGGGTATCGCCCAGCCAGCAGCAGTTGCGGGATCATGTGGTTTCGCCGGTGAGGACCTATACCGGCTATGTGAACGGAGCCTATGAGCTCGGCATTTTGGGCGATGCGGAGATTTACGGCGAAGCCCTGTTCACGCGCCGCGAATCGCATCAGGATTTCACGCGTCAGCTGAGCATCGATACGACGCCGGGCGTGCTGTCTCCGAACATCGAGATTTACGGCGGCAGTTATAACGGCAATCCGGTGTCGGCTTATGGCTTGCCAATGAGCCCATTCTATCCGAACGCGGTCGCGAATGCCGGTTATCAGGTCTTTACGCCGTTCATCGTGCCGAACAGGCAGTCGGTCAGCTCACAACGGGTGGATTTCTTCCGGGCGAATGGCGGTTTGCGCGGCAATACCGGCATTGGCGATTGGCGATATGACGCGAATTTCCAGTATTCGCGCACGCGGTCGCGGACCAGCATCACCCAGACGACGCGGGATCGCCTGAGCAACGTGTTGCAGACCGTGCTGGCACCGGCTGGAACGCCCGACAATCTGGTCACGACCGCTGTGGCGGGTCAGGCCGGCGCCGGAAACAGATATACCTGCGCCTCGAACGTCAGCGGCGGCGCGCTGATTGCGGGCGCTTCGTGCGTGCCGCTTAACATGTTCGATCCGTCGATCATGCTCGGCGGCAATATTCCGGACAATGTCTACAACTATCTATACCAGGATGACGTCGGCCATACGGCATTCAACCAGTCGACGATCTCGCTGAACCTCGATGGCACAGTGTTCAACCTGCCCGCCGGCCCGGTTCGTGTCGCGGTTGGGTATGAACATCGACATGACTTTATCAAGGATGTGCCGTCGATCGCCTCGCAGACCAAACAACTGTACAACTACACGTCTGCTGGCATCACCAAGGGCAGCGATACCGTCGACGAACTCTATGGGGAAATTGGCGTACCGCTGTTGAAGGACAAGCCGTTCTTCCACAATCTCGAGCTCAGCCTGTCGGGCCGTTATACTCACTATAAATCCTATGGTTCGGATTTTACCTATCATGTGAACGGCCAGTGGGCGCCGGCTGAATTCATCCGTTTCCGCGGCAATTACGGCACCTCGTTCCGCGCGCCGAATCTGTACGAGCAGTTCGTTGCGGACCAGACCGGGTTCTTCGGCGGTGACGCAGATCCGTGCACTGGCTTCGGTACCCTGCCGGCCACGTCCACCGTATACAAGAACTGCCTGGCCGCACTGACACCGATCCTTGGTGCGGGTGCGACCGGCTACATCGCCACGGCGGGACCGCAGGTTACGACCCGCGGCGGTGCCGGTCTTCTCAAGGCCGAGCATTCGACATCGTACGGCTTTGGCGCCGTTCTCACGGCACCTCGCAACGTTGCGGATCTGTCGTTTGCGGTGGATTACTTCAATGTCAGCGTTAAGGACGAGGTTACCACCCTTGGTACTCTGATCTTGCGCCGCTGCTACGAAGCGGAAGACTTCGGGCCGAACAATACATATTGCTCGCTAATTGGCGCGCGCCGTCCGGCGACTGATTCTCAAAAGGGCACGCTGTCGTCGTTCCTCAATCCGTACCTGAACGTGTCCGAACAACGGGCGTCAGGCATCGATTTCGACCTTCGATATGCCACCGGCCTGTTCGGTGGAAAGTTCCTGCTTACGGCACAGGCGACGCGTAACATCCATCAATATTATCAGCTTTTCGCCACGGATGAGCGCACCGACTATAATGGTACGCTTGGTGTTCAAGGCTTCGGGGCTGGTCCGAAATGGACAGCCAATGCGGATCTGCGGTACACGCTGCCGGGTGACGTTGTTACCTTCCGCTATGGCCTGCAATATGTCGGACCGCAGGATGCCTCTTCCTTGGTGGATCCGGTCACGATGTCAGTACCGTTCTTTCCCAATCAGGCCATCACCGCCGATCTCAGGGCCGAGCACTATTTCAACCATGGCGTCTCGATTCAGTTCAAGATCCAGAAGGTTGGCCAGGTCACGATGGGCATCAACAACCTGACCAATGCATTGCCGCCGCGGCTCAGCTCGTTCCCGACGACGGATGGCCAGTACACCCGGATCGGAAACTACTTCAACTCGAGCAACTACGACCTGCTCGGCCGCTCCTTCTTCCTGAACGTCACGCGGACGTTCTAAGGCGCGAGCGGATTCGCGAAATGGACTGACATGACCGGGCGGGGCGCAAGCCCCGCCCGGTTTTGTTTTCCGGCAAGCAATCCCACCACGCAGCGTATATGGCGGGCCTCGAAAACCCATATCTGGAGATATGTTTTGGCAGCAGTGCGGTCTCGTGCTTCCCCGGATCCAAGGGCACTCCTGCAGGACATCGTTGCGATGGCGGCACTGGATGCCGCCAAGGCGTGCGGCAGAGCACGTGCGGCGGTTCGTGACTATCCCGACTTGCCGTCGGCACATCGCGTCCTGGCGCTCACCTTGCGCCGCCTTGGCAACGTCAGCGAGGCCGAGCGCGTCGAATTGAAGGCAATCGAATTGGGTTTGCGCGTTCCCGCGGTCGCGGCCGCCGAAAAGGCATATGCGGAAGATCGCCTTGAAGAAGCCGAGCAACTGATCCGTCCTTATCTGCGGGAAAATCCTGAAGATCCGGGTGGGGCACTGATCCTGGGCAGCATCGCGCAACGCTGCGGCGCTGCCAAGGAGGCCGAGAATCTCTTTCGGCGCGCTATCCTGTTGGCGCCGGCCTATCTTGAGGCGCGGATGATGCTGACCAAGCTGCTCAACGAAAGCGGGCGGTATGACGAAGGATTGGCGTCACTGGAGGAGATTCTGTCGCGCGATCGCCAACACCTTGCCGCGCTGTCATTGAAAGCAACGGTTCTTGTTCAATATCGCAGGCTTGCCGAAGCGAAGCCGGTGCTGGAGCGCCTGTTACGAGTCCAGTCTGACGATGTTCTGACCTGGACCGGATACGCTCATCTGCTGAAAACCACAGGCGAGATAGGTGAAGCGATCGCTGCATATCGCAAGGCCGTGGGACTGGAATCTGGTCGCGGTATCGCCTGGTGGTCGATGGCCAACCTCAAAACCTTCGTTTTCAGCGCTGACGACATCGAAAAGATGAAGAGCGGGCTGAAACGCGATGACATAAATGACGAGGATCGCCTCCACCTTCATTTCGCGCTGGGTAAAGCGCTGGATGACGCTGGCGATCATGCCGCCGCCTTTGCTCATTACGCGCAGGGAAACGCGCTACGATGGACGCAGAAGCCGCATGACCCCGAGATCATTCACAGAAACGTTCAGAAAGCCGAGCGGACGTTCACCCCAGCGTTCTTCTCGGCAAGGGCGAACGCAGGCTATCCTGCGCGCGACCCGATCTTCATCGTCAGCCTGCCGCGTTCGGGTTCGACGCTGGTCGAGCAGATCCTGGCCAGTCATCCGGCCGTCGAAGGGACAGAAGAACTGTACGACATCGAGCGGATAGCGCTTGACCTTGCGCCCGGTGAACCCGCCGGATCCTATATGGATAAGCTCCAGAACCTGTCCCATGTGAAGCTGTACGAACTGGGCAGGCACTATATCGAGGCGACACGCCGCCACCGCCACACTGACCGTCCCCATTTCACCGACAAAATGCCGAGCAATTGGGTTTTTTCCGGCTTCATCCACGCTATTCTGCCTAACGCTAAGATCATCGATATCCGCCGGCATCCGCTTGGATGTGGTTTTGCGAATTTCGCTCAGCATTATAGTCGCGGTATCAATTTCTCTTATGACCTTGAGAGTACTGGAAGATTCTACGCGGATTATGTGCGTCAAATGGCTCATTTCGACGGGGGGGCGCCGGGTTTGGTGCATCGCATATTCTACGAAAATCTCGTCGAAGATCTGGAAGGAGAGGTGCGGCGCCTCCTCGATTATCTCGAGCTTCCTTTCGATGAGGCATGTCTGCGCTTTCACGAAAACAAGCGTGCCGTGCACACGCCCAGTTCCGAGCAGGTGCGGCGGCCGATCAACCGGGACGGCATGGAACGATGGCGCAACTATGAGCCCTGGCTGGGCCCGTTGAAGGATGCACTCGGGCCGGTGCTCGACCGCTATCCCGATGTGCCGGAGAAATGGCGGGATTGATTCCCGTCCATCGTCTGAGGCTTGGATCGAACGTCGGGCTATCGCGATCGCAAAGCGTTCCCTGGTGGTGTGCGGTTCTTTCTCCCGCACTTACCTCCCACACTTAATCTCGTCATGTTGTGGTTACGCCTTCCCGCACGGCATCAGGTTGGCCTATGTGTCGCGGATGAGTGAAGAGGCGTCGCAGTGAACGGACTACCGGCTATGACAGCCGTCTTGACTGGTGCTGCACTTGCCTTGCTTGTCGCCGGTGCGACATGGGTGCTGTATGTCGGCCTCAAAGCCAGGCGGGCAGCCGTGGCGACCAACCTCGCCAATGCTCGTCTCGAAGCGCTGCTCGCAGCCGCGCCGGCCCTGGCGATGATCGTTCGCGCCGATGGGCGCCTCGAACTGCCGGACCGGCTTGCCGATTGGCTCGGCCTGTCCTCGCCGCCGCGCTATCTTGCCGATCTGGCAGGCGGGCGGGTCGGCCTCACGGCGGACGATGCGGCCGCGCTCGCCAGCGATGTCGCAGCGGCGCAGAAGGCGGGGCGAACTTTCAAGCGGACAGTGCGGGCGCAAGGGTCGTCGCGGACATTGATGATCCAGGGCGTGCGCGCGCCTCGCGACCTGCAGGCGCCGGGCGGGGTCGTGCTGTGGGTGTTCGATGCCACCGAAAGCCAGGTCGAGATCGAGCGCCTGACCGAGGAGGGCGCGGGCGCGCGCGCAGCGTTCGACGCATTGACCGGCCTGATCGAGGCGGCGCCGCTGCCGATGTGGTATCGCGGCGCCGACCTGCGGCTGGCGATGGTCAATTCCGCTTATGTCGAGGCGGTCGAGGGTACCGATGCCGAGGATGTCGTGCGCCGCGGCGTCGAACTGGTCGAAGGGTCAGGGGTCGGCGGACCGCTGGCCAGTGCTGTGCTGGCGCGCGATACCGGCATGCCGCAGATGCAGGCGATGCCCGCGACCATTCGCGGCGCACGACGGATGCTGCGCGTCTATGACGTCCCGCTGCCGACCGGCGGGGTGGCGGGCTTCGCCGTCGACATCGAGGAACTCGAACAGGCGCGGTCGGGGATCAAGCGCTTCGGCGATGCGCAACGCGCGATGCTCGACCGGCTGTCGGCCGGGGTGGTGCAGTTCGCTTCCGACCGGACGCTGATCTTCTGCAACCAGCCGTTCCGGCGCCTGTTCGCGATGCGCAGCGAATGGCTGTCCGACCGGCCCGAATTCGACCGCGTGCTGGAACGCATGCGTGAAGCCAATCGCTTGCCCGAAGTGCGCGACTTTCCGGGCTGGAAGGCGGAGCGGCGCGACTGGTTCGTCGCGACCAGCGGGGCGATCGAAGAGAATTGGCACCTGCCCGGCGGGGTGCATCTGCGCGTCGTCGCGCAGCCCTTGCCCGATGGCGGCCTGTTGCTGATCTTCGAGGATCGCACCGAACAGGTTCAGCTCGCCAGCGCGCGTGACACCTTGCTGCGAGTGCGAACGGCGACGTTCGACAATCTCTACGAGGCGCTCGGCGTGTTCGCCGCCGATGGGCGGCTGCAGATCTGGAACAACAAGTTCCGCGCGTTGTGGGGATTCGATGAGGAGTTCCTATCGACTCATCCGCGCGTCGATGTGCTGGCCGAAGCGGCGGCAGCGAAGCTCGCCAACCCGGCGCGCGCGCAACTGATCGCCGACCTGGTGCGTGCGGCAACGGTCGAGCGGCAGCAGCGCGGCGGCCGGGTCGGTTTCGCCGACGGGCGGCATTTCGAATTCGCCGCAGTGCCTTTGCCCGATGGCAACGGCCTGTTCACCATGCTCGACATTTCCGACAGCCGCCAGATCGAGCGCGCGCTGCGCGACCGCAACGAAGCGCTCGAGGCGGCGGACCGGGTGAAGACCGCCTTCGTCGCCAATATGAGCTACGAACTGCGCACGCCACTGACCTCGATCAGCGGTTTCGCGGAGATGCTGAGCGAGGGCTATGCCGGGAAGCTCACCAAGTCGGCCGATGGCTATGTCGATGCCATCCTGGAATCGGTCGAGCGGCTCGGTCTGCTGGTCGACGAAGTGCTCGACCTGACCCAGAATGACGGCAAGACCCCCGCGCTGGAGATGCTCGAGGTCGATCTCGAACAGGCGGCACGTGCGGCGGCGGATTTGGTCGCGCCGATCGCGCGGCGCAAGAAGCTCGATTTCGCGATCGAAGTCCTGCCCTCGATCGGCAGCACCAAGGGCGATGCGAAGCGCCTGCGCCAGGTGATCGAGCATCTCCTGCGGCATGCGGTTCATGGCACGCCCGAGGGCGGGCGCATCCTGCTCCACGCCGACGGCACCGCGGCGGCGGCGCGGATCGTCGTGTCCGATGACGGCGCCGGGATGAGCAAGGACGCGGTCAAGCGCGCGTTCGATCGCTTTGCCCAGCCGGGCGTGACGCGTGGCGGCGAGCGGGCGCTCGGGCTGGGTCTGCCGCTCGCCAAGCAGTTCGTCGAGGCACATGACGGGACGATCGTCCTGGTGTCCGAACCGGGGCAGGGGACCTTCGTCACGGTCGAATTGCCGCGGCGCTGACGATGATTCCACTGGCAGACCCCGACGCAAGCCATGCTTTCGGTGCTCGCCTGGCCGCGCTCGTACAGCCGGGCGACGTCATCACACTCGAAGGCCCGCTCGGTGCAGGCAAGACCAGCATTGCCCGCGGCCTGCTCGCTGCGCTTGGCCTTGCCGGCGAGGCGCCATCGCCGAGCTTCGCTATCGTGCAGCCCTATGCCCCGCCCGAAGTGCGGTTGCCGGTGCTGCACATCGATCTCTACCGCATCGACGACCCGGACGAGATGGAGGAACTGGGCCTTGACGATGCGGCGTCCGATTCGCTGCTGATCGTCGAATGGCCCGAACGTGCGCCCGGATATTGGCCCGAGGCGCTGGCACTCACCTTGCAGATCACGCCCGACGGCGCGCGCGCCTTGACAGCGCGGGCCCCGGCGGCATGGAGGGCGCGATGGCACCAGATATGAACCCCCCGGCCGCCGCGGCCGATTTTCTTCGCGGCATCGGCTGGGCGGAGGCATCGATCCTGCCGCTGGCGGGCGATGCATCGTTCCGGCGCTATTTCCGCGTCGTCGACCATGACCGCAGTGCGGTGCTGATGGATGCGCCGCCGCCGCACGAGGATCCGCGACCCTTTATCGATATCGCGCGCTGGCTTGGCGAGCGGGGCTTCGCCGCCCCGACGATCCACGGCATCGACCTCGACAATGGCCTGGTCTTGATCGAGGATTTTGGCGATGCTCGCATGCGCGAGACGGTCGATGCCGCGCCGGAAAGCGAATTGCGGCTCTACGAAGCGGCGATCAACATCCTGATCCGGCTGCGCGATCATGAAGCTGGGCCGCTGCCCGATTACAATCTCTCCGAACTGCACCGCGAGGTCGGCCTGCTGACCGAATGGTATTGCCCGGCGGTCGGCATCGATGCGGACCTTCAGGGTTATCGCGACGCGTGGGATGCAGTGTTCGGCGCGACGCTGACCGGCCCGCGAGTGACGGTGCTGCGCGATTATCATGCCGAGAATCTGATGCTGATCGGCGCGGCAGCCGAGGGCGGCAGCGAGACGCTTGGGCTGCTCGATTTCCAGGACGCGCTGGCCGGGCACCCGGCCTATGATCTCGTCTCGCTGCTGCAGGATGCGCGGCGCGATGTGCCGCCCGCGCTCGAGGCGGCAATGCTTGACCGCTATCGCCGCATTACCGGCGTGGGTGACGAATTCGACACCGCCTATCATGTGCTCGGCGCGCAGCGGAATGCGAAGATCGTCGGCATTTTCACGCGGCTGTGGAAGCGTGACGGCAAGCCGCGCTATCCCGGCATGTGCCCGCGCGTGTGGCGCTATTTCGAACATGATCTGGCGCATCCGGCGCTGGCGCCGGTTGCGGCCTGGTTCGATGCCAATATCCCTGCCGACCTGCGCGGTGACCCGATGACGATCAGCGCCAGGGCGGACGGGCAATGAGCCTGAAAAAGAAGACGCTCGCGATCCGCCCCGATCCGGGCGGGATCGTGCCCGAAACCGCGATGCTGATGGCGGCGGGGCTGGGCAAGCGGATGCGGCCGCTGACCGCGACGCGGCCCAAGCCCCTGGTCGAGGTCGGCGGCAAGGCGCTGATCGACCATGTGTTCGACAAGCTGCGCGCCGCCGGGGTGAAGCGGGCGGTGGTCAACGTCCATTATCTCGCCGACGCGCTGCAGGCACATCTCGACAATCGGGTGAAGGGCATCGAGATCACCGTCTCCGACGAGCGCAAGCAGTTGATGGAGACCGGCGGCGGGATCGTTCAGGCGCGCGAACTGATCGGCGACCAGCCATTCCTGGTGATCAATTCCGACAATCTGTGGATCGACGGGCCGACCGATGCGATCCGTGCGCTTGCCGCGCGGTGGGATGATGACAAGATGGATGCATTGCTGCTGCTGGTGCCGCAGGCGCGCGCGCATTGCCATGCCGGACAGGGCGATTTCCGCGTCGCGCCGGACGGACGGATCATCGGGCGGCGCCAGCCGGGCAAGATCGCGCCGTTCGTCTATACCGGCGTGCAGATCCTCTCGCCGCGCGTGATTGCCGACTGGCCGGAAGGGCCGTTTTCGACCATGATCTTCTGGGAACGCGCGATCGCCGCGGGCCGCGCGTACGGGCTGGTGCATCAAGGGCTATGGTTCGACGTCGGCACGCCGGGGGCGATCACCAAGACCGAAGCCATGCTCGCTGATGGGTGAGGGGCCGAAGCCCACTCTTTATACGATACCGGCACACCGGGCCTTTGCCGACGCGCTGGCAGCGGGGCTGATCCGGCGTTTTGGCGGTGAGGCGATGGGCCTTGCCCGGGGACTCGTGCTGCTCCCCAACAATCGCGCCAAACGTGCGCTGACCGACGCATTCGTACGCGCCAGCGGTGGCGGATTGCTGCTGCCGCGACTGGTCGCGATCGGCGATCCGTCGCTTGACGAGGCGGCGGGGGCGGCGATCGACCCGGCCGACGCGCCGGAGCCGGTGCCGCCGGCAGTCGCGCCATTGCAGCGGCGGATGATCCTGGCTCGTCTCGTGTCGGAGGAACGCGCCCGTGCCGGCCAGCCGGTCGATGCGGCGGAGGCAGTGCGGCTTGCCGGCGAACTCGCCCGGACGCTCGATCAGCTGCTGGTCGAGGAAGTCGATCCCCGCAAGCTGCGCGAGCTGGAACTGACTCAGGAACTGTCCGACCATTGGCAAAAGGCGCTGTCGCTGTTCGGCACCGTGCTCGATCGCTGGCCGGAAGAGCTCGCCCGGCTCAAGCGCATCGATCTGGCCGATCGCCGGTCGCGGTTGCTCCGGCAACTTGCCGACCAGTGGCGACACGCGCCACCAGCGGGTTTCATCTGTGCTGCGGGCATCACCGACAGTGCCCCCGCCGTTGCCGGCCTGATGCGCTGCGTGTCCGAATCGCCGCAAGGCATGGTGGTGCTCGCCGACCTGGCGCTGGAGATGGAGGAGCGCGAATGGCTGGCGCTCGGACCGCATGATCCGGATCCGGTGACTGGCCTGCGTCGCCGGTCGATCGAGACGCATCCGCAATTCCACCTCAAGCTGATGCTCGAGCGGATGAGCGTCAACCGCGCCGAATTCACGCTGTGGCGCGAGGGCGGCGGGCATGATGCGACGATCGCGCGCGGCCGCGCCATCGCCAATGCGCTCGCCCCGGCCGAGTTCACCGGCAAATGGACCACGCTTGATGCCGATCAGCGGCGGCTGGCGGGCATTGTCGCCGCCGAACTGGCGACGCCGGCGGAAGAGGCGCAGGCGATCGCACTGGCGCTCCGCGAGGTGCTGGAAACCGAAGGCAAGACCGCTGCGCTGGTCACGCCCGATCGTGCGCTGGCCCGGCGCGTGGCGGCGCATCTCGCCCGCTGGGGGATCGAGATCGACGATACCGCCGGGCGACCTTTGTCGATCCTGCCATCGGGCACGCTGCTGACCGCATTGGCCGAAGCCGCAGTGCAGCGTTTCGCACCGCTCGCACTGCTTGCCCTGCTCAAGCATCCGCTGGTGCGGTTCGGCGACGCGCGCACGGCCTGGCTCGATGGTGCACGCAGCCTCGACCGCGTGCTGCGCGGGCCGCGGCCGACCGCCGGGCTGGCGGGGATCGACGCGCATCTCGCCGATGCGCCCGAGCGTGAAGCGAAGCGGCGTGCCGAAGCGGCGATCTGGTGGCCCGAGGCGCGGGCGCTGCTTGCGCCGATCGAGGCGCTGTTCGCGGGTGGGGCGCAGCCATTGCCGCTGATGGTCGCGGCGCTGCGCGAGACGGCACAAGCGCTGTGCGGCGACGCGTTGTGGAGCGGTCCCGCGGGCCGTGCCGCCGCGGAATTGTTCGCAGAGCTGGAAGCGCAGGCGGGATCCGGCCCGGCACTGGTCGAGCCGGAGAGCCTTGCGCCATTGCTCAAGACATTGATGGATGAGGTCGCGGTCAGACCACCGCAGGGCGGGCATCCGCGTCTCGCAATTTATGGCCTGATCGAAGCGCGGCTGCAGACCGCCGACCTGATGATCCTTGGCGGGTTGAACGAAGGCATCTGGCCGGGACAGCCCGCGCCGGATCCGTGGCTGGCGCCGCGGATCCGGAGCGAACTTGGCTTGCCCGGGCTGGAGCGGCGCGTCGGCGTCTCGGCGCATGATCTCGCCGGGGCATTGGGCGCGCCGGCCGCTTTGCTGACCCGCGCGCGTCGCGATGCGAAATCACCGGCGATTGCCTCGCGCTTCTGGCTGCGGCTTCAGGCGCTGGCGGGAGAGCGCTTCGACCGCGCCGTCACGCTGGAGGGCTGGACCCGCGCGCTCGACGATCCGGGCGAGCATCGGCCCGAAACTCAGCCCGCGCCATCGCCACCGGCCGAACTGCGCCCGCGGCGGATCGCGGTCACCGATGTCGACCGGCTCAAGGCCGACCCTTACGCCTTCTATGCCAAGCGCATCCTGCGGCTGATGCCGCTCGATCCGGTCGATGCCGACCCGAGCGCCGCCTGGCGTGGCAGCGCAGTGCATGAAGTGCTGGAGATGTGGGCGCGCGAGGATCAGTGCGATCCGGCGAAACTGCATGCCCGCGCCCTGACCATGCTGGCTGATGCGCACCCGCTGATGCAGGCGCTGTGGCAACCGCGGCTGATGGAGGCGATCGACTGGATCGTCGAGGAAACCGCGCGCCATGTCGCCGATGGCCGGACCCTGGTCGCGGTCGAGCAGGACGGCAAATGCGAGATTGCCGGGGTCGAGCTGACCGGCAAGTTCGACCGTGTCGACCGGCTGCCCGGCGGCGGTCTGGCGATCATCGATTACAAGACCGGCAAACCACCCTCGCCGGCGGCTGTGATGGAGGGATACAGCCTGCAGCTCGGCCTGCTCGGGCTGATCGCCGAACGCGGCGGATTCGCCGATGCGAAGGGCCGCGCCGATGCGTTCGAATATTGGTCGCTGTCGCGCAAGAACGGCAAGTTCGGCTATATCGAAAGCCCGGTCGATCCGGAGGGCAAGCGCAACCGTATCGTCACCGCTGACTTCACCGCCGTCGCCGCGCGCAATTTCACTGAGGCAGTGCGCGAATGGCTGACCGGCGACGCGCCGTTCACGGCCAAACTCCATCCCGAATATGCGCCCTATGCCGATTATGATCAGCTGATGCGGCGCGACGAATGGTATGGGCGCGAGCGTGGATAGAGGCCCTCTTCCGATCCTGACGGGCAATCAGGCGCGGGCAAGTGATCCGCGCAAGCATGTCTGGCTGTCTGCATCAGCAGGAACAGGGAAGACGCAAGTGCTGGCGGCGCGCGTATTTCGGTTGTTGCTTCAAGGCGTCGATCCCGGTGCGATCTTGTGCCTGACCTTCACGAAGGCCGGTGCAGCGGAAATGGCGGGGCGGATCAATCGACAACTTGCGGCATGGGTGCGCATGCCGAAAACAGATTTGTTTCGCGATCTGGATGCGCTCGGCGAGGCGTCGGGCGAAGGGGCGATTGAGCGCGCCCGGACCCTGTTCGCCAAAGTGCTCGATGCGCCCGGTGGCGGCATTCGTATCCAGACCATCCATGGCTTCTGCCAGAGCCTGCTTGCCGCTTTTCCGATCGAGGCCGGGCTGGTGCCGGGCTTCCGCCCGCTCGAGGCGCGCGAGGAATCGGTGCTGGCGCGTGAAGCCCTGGCCGAAATGCTGGTCGATGCGAGCCAGCACGCGATCGACACGGTCGGCGCGCTGAGCCTCAGGCTCGGCGAGGGCGAGGCGGAGACTTTCCTGCGCGACTGCGCCCGCTCGCTGGCGGCCTTGCAGCAATTGCCGATCGACCTGCAGTCCTTCCTGCGCCGCGAACTCGATCTGCCCGAGGGCGATATCGAGGAAGCCATCGCCGCGGCGTGCGACGACAGCGCGTTCGATCATGAGACGCTCGATGCGATCGGCGGGTTCAACGCCAGCTGGGGCACCAAGAGCGGGATCGAACGTGCGGCGCAGGTATCGGCCTGGCTCGACCGCTCCCCGGCCGAGCGCGCGGCGACGCTCGGCGAGCTCAACAAGATCTGGGCCAAGGCCGATCTCGATATCCGCTCGTTCGGCAAGGGGCAGGCACCGCAGGATCCCGACTATGCCGATCTGGCGACCGGCATGTATGATTATTGCGCCAATTTGCTGCAGATGCGCGTGCGCGGCGCCTATGCCGATCTGCTCGCGGATGCGCTGAGCGTCGGGCGCGATTATGCCAATGCCTATGCGCTGGCCAAGCGCCGTGTCGGCGCGGTCGATTTCGACGATCTGATCCACTCGGTGGTCGAGCTGCTCGCCCAACCCGGTATGGGCGAATGGGTGCGCTACAAGCTCGATCAGGTCACTGAGCACATCCTGATCGACGAGGCGCAGGACACCAATCCGCGGCAATGGGCGATCGTTGCGGCACTGGCCGAGGAATTCTTCTCCGGTCTTGGCGTGCATGGCGATCGCACCCGCACCCTGTTCACCGTCGGCGATTACAAACAGGCGATCTTCGGCTTTCAGGGTACCGATCCGATCTTCTTCCGCGCCGCCGAACAGCGCTTCCTCGCCAAGGCCGAGGCGATCGGCGACGACGGCGTGCCGTTCGAGCGGCTGTCGCTGACCGCGTCGTTCCGTTCGACCCGACCGGTGCTGGAATTCGTCGACGCGGCGATCGACTCGATCGGCGATCCGGGCCTCGGAGAAATCGCCGATCGCGAACTCCATGCCAGCGAAGTCGCTGGCCCCGGTACGGTAACCCTGTGGCCGCCCGTCATCACCGGCGGCAGCGAGGAGGATGCCGAGGGCTGGATCCCGGATGCGACCCGCGCGCTTGCGGCACAGATCGCCCGCGCGGTGAAGGACTGGCTCTACGGCCCGGTCCCTTTGATGCTGGAGAGCAAGGGACGCGTCTTGCGGCCCGAGGATGTGATGATCCTGGTCAAACGGCGCGGTGAACTCGCCTCGCTGATTGTGGCGCGGCTTTATGCCGAGGGGGTGCCGGTCGCCGGCGTCGACCGGCTGCGCCTCAACGCGCCGCTCAGCGTGCAGGATCTGCTTGCCGCGATCCGCTTCGTGCTGCAACCGGGCGACGATCTGTCGCTGGCGAGCCTGCTCGTCTCGCCGCTGATCGGCTGGAGCCAGGACGAGCTGATGGCGGCCGCACCGCGTGGTTCGGGCAGCCTGTGGGCGCATCTGCGCCGCACTCAGCCGGCGCAGCGACTTGCGCCGTTGCTGGCGATGCTGGCGCGCGCCGACATAGCGACGCCTTACCGCTTCCTCGAAGAACTGCTCTCCGGCCCGCTCGACGGGCGGCGCAAGATGCTGCGGCGGCTTGGCCAGGAAGCGCGCGATCCGATCGAGGAACTGCTCAACGCCGCGCTCGATTTCGAAACCCAGTCGACTCCGTCCTTGCAGCGTTTCCTCGACTGGTTCGATCGCGGCGATGTCGAGATCGTCCGCGATCCGTCGGCGCCGCTCGATGCGGTGCGGGTGATGACCGCGCATGGCGCAAAGGGGCTGCAGGCACCGCTGGTCATCCTCGCGGATGCGACCGCCGACCCGTCGCGCACCCCCGCGCGGATGCTGAAATGGGCGCCCGATGGGGGTGACGCCTTCCCGATCTTCCGGCCGCGCGCCGCCGAGATCGGCGGGCCGCTGACCGAACTGGTCGAGCGCACCTCGCGCCGCGAGCTGGAGGAGCATTGGCGGCTCTTCTACGTTGCCGCGACCCGCGCGGAAGAGCGGCTGATCGTGGCGGGAGCGCTTGGCCCGATGGCAAAAGGCGAACCGCCGGAGACCAGCTGGTACGCCGCCTCGCACCGCGCTTTTACCGCGCTCGGCATCGAGGCGTCCGAAGAGGCGCGGCATTATGCCGGGCGCACGCCGCAGCGCCCCATCGCCGCCGACAAAAGGGGGGGCGGTGGGCGCGCATCGACGATCGATCTGCCCGACTGGGCGAAACGAAAGGCGCCGGTCGAGGCGCGTCCGCCGCGCCCGCTGGCGCCATCGTCACTAGGCGAGGACGCCGTCGCCGATCCGCCGCCATCGCCGGTTCTGCGCCTGGCGGCCGAGCGCGGGCGGTTGATTCATGCGCTGTTCGAGCGCTTGCCGGCGGTCGCAACCGATCAGCGCGCCCAGGCCGCGGAGCGCTGGCTCGCGGGGGCAGGGGGTGTCGAGTCCCCGGCGGAGCGGGCCGAGATCGCTGCGACGGTGCTCGCGGTGCTCGACGACAGCCGCTTCGGCGATCTGTTCGGCCCGGACTCGCTCGCCGAGGCGCCGATCGCCGCGGTGGTTGCCGACGGCGTGGTGGTGTCGGGCACGGTCGATCGCCTGCTCGTCACGGAGTCGAGGGTGCGGGTGATCGATTTCAAGACCGGGCGCTACGCCCCGGCGACGCCGGCGGATATCCCGACCTATCATTTACGCCAGATGGCGGCCTATGGCGCGGCGCTCGCGGCGATTTTCCCTGACCGCGCGATCGACATGGCCTTGCTCTACACTGCGGGGCCAGTGCTGTTCGAACTGCCGCCTGCCATGCTCGACGCGCACAAGCCCGGCTATGCCCCAATGGAGCAAAGCTTGACCCTCAGTGCTTGAGCGAACCCCACCCCTTCCCTAAATTAGTCGCAACAAGGAGATACCAACATGGCCACCAAACAGATTACCGATTCGAGCTGGGACGCGGACGTCCTCAAGGCCGATGGGCCCGTGCTCGTCGATTTCTGGGCGGAGTGGTGCGGCCCGTGCAAACAGATCGGGCCGAGCCTGGAAGAGATTTCGGAAGAGCTCGCCGGCCAGGTGACCATCACCAAGCTCAATATCGACGACAATCCCGATATCGCCGCGCAGATGGGCATTCGCAGCATCCCGATGCTCAAGCTGTTCAAGGGTGGCGCGCCGGTCGCCGAACTGCTCGGCGCGCGGCCGAAGAACCAGCTCAAGGCTTGGCTCGAAAACGAGCTCGGCTGATTACTGACTGAGCTGACCTTTTTCTTGCCCCTCTTCACAAGGGAGGGGCAGGGGAAGGGTCGGATTGCGGTGCACGTCGTATTGGATTGAAAATCGGAATTGCCGCCGGCGTCATTGCGGCGCACGGGGCAAACTTGCAAGATCAGGAAGCTTTCGATTGGACCTGCCAACGCGATATGCATGGTCCAGGGGACCAGCTATTGTATTTCCAGAGATACCTTTCTCCCGAAGGTGTCCATCAAACCTATTTCATTGGCTACCGGGCGAGCTCACGCCGGCAAGAGCAAACGACGATCTATTGGAGCTTTCAAAACCCAAAGCAGTGGCGCGAGAACCCTGAGGCAATAACTCTGGAGTTTGAAATTAAGAATTCGCCCGAGCACGGAGATATTACGCTGATATATTCGGTGATGGAAAGTTGATTCTTAAATCAAAGGTCCTCGATGAGGCTTGGGTGAGGGAACATCGCAACCAACGGATCGGGGGCACTCTCAGTTTTTACGTTCCGTATATCCCGAGCAAGCTTGTGATAAAGAATATGCGTAGTCTGAAGGCCATTGTCAGGGATTCCGACAACAATATTATCGTTCGCGCGAATTTTCCGCTTCCTGACTGGCATCGTGCTGATCAGTTCGTCACACGCACCGTCGAAGACCTTCGGCAAGACTCGGCGGATTACAAGAATAAATGCGGACGATGGGGAGGCGTAATCCATTAATATGAAGATACAATACTAGGGTCCGGACCCTAAATGCACTTTTCCAAAATCTCATCCACGACACGTTCAATTGGTGCCGTTGCATCAATTGTGATGCCGCTGTTCGGAATATCTTCTTTTGTTGTGTGCAGGTGGATGATGAGCTGCCGTTCGGCCGGTCTTCCGCCCCACTCGAGTTCTGGTCTCTGGTCAAGTCGCCTGAGTAACGTGCTCAGATCGACATCGAGAACAAACACCCGATCGAAAAACTCAAGGAAGCTGGAGAAATTCCTCGAGCCACCGCAGAAGAATGATGCGGCATGTTTTTGGTCGGCCACCAACATTCGGACCTTATCTACATTCCAGATATGGTGTTCATGAGAAAGGCCATCCACAGGTTTTCCTGTTTTTGGGTCCCCCTGATAGGCCAGCTCATTATCACCGTCGATAGAATGGAAGCCACGGCGGAGCAACTCGCGGTGAACCGACGACTTGCCGGTGCCAGAAACACCTTCGATCAAATAGTTCCTGACACCCATTTATCGCTCCCAGGCCGCATCCATGCTGGTTTCAAACCAGCATGATGACGACCGCTTTCGCCCGATAGCGGACGCAGTCGAAGTCGTTTAAGCGACTCATATGGATCACCTGCATTTAAAGTTTGAGCCTGACGATGAATGGCATGGCGAACTCTTCGCTACCGTAACAGCGGAAGGCTTTGCAGGCGCTGGATCGGCTTGGTTTTCCACGTCAGAGCTTCGTGAGTTTGCCAGTGCTGTTTCAGCGTTTCCGCTGTCTGCTGAATGCCCGCCCACCCTTTCTGGCGGACTGGGCGGTAATGCAACTCAACCACCTCAGACTACAATGCTCCTCCGACTGGATCAGCACGACGCGCTCGGGGCCGTTCGGATCACGGTGCAATTAGCGACGGAGGTCTGGATCAATCAGGAGCAGGATTTAGCTCGAAGTATGACCGCGCGGTTCCTTGTTAATTATGGTTACCTCGGCAGGTTCGGCACAGCGCTTTCAGACCTGCTGGATGGCCATACCAGCGAAGCGGTGCTTGCCTCTACCCCGGCCTAGGAACCTCTGCTTCCTCCCTTTGCGACACCCGCCTGTTGGTTTGCAACTGGACGATCGCTCTTGAAAGATAGGGGGTGGTGGAAGCGTCGATCCACCCTAAGTCGGCATGACGATCTGTCCGATTCGCGGGAAGTGCACGGCGACCGTACCGATCCGTGGATCGTCGCGCAGGACCGCCACATCGCGTGACGTGAGCCGGATCAGCGTACCGGCAACCGGGTCGGCGCCCGGATCCTCGGTCCGCACCGTGACCGACTGGCCGGTGGTGAAGCCGCTATCCTCATCGACCCGTTCCACGACCTGGGGCTCGGCGTTGCGCGCCACATCGAGCGCCTCTTGTGCAGTCATGTCGCTGGGTGCCCCATGGCTGATTGCCTCGACCCGCGCGATCCATGCCGCGACATGCGGGAAGGGTGCGGTGCGCGATCCCTTCAGCCCGAAATTGCCCTGAAACCAGACATTCATGCCGGCGGCGCAATCGGCATAGCCCGGCGCATCGCCACCCAGGAACGCACGACCATCTGACAGCGCGTCATCGATCCGCGCCAGCCAGCCGACGAACTGCGCAGTCAGATGCGGCGCCGCTTTTCTGACCCGGTCGCGGTCGAACCCGAACAGTTTCTTGCGGTCCTCGAAGAATTCGTCATCGATGCGGTCGATGAACGGCGCCATGGCCGATCCGACCGCCTGGCTGAAAGTCGTACCGCCCGATTGCAGCGCAACCAGCGCGGCGAGCCGGCCAAGCGGGGCGGGGAACAGGCTCGGCTCGGGCTGGACTGCGTCGATCGCCTCGATCGCAATCGCGGTGTCGCAATAGATATCGGCACCGATCTGCAAGACCGGTGTCTTGCGGTATCCGCCGGTCAGCGGGGTCAGGTCGGGCTTGGGCGCGATATTGGGGATGATCACCGACTTCCATGCCGCGTCCTTGATGCCCAGCGCGAGGCGGAGCAGCTCGCTATAGGGGGACATGGGATAATGATGCAGGATCAGGTCGGGCATATCGGGCTCCGCTGTTCGACCAATCGGGAATGCGATCAGGTCAGAGGGATCATTACCAGGTCGGCATAAGAGGGACGAGACTTCAGCCGCTCATACCAGGCCGCGACATTCGGCATTTGCGGCCGGTCGATCGGCAATGATGACCAGGTGTGGACATAGACGCCCATCGGAATGTCGCCGATGCCGAACCGGTCGCCCGACAACCATGGTTGCTTGCCAAGCGTCGTTTCCAGAACCGGGATCAGCTCGGCGCATTTGGCGGCGGATTGCCTGATTGCCTCAAGATCGCGGTCCGCCGGCGCCGTGCGGATCAGGCCGTGAAAGGCGCGGTGCTGCGCGCTGGAAAAGGCGAATTGCCAGTCCATCGATTTGTCGCCCTGCGCGCGCACCATTGGGTCCAGTGACCACAGATCGGGCGCGTAGCGGGCGGCAAGGTAGCGCAGAATCGCATTCGATTCCCACAGCACCACGCCGTCATCCTCGATCGTCGGGATCAGCGCGTTGGGATTGAGCGCCAGATAGGCGGCGTCCATGCCGAACTGCCCGCCGACATCATGGCGCACATGCGGCAGGCCGATTTCGGCGGCGAGCCATGCCACCTTCTTCACATTATGCGAATTGAGCCGTCCCCAGATGGTCAGCATTGCGGGGCCTGGCCATCCGTCAGCCCACGGGTGTCGGGGCGGAACTTGTCGTGCCGCGGCAGGGTATCGCCGGCCTCGGCCCAGGGAACGCGGCTGGCGTAGAAGATGTGGAAACCGGGTGTCACCGACGATGGATCGTTCAGTGTCGCCACGGTAAAGTCGATCGTGTCGCCTTGGAAATTGGTTTCGAAGGTCAGCGGCGTGCCGCATTTGCTGCAGAAGCGCCGCGCGCCGAACGAGCTCGATTCGTGCCGGCCGATCAGGTCCTGGCCGCTCTCGATCCGATAATCGTCCCGCGGTACCGTCGAAAAGACCATCGCCGGTGCGCCCGAGGTCAGCTGGCAATTCCGGCAATGACACCAGCCGGTGTCGAACGGCTCCGACAATAGCCGATAACGCACCGCGCCGCAGGCGCAGTTGCCCGTTAATCCCGTCATCATCAGCTCCGATAATCGCCGTTGATCGAGATATAGCCATGCGTCAGGTCACAGGTCCAAACCGTCGCGCGGCCTTCGCCGAGGCCGAGATCGACGCCGATATCGATATCGCTGCCCTTGAGATGCGCGGCGACCGGTGCCTCGTCATAGCCGGTGACGGCCAGGCCGTCGCGCGCGACCTGCGTTTCGCCAAAGCGGATCGCGAGCTTGTCGCGCTCGGCCGGCTCGCCCGCCTTGCCGACCGCCATGACGACGCGGCCCCAATTGGCGTCCTCGCCGGCGATCGCGGTCTTCACCAGCGGCGAATTGGCGATCGACAAGGCGACGCGGTGCGCGCTCCGGTCGCTCTCCGCCCCGGTCACGTCGATGGTGATGAACTTCGACGCACCCTCGCCGTCACGCACCACGAGATGCGCCAGCTGGCGGCACAGATCGGCGAGTGCCGCACGGAACGCATCGGCGCCGGCATCATCGTCCGACGCGAGCAGGGTATTGCCAGCCGCGCCGGTGGCGAAGGCAAGCACCGTGTCGCTGGTCGAGGTGTCGCTATCGACCGTGATGCACGAAAAAGTCTTCACATTCGCATCCGACAGAGCGGATTGCAGGAATGCCGGCTCGACCGCCGCATCCGTGAAGATAAACCCGAGCATCGTCGCCATGTCGGGCATGATCATGCCCGACCCCTTGATGATCCCGACCAGGCTGACCGTGCGCCCGTCGACCACCGCCGTTGTGACCGCTGCCTTGGCGAAGGTGTCGGTGGTCATGATCGTCGCGGCGGCATCTTCCCAACCGCACGGCTCGGCGGTGAAGGCGGCGGCAAGGCCGGCTTCCGACTTGTCGATCGGCAGCGGCACACCGATCACACCGGTCGAGGCGAGGAACACGTCCGACGGCTGGCATCCGAGCTGCTGCGCGGTGCGCGCGGCCAGGTTTTCGACTGCGGCGCGCCCGCGATCGCCGGTAAAGGCATTCGAATTGCCGGCATTGACCACCAAAGCGCGCGCCTGGCCCAGTGTCAGCGCCTTGCGGCACCATTCCACCTCGGGCGACGGGCAGCGGCTCTGGGTCAGCACGCCGGCCACCACCGTGGCCGGATCGAGCGTGACGAAGGTCAGGTCGCAGCGGTCCCACGTCTTGTAGCGCGCCCGCGCGACACGCAGCGTGACGCCGGGAATGGCGGGAAGCGGCGGGAATCCGGCAGGGGCGAGCGGCGAGATGGTCATGGTCATGCGCACCCCATAACCATGATCGTGAAGCAGGTCACCGGCGGTTTCGTCAATATCGCAGCGTGCGGGAAACATTCTCACCCGAGCCATCTGCCGACCGACATCTGTCTGTCACAACCAGCTTGTACCGAAGGCTGACGCTACAAAGGCCGCGACCCGATGAATGCTACAATCGCCACAGATGCTGCGCTGGGAAGGCCCGATCTCGACAAGGGACTGGGTATCGCCGGTAAACTGGGTTTTGGTGCGGCGATCCTCGCTGCACTGATCTATGTCGGCTACAGCGTCTATACCGATGCCAGCGCCGTTGGGGTGGAGGCGACGACCTATCTGCCCTTCATCATGTTGTTCATCGCGCTGCTGATCGCGCTCGGCTTTGAATTCGTGAACGGGTTCCATGACACCGCCAATGCGGTTGCGACCGTCATCTATACCAATGCGATGCCGGCCAATGTCGCGGTGGTCTGGTCGGGTTTTTTCAATTTCCTCGGCGTGCTGCTGTCGACCGGCGCGGTGGCGTTCGGCATCGTCTCGCTGCTGCCGGTCGAGCTGATCCTTCAGGTCGGCTCCAATGCCGGCTTTGCCATGGTCTTCGCGCTGCTGATCGCGGCGATTGCGTGGAATCTGGCGACATGGTGGCTGGGCATCCCCTCGTCATCGTCGCATACGCTGATCGGGTCGATCATTGGTGTCGGCGTCGCCAATGCGATGCTGCACGGCAAGAGCGGCACATCAGGCGTTGACTGGTCCAAGGCGGCCGAGATCGGCCAGGCCTTGCTGATTTCGCCGCTGATCGGTTTCGGTATCGCGGCGCTGCTGTTCCTCGCCATGAAGCTGCTGATCCGTAACAAGGAGCTGTATCAGGAGCCCAAGCCCGGCGTGCCGCCGCCCGCGTGGATCCGTGGCCTGCTGATCTTCACTTGCACCGGGGTCAGCTTCGCGCATGGCTCCAACGACGGGCAAAAGGGCATGGGCCTGATCATGCTGATCCTGATCGGCACGGTGCCGACCGCCTATGCGCTCAACCGGGCTGTGCCGGCTAAATATTCGGCCGATTTCCATATGAATTCGGTCGTCGCGACCGATGCGCTTGGTGGACGCCCGGCGGGGGCCTCGCCGGAGGCCGCGCGGAAAGTGGTGACCACTTACATCGCCGACAAGAAATTCACGCCGACCACTGTGCCGGCGCTGGCCACGCTGATTGCCGATGTCGATCAGCAAGTGATCGAATATGGCTCGTTCACCAAGGTGCCGGCGGCCGCGGTCGGCAATATCCGCAACGACATGTATCTCGCATCCGAAGCGATCAAGCGGCTCAACAAGGATAAGGATGCCGGCCTGTCCGAGGCGAGCAGCAAGACGCTGGCCAGCTACAAGACGTCGCTTGATGCCGGGACGCGCTTCATCCCGACCTGGGTCAAGATCGCCGTCGCCTTTGCACTTGGCCTGGGCACGATGGTTGGCTGGAAGCGGATCGTCGTCACGGTTGGCGAAAAGATCGGCAAAACGCATCTGACCTATGCGCAAGGCGCGTCGGCGGAGCTGGTTGCGATGGGCACGATCTTCGGCGCCGACCATCTCGGCTTGCCGGTATCCACCACCCATGTCCTGTCGTCCGGCGTGGCTGGGACGATGGCGGCAAACGGATCGGGGCTGCAGATGAGCACGATCCGCAACATGCTGATGGCCTGGGTCCTGACCCTGCCGGTGTCGATTGTGCTGGCTGGCGGCCTCTATATGCTCTTCTCGCAGATATTATAGGGAGGGCAGGGCGACGCGCGAGACGCTCATTCCTGGATTCATGCCCTTTGGCGGCATGCGACCGGGGTTGATCTGGGGATTGGACTTTACCGCTTCGGGCAGCCTTGCGGTCGAAACCTGTGACGCGCCCCAACCCGGAGCCTTGCGCTGGCTTCACCTCAATCTCGCCGATCATGGCACGCGCAGCTGGATCGAAGGCGCAGCACTGCCGGCGGACGTGCGCGAATTGCTGCTGTCGCCCGATACGCATCAGCGCGCGCTGGTCGACGGCGACACGGTCGGGTGCGTGCTGCATGATTTCGAGCGCGATTTCGACGTTGCCGACACCGCGCGGATCGGCGCGCTGCGCATCGCATTGACCCCGACGCTGATCCTCACCACCCGGTCACACCCGATCCGGTCAGCGGACATTGTGCGCCAGCGGCTTGAGCGGATTCCGACCCTTGCCGGCCCGGCGGAAGCACTCGACTTGCTGGTCGGGGCGATCACCGAGAATATTGCGGGGATCAGCCGCACGCTGAGCGACGATGTGCGGATCGCCGAGGATGCGCTGCTCGACGGGCATCACCCGCCGACCACCCGCGACCTGATCGGTATCCGCCGCCGCATCGCCCAGATTCACCGGCTGCTTGGCGGCATGCGGGATGTCTTTCACCGCCTGGAAGAGGATGAGGAACTGCCCGAAACGTTGCTCGCCACGGTCGAAAAACTGGTCCAGCGCCTGCAGTCGCTGGATGGCGATATCATCGCCGTGCAGGGAGAATTACGCCTGTTGCGGGAGGAACTCGATATCCAGGCGGCGCAACGCACCAACCAGAATCTCTACATCCTCTCGATCATGACCGCCCTGCTGTTGCCCGCGACATTGGTCACGGGCATTTTCGGGATGAATACCGGCGGAATGCCGTTGGCATCGTCGATGGGCACCGCGGGCGCCACGTTGCTGGCGCTGGGCGCGGCGGTGGCGACCTATCTGCTGCTGCGCTGGCTCGGCTTCATGCGACGCTGAGACGTTAGTTGGACTTTCGCCGGGACGACGGGGGCGTTCAACTCAGCGGTATTTCATTTAACTATATGAAATATAACAGATTATGTGAAGATTGTCCGACGGGGTCCAGCCGGAGATATGACACGACCGGTGTCCCATATCTCCCCCCGTTCATCTCCTGAGCCTTGCCGATGGGGGTGATTCAGCCCTGACGCGGCGTCGAGCATGTCCGCTTGCCGGGCGTGCACCGGGCTCGTTTCAGTACCGATCCGGCACATGCAATTCGGGCGGCACCGGATGGCGGATATAATCGTCGTGGCGCACTCGCTCGGGCAAGGTCACCGTTGGCTTGGGGACATCGCCATAGGGGATCTGGTCAAGCAGGTGCGCGATGCAGTTCAGCCGCGCCTTTTTCTTGTCGACTGCCTCCACCACCCACCACGGCGCTTCGGCGATATGCGTGCGCTCGAGCATCGCTTCCTTGGCGCGGGTGTAATCCTCCCAGCGACGACGCGATTCGACGTCCATCGGCGAAAGTTTCCACTGCTTGAGCGGATCGTGGATGCGCATGTTGAAGCGAAACTGCTGCTCTTCGTCAGTGATCGAGAACCAGTATTTCAGCAGGATGATGCCGGAACGCACCAGCATGCGCTCGAACTCCGGAACCGAACGGAAGAATTCCTCGCATTCCTCCTCGGTGCAGAAGCCCATGACGCGCTCGACACCCGCGCGATTATACCAGCTGCGGTCGAACAGCACGATCTCGCCCGCCGCCGGGAGATGCGCGGTGTAACGCTGGAAATACCATTGTGTCCGCTCGCGTTCATTCGGCGCGGGGAGTGCCGCCACCCGGCATACCCGCGGATTGAGCCGCTGCGTGATGCGCTTGATCGCGCCACCCTTGCCGGCCGAATCGCGGCCTTCGAAGATGATGACGACCTTCAGCCCCTTGTGCTGGACCCAATCCTGCAGCCGGACCAGTTCATGCTGGAGCCTGAACAGCTCGCGAAAATAGACGCGGCGCTCGACCTGTTCGCGGTCGGGATGATCCGACAGGTCGGCGAGCAGCGTTTCGAGCCGGCTTTCGTCGATCTCCATCTCCAGTTCCTCGTCGAAACTGTCGGCGATCTCCTGCTTGATGCGGTCCATTTCGGCCGAAGAGCCGGAGTCGAGCGTGAACGCCATGATGGTCTTCCGTATCGTGAACGCCTTCACTGACCGATGCGCATGACACTGGTATGACCTGCGATCCGCACCGAGCTGGCGCCTGCCGAGATGGACGGGGGCAACCGCACCCCATAAGCAGGGCCAGTGGAACGGTCATGAGAGGTTCAATCGATGATCAGGTTACGAATGGTGGCCGGGTTGCGACGATGACCGAAGAGCCCCTCGATACACCGCGCGCGGGCCTGATCGCCGGCCAGGGCAGGGGACTGATGCTCGCGGTGCTGGCGATCTGCGGCGTTCTGATCCTCGCCATCATCATCTTCCTGTCGATCCTGGCGGCCGAGCATTCGGGTGACCTGCAGCGACTCGTCACCCGGCTCATGACGCCGTCACCATCATCCAGTCCGCCATCCAGCCCGGCGCCGGCCGTGATTCCGGTCGCTCCTCCGGCTGGGTCGGAGCCGCCCGTCATCTTCACCGTGCCACCGCCACCGCCCGTTGAGGCGCGCTCGCCGGCGGCAACACCTGCAATGCTGAACGGCAATATAGGCGACTGGTTTCCGGCGAATTCCTATCCGCCGGAGGCGCGCGGGCGCAATGAACAGGGCCGTGTCGTGATCAGCCTGAGAATCGACCCGTCAGGCCGGCCAAGGAAATGCCAGTTGGTTTCGAGCAGCGGATCGGGCTCGCTCGATGCCGCGACGTGCCGGCTCGCCCTGCGCAATGGCCGCTTCATTGCCGCGCGCGGGGTGGATGGCGAACCGGTGTGGGGCGACTACCGGATGCGTCCGGTCAAATGGCAGATTGAAGATTGACGGTCACCCTGATGGCGATAGTCCCCGAGGTACCGGGTCGATCGGTTGGCGGCACGACTAAAGGGGGATTCGGGCAATGAGATTCGGTTTCTTGGCGCTTGCGGTCGCAGTATTCGCTGCATCATCGGGCGCATCAGTCGCTGGAGCGGCCGGTCTCGATGGGGCGGCGGAATCCGGTATCGCGCCTCAGCCGATCGGCAATGTCGGCGACTGGTTTCCCCTCGATGCCTATCCCGCCGCAGCGCGCCGTATGCACGAGGAAGGCAGGGTCATGTTTCGGCTCGATATCGATGCGACCGGCACCGTCACCGCGTGCACGGTGGTGGGATCGAGCGGTTCGGCAGCGCTCGACGCCGTGACCTGCGACCTCGCGCGCGCCAACGCTCATTTCAAGCCAGCGATAGGGACGGACGGAAAACCGGTCAGCTCGACCTGGTCAAAGGCGATTAAATGGACGATCCAGGATGAGGGCCGGTTGCCCGCCCGGTCCTTTTCGATCGTTGAACGGATTGACGTCGCGGCAGACGGCACGCGGCTATCCTGCACGTCTCAGGCCCAGGGCAATCCAGCAAAGGAAGTTGGCGCGCCGTGCACGATTTTCGACGATGCGGCGGGATTGCGGCGCATGAAGGGGCCGTTCGCTGATCGACATGCGATCGTGACGACTCAGATGTCGTTGCGGATGGATGGCGATCCGCCAGTGCTTGAAGAACATCGGGTCAAGGGGCGCACGACCGTGTCTGTGGCGCGAGCGACCTTTGACATCGCCCCCGATGGCACGGTGATCAATTGCCGTATCACCGAAAGCAAAACGCTGGACGGAATCGGCCCTACGCGCCTTTGCCTGTCTTTCATCGGTCCGTTTGCGCCCATTGCCGAAGCTTCCGGCTCGACGCCGAGATCGGGCACGATGTTGGCCAGTTTGAGCGTCGAACCGGCACAACCTTGATCGGCGCGTAACGGATGGACGACAGGCGTACGGCGCACTACATGCGGTCACGGCTATGCAATTGCTGCTTTTCCTTTCCGCTCTGCTGAGCGCGCTGACCGGCGCGATTTCGGGCGTCCGCGCGCCGGAAGCGCAATTCCATCAGAGCGCCGGCGCGGTTGCCGGTGCGCAGGCTTCGGCCACGGTGCGTCATGCGGCCGTGCGGCAGCTTCGCACCTGGCTGGCGCTCGTGATTGAGCCCGGTTTCGCCACGACCGCTTCAGTGCAGGTCGCGGCGCCGGATCTGGCGATCTTCGCTGCGTTCCCACTTTACCTGAGCAAATTGCGCGAGTGAGACGCGCCGGCGCCTGACCGCGCCATTTTTCACCATTCTCCTTTTCGACGGCCGGGGTGTGCTCCGCCGCGACATCCCCAGATTTACAGGAATTTCCTATGCTCGGCGGCCTTGCCAAATCGCTTTTCGGCTCTTCGAACGACCGTTACGTCAAGTCGCTCGGATCGATCGTCAACAAGATTGCCGGATTCGAACCGACCATCTCGGCCATGTCGGATGAGGAACTCGCCAACCAGACCGCGGTGTTCCGTGCGCAGCTGGCCAAGGGGACCAAGCTCGACGACCTGCTGCCCGAGGCGTTCGCCACGGTGCGCGAGGCGGCCAAGCGCGTCCTCGGCCAGCGCCATTATGACGTGCAGATGGTCGGCGGCATTGTTCTTCATCGTGGCGAGATCGCCGAAATGCGCACCGGCGAGGGCAAGACGCTGGTCGCTACGCTGGCCGTCTATCTCAACGCGCTGCCGGGCCAGGGCGTTCATGTCATCACCGTCAACGATTACCTCGCCGCGCGCGACGCGGAGTGGATGGGCCGGGTCTACAGATTCCTCGGCATGACGGTCGGGGTGATCATTCCCAACCTGACCGACACGCAGCGCCGCGATGCCTATAATTCCGACATCACCTACGGCACGAACAATGAATTCGGCTTCGATTATCTGCGCGACAATATGAAGTATGAACGCAGCTCGATGGTGCAGCGCCCGTTCGCCATGGCAATCGTCGATGAGGTCGATTCGGTACTGATCGACGAAGCGCGCACGCCGTTGATCATTTCGGGCCCGACCGACGACAAGTCCGACCTGTATCGGTCGGTCGATGCGGTGGTGAAGCAGCTTGTCCCCGGCGATTACGAGAAGGACGAGAAACAGAAGACCATCATCCTGACCGAGGACGGCACCGAAAAGGTCGAGCGCATGCTCGAGGCGGCCGGGCTGCTCGAGGGCGCCAATCTCTACGACTTCGAAAATACCCAGGTCGTGCACCACCTCAACCAGGCACTGCGCGCGATCGTCATGTTCCGCCGCGACACCGACTATATCGTCAAGGACGGCAAGGTCATCATCATCGATGAATTCACCGGCCGCATGATGGACGGGCGGCGCTGGTCGGACGGCCTGCACCAGGCGGTCGAGGCCAAGGAGGCCGTCGATATCGAGCCCGAGAACCAGACCATGGCCTCGATCACGTTCCAGAATTATTTCCGCATGTACCCGAAACTGTCGGGCATGACCGGCACCGCGGCGACCGAAGCGGCGGAATTCTTCGACATCTACAAGATGAACGTCGTGACCATTCCGACCAATGTCGAGGTCAAGCGCGTCGATGAGGAAGACGAATTCTACAAGGACACCGCCGACAAGTTTCAGGCGATCGCGAAGAAGATCAAGTTCCACGCGGAAAAGGGTCAGCCGGTATTGGTCGGCACCGTGTCGATCGAGAAATCCGAGCTGCTCAGCGAATTCCTGGTCAAGGAAGACGTCAAGCACGAGGTGCTCAATGCGCGCCAGCATGAGCGCGAGGCGCATATCGTGGCGCAGGCCGGGCGCAAGAGCGTCGTGACGATCGCGACCAACATGGCGGGCCGCGGCACCGACATTCAGCTCGGCGGCAATCTCGAATTCCGCATCAACGACGAGCTCACCGATCTGGAAGACGGCCCCGAGCGCGACGCCGCGATCAAGCGGATCAAGGCCGAGATCGAGGTCGAAAAGGCGGAAGTGCTGGCCGCCGGCGGATTGTTCGTGCTCGGCACCGAACGCCATGAAAGCCGCCGCATCGACAATCAGCTGCGCGGGCGTTCAGGCCGGCAGGGCGATCCCGGCCTGTCGCGTTTCTATCTCAGCCTCGACGACGATCTGCTGCGCATCTTCGGACCCGACACGCTGTTTGCGCGGATGATGCGGTCGAACATCGGCGATGGCGAAGCGATCGGCTCGAAATGGCTCTCCAAGGCGATCGAGACCGCGCAGAAGAAGGTCGAAGCGCGCAACTACGACATCCGCAAGCAGGTCGTCGAGTATGACGACGTGATGAACGACCAGCGCAAGGTCGTGTACGAGCAGCGCAGCGACATCATGGACGCGGAAACTGTCGGTGATGTGGTCGAGGACATGCGGTCCGAGACGGTCAACGCCATCGTCGGCGATGCCTGCCCGCCGAACAGCTACCCCGAGCAATGGGATGCGGAAGGGCTGAAGGCCAAGCTGGCCGATATGCTCAACATCGACGTGCCGCTCGACGCCTGGCTCAAGGAAGAGGCGGTCGATCCGGAAATGATCGAGGAACGCGTCCGCGAAGCTGCCGACACGCATGTCGTGCAAAAGGCGAGCGAGCTCGATCCGGAAACCTGGATCCAGGTCGAAAAGTCGATCCTGCTGCAGAATCTGGATCATCACTGGAAGGAACATCTGGCCACGCTCGATGCGCTGCGCCAGGTCGTCCATTTGCGCGCCTATGCGCAGAAGACGCCGATCAACGAATATAAGCAGGAAGCCTTCTCGCTGTTTCAGCGCATGCTCGACAGCATCCGCGAGGATGTGACGCGGACGATCGCCTACGCGCAGTTCCAGATGAACGACGCGCCGCCGCCGCTGCCTGACCTGCCCGATTTCATCACCACCCATTTCGACCCGTTCTCGGGCGATGACGATACCAACGACATCGATGGCGGTTCGGGCCTGATCACCACGCGCCTCCCGCCGCTGTCGATCCCGCTGCCCACAACCGCGGAAATCGGCGAGGATCCGGCCGATTGGGAAGGCAAGGTCAGCCGCAATGCACCATGCCCGTGCGGGTCGGGGCGCAAGTATAAGCATTGCCACGGCGCGGTTTGAGGGCGGCTCTGTCGCTCCCCGAAAAGCCGTTCGCCCTGAGCTTGTCGAAGCCTGTCCTGAGCGCCTGCCTTGGCAGGCAGTCGAAGGGGGCCGTTCTTCTTCTCGACGGTAGAGAATGAGAGAGCGGTGCTTCGACAAGTTCAGCACGAACGGGGAGGGGAAAGTGCCTCACGCTCGCTGGTTCCCCGGACACACAAAAAGGGCCACGCCAACCCTTGGTCGGCGCAGCCCTTTTTCGTGAAGCCGGCGCTTATTTCGGCGTAACGACGCTCGGCCCGATCGAGTCCATCACCGCACGGGCATCGAAGGCGCGGACATTGTCGCGCGGCTTGGGGCCCTTGCCGGTCACGATTTCGGCCGTCGCCTCGAACCGGTCGATCGTGCGCACGTCGATGTCACGGTCGAAGAACGGATCGCCCCAGAACGGGCTCCAGCTGCGCCAGCCATAGCCGCGGCCATAATAGCGCCAGCTCGGACCCCAGCCGCCATAGGGGCCGAAACCGCCGCCGAACGACGGCGTGGTATAGGTCCGCGACTGGCGATCGACATCGCGCTCGGTCAGGATGAAATAATCATTGCCGCTCTGCACCGTCAGCTCGGCGGCGCGGAACAGCAGATAGCGCTCGACCGTGTCGCGCGAGGTATAGCTGTTGCCCGAAAAGCTGACGAGATAGCGGTTCGGCTCGACCTGGCGGTCGCTATAACCCTGGCGGGCAAAACCCGACCCAGTGGCCGGACGATAGGTGGATTCAGTCGCACAACCGGCAACAGCCAGAAGGGCGGAGGCAAGCGCGGCGGTGGCAAGGCGGCGACGGAGCGGGGAGGCAGACATTCGATTTCTCCAATACGGCAAGATGCGATTGAACGAGCCGCATATGCCGTTAACGGTGGAACGATCCAAAAGCCGTAAGTTTCCGGTGAGGATTTTTACGACTTCACTTTGTTTTCCCGAACCTGACTAACCGCTTAATGGGATCGTTTCGCAAGCGTTATTCTCTGTGTCAGGGTACCCAAATCGTCGGAAATGCGACGAAACGGGGACAGGGCGGAATGACGGGCGTGCGCTTTCGAAAATTGCTTGGCGGAAAGGGGATGCCGGTTCTGCCCAACCTCGCTGCGCCGCTGCTCGACAGCGATGAGCCAGTGGCGCGGTGATCGTGAAATAATGCGACGTTCGGATCCGCGCCATCAATCCAGCTGGCGGCCCGGCGGCAGGAGGTCGCCGCCGCGCCAGCATATGGCGCGGCAGCAATGCCGGACACGACCGGACAAACCTGGTCAGTCCTATTTTTGCCGCGCTGCGATATAGCGGTCGACTTGCTCTTCAAGCACGTCAAGCGGCAGTGCGCCCTGGCTCAATATCGCCTCATGGAAGTCCCGGATGTCAAAGCGGGCCCCCAATTTCTTCTCGGCCCGTACGCGCAACTCGGCGATCTTGAGCTGACCGACCATGTAGCTGGTCGCCTGGCCCGGCCAGTTGAAATAGCGATCCACCTCGCGCGCGATATCGGTCTCCGATATCGAGCTGTTCGATTTGAAATAGGCGATCGCCTGCTCGCGCGTCCAACGCTTGGAATGGATGCCGGTATCCAGCACCAATCGGATTGCTCGCCAGACCTGGAGCGACAACATGCCCAGCCGGGCATAGGGGTCCTTGTATACGCCCATCTCATTGGCCAAGCGCTCCGAATACAACCCCCAACCCTCGGTATAAGCGCCATAGCCGCCGAACTTGCGGAACTTGGGAATGCTGGTCAGCTCTTGCTGCCGTGCGATCTGGAAATGGTGCCCCGGGGCACCTTCATGTGCCGCGATGCCTGCCACCTGCACCTTTTGTGTCTGGTTCATGTCGACCAGATTGACATAGTAGATGCCAGGCCGCGATCCGTCCGCCGAGGGCGGATTGTAGAAAGCCGTTGGAGCGGTCCCTTCGCGCCATTTTTCCACCGCACGCACTTCCAGCGGCGCCTTGGGCAGCGTGCGGAAATAGCGTGGCGCCACCGTCATCACTGACGCGATCACAGTGCGCGCATCGCGAAGATACTCCTCACGGCCGGCTTCGGTATTGGGATATTTGAACTGGGGATCGGTTCGGATGTGATCGAAGAACTGCTCAAGCGTGCCATTGAAGCCGACCTCCTGCTTGATCACGTCCATTTCCTGCCGGATTGCGGCGACTTGCCTGAGGCCCAACTGGTGGATCTCGTCGGCGGTCAGATTGGTCGTGGTCGAGCTCTTCAAGCGGTCGGCATAATAGGCTGCGCCGTCCGGCAGGCTCCAAGCCCCGAAATTACCCTTGGACTTTGGCTCGATCTCATCAATCGCTGCGATCAACAGGTCATAGCCACGCCGGAACGGGCCCGTCAGTGCCGTGCGCGCATCGCTGAGCAATGCCTCCTTGGTTGCCGCCGGCGCGTTCAACGCCGTGACCTTCTTGCGAAAGTCGGCGATCAGCGTCGAGTCGGGCCCATCGTCGAATGGCGCGCCGGTGATGACCTTGCGCGCATCGGCGCGGGCTGGCGCGAAGTTGGCCTTGTTGGGCACGATCCCCGCCGCCGCCTGTTCCCGCATCAACGCGGCGGTTTCCCGCATCACGCGTTCGGTATCGCGCAGGCGCGCGACATAGGCCCGGGCGTCCTCGACGGTGTCGATCTTGTGGTTGTTGATCAGCAGGACCGGAATGCTGCCGGCCGGGCTGCCGTTCGTGGATACGGGAAAGCTCAGCTTGCGGAACCGGAACGAGTCGCGGCCGCGCGTTACCTCATATTCGAACAAGCGGTAGCTGACGCGCGCGCTTTGCCCCAGCTGATCGGGGCGGAACCGGGCCTGCATTTCCTTGAGTTGTCGTTCGGCCAGGTCGCGCGCGCGCACCGCCGCGGCGTCCGTATAATCGTCCAATCGATCATAGCTGGTCTTGAATCCGAGCTGTGTCTGGGTTTCCGGGCTCAGGTCGGTCTGGGCATCGAATGCCTGATCCAGGAACTCGAGCAAGGCCTTGTCCTGCACGGCCGTTTGCGCGACCGGAGCCGGGGCGGGGGCGCTCCCTTGGATGAGCGGGGCGATCGGTAGCAAGAGCATGGCAAGGGCTGAACGCATCGGAGTCTCCTATCAACGACGCGCTTGTCGCGCGCCACCGCGCCGTACGCAATCGCTTCCCGGCATGTTTTGGTCGGGCAGATTTCGACGGCGCGAAACTCTGCCGGGGCGCTCGTTTTCAGCCTAATTTCAGGCCCAAAGCTATCCGGACGTCTTCACCAACTCGACCACGTCGAAATCATACGCCTTCCAGCCGCGCCGATCGACAGCCTCGGCCACTGCATTCCGCTTCTTCCTGGCCTCGGCCAGGGACTTGGTGTGGCCCCAGAATACCTCAGTCCCGCCCTTGGAAAGATGGGCGACGGTCCGCCAGTAGTGTGAGAATTCCACTGCCGTGGGGCCAATCGTTTTGACATAGCCGTCCGGCAAGGTTGCGGTCAGATAATATTTCTTCTTCGCCATCTAAGATCCCGCATATGATTACGGCGCCTCATTGCCGTCCTATGAGAAGGTTGCGGCGGCTCGATTCAGGGAAAAACGCAGCTGATCGGCCCTATGCCGATACCTTTGCACTGAGTTCCCTGATCTCGTGGTTCAATATCCGGTCATTGTCGGCATAGTCGACCGGGCAATCGATCAGGTGGACGCCGGGTGTGTCGAGCGTGTGCCGCAGCAACTCGGGCAAGTGGCTGGCGCTCTCTACGCGGTGCCCATGCGCGCCGAACGCCCCGGCGTATTTCACGAAATCGGGATTGCCATAGGTCAGCCCGAAATCGGCAAAACCCATATTGGCCTGTTTCCAGCGGATCATGCCGTAGCCGCCATCGTTGAGGATCAGCACGGTCAAATCGAGCTTCAGCCGAACCGCCGTCTCCATTTCCTGGCTGTTCATCATGAATCCGCCATCGCCGCAAATCGCCATGATCTTACGCCCGGGATAGACCATGGCCGACGCCATGGCAGAGGGCAGGCCGGCACCCATCGTCGCCAGCGCATTGTCGAGCAGCACGGTATTCTGCTGCCGTGCCGCATAATTGCGTGCGAACCAGATCTTGTAGATGCCATTGTCGAGGCAGATGATGCCATTATTGGGCATCGCCTCGCGCACCTTGCGCACCAGATAGGATGGGAAGATCGGGAAGCGCGTGTCGCCGTCGAGCGTGGCGGTATGGGCGAGCTCGGCGGCCCGTGCGGCAAGCATGGTCTCGCAGCCCCAATGCTGGGGCACGATATCTTCCTTCATCTGCCAGATCGCATTGGCGATATCACCGATCACCTCGATCTGCGGGAAATAGACCGGATCGACCTCGGCAGTGCGGCTCGAGACATGGATGACGTCACAGCCGTTCGATTTCATGAAGAAGGGCGGCTTCTCGATGACGTCATGACCGACATTGACGATCAGGTCGGCCGCATCGATCGCGCGGTGGACGAAGTCGCCCGCCGACAAGGCGGCGCATCCGAGAAATTTGGGATGCGTCTCATCGATCACGCCCTTGCCGAGTTGCGTAGTGACGAAAGGAATACCGGTCTTTTCAACGAATTGCAGCAGCATCCGCCCAGTCATTTTGCGGTTGGCGCCGGCGCCGATCACAAGCACCGGGGCCTTGGCCTGTTCCAGCCGCTTCACCGCCGCGCGCACCGCCTTGTGCTCGGCCGAAGGGCGACGCGCCAGACTCGACCTGATCGGCCGAGCCTCGGTCTGCTCGTCGGCGACATCCTCGGGCAATTCGAGATGCGTCGCGCCCGGCTTTTCTTCTTCGGCCAGGCGGAAGCATTCGCGCACCCGGCTGGGGATATTGTCGGCACTGGCGAGTTGATGAGTATATTTGGTGATTGGCCGCATCATATCGACCACGTCGAGGATCTGGAAACGGCCCTGTTTCGATTTCCGGATCGGCTTCTGCCCAGTGACCATCAGGATCGGCATGCCGCCAAGGGTGGCATAAGCCGCTGCCGTCACCAGATTGGTCGCGCCCGGGCCCAGCGTTGCCAGGCACACCCCGGTTTTGCCGGTATGACGGCCATAGGTCGCGGCCATGAACCCCGCGCCCTGTTCGTGCCGGGTCAGGATCAGCTTGATGGTGGAACGCGACAGGCTGTCGAGGAAGTCGAGATTCTCCTCACCGGGAACGCCGAAGACATATTCCACGCCTTCTTCCTCAAGGCATTTAATGAAGATGTCCGAAGCCTTCATCGATCGATCTCCAAAGCTGCCCGTGCAAAGTGGCTGTTCCGGCCGCTGGGTAGCGCTCGACCTCGGCATGGCATGGCCTTATTCGGCATGAAAGGCTACGACTCGAAATGATGGTGTGGGAAAAATCCCGCGCCTGTTGTCTTTATCAACCGACAGTGAGAATTGCTGGCCAATCCGCCGGCGAAGCGGCGGTATTGTCCGGTCAGGTGAAAGGCTTGTTCCGTTCCGCGAACTCCCGGATCGCCCAGTCGAGAAACACGCGCACGCGCGGTGAGAGCTGGCGATTGCGAGGATAGAGCAGCGACACCGGAACCGATGGCGGTGGCGTTTCGGTCAGCAGGGCGACCAATGTCCCGCATCGCAGGTCGTCCGCGATATGGAAGAGCGGCATTTGCGCCAGGCCATGGCCGAGCCGCGTGGCAGCGAGATAGCTTTCCGGGCCGGTGACCGACATGACCGCTGGCAGCAGCGCGCTATGCATGTCGGGCCCGATCATGAAGTCGAGCGGCCTCAAGCTCCCGGTGGTCAGCGAGCGCAGGCCGACCATGCGGTGGCCGTTCAGTGCGTCGATCGATGCCGGTACGCCGAACCGGTCGAGATAGTCAGGCGAGGCACAGGTGTGGCGGATCAGCGTGCCGGCGGCGCGCGCAACCATGTCGCTGTCGGGCAATTTGCCGAAACGCAAAACGCAGTCCACGCCCTCCTGGACGATGTCGACCCAGCGATCGCTTTCGCTCATCACCAGCTCGATATCAGGATAGCGCGCGAAGAAATCACTCAGTCCCGGCATCAGGAAATGCCGCGCCAGTGTGCCCTGAACGTCGATGCGCAGCGTGCCCTTCGGCAAGGTGCCGCCGAATGCGCCTTCGGCATCCTCGATATCGTCAATGATCGAAAGGCAGCGCCGATAATAGGCTTCTCCGTCGAGCGTTGGGCGCACCACGCGGGTGGTGCGCTGGAGAAGGCGGACGCCGAGCCGTTCCTCCAGGCGTCGGATCACCTGTGTCACCGTCGATCGAGGCACGCCGATATCTTGCGCGGCAGCGGTGAAGCTGCGCCGCTCTACGATGCGAACAAAGAGTTGCATGGCGTCAAGCCGATCCATCGGGCCTCCATTGTTAGCATAATTGGAACAGTGATGCCAATTATAGGCTGATTATCTTTGTAATGGCGAGGTCCAAATAGCCTTCATGCCCTGCCGCAGTGGCGGGACACGACAAGGAGACAGCAAATGACTCAGTCCAATGACAAGGTTGCGATCGTCACCGGTGCCTCGCGCGGTATCGGTGCGGCGATCGCCGAACGGCTCGCGGCCGACGGCTTTACAGTCCTGATCAATTTCGCGGGCGGCATGGCAGGGGCGGAAGCACTGGTCGGCAAGATCGAGAGTGCGGGCGGCCGTGCCGTGACCGCTCAGGCCGATATCAGCGATCCCGATGCTGTGGCGCGGATGTTCGATGCGGCAGAGGCGGCCTATGGCGGCGTCGATGTACTGGTCAACAATGCCGGGATCATGACTCTCGCCCCGATCGCGGACAGCGACGACGCACTGTTCGATAGCCAGGTCGCGATCAACCTGAAGGGGAGCTTCAATACCTTGCGCCAGGCCGCCCGGCGGCTGCGCGACGGGGGCCGGATCGTCAATCTCTCGTCAAGCGTGGTCGGCCTCTATCAGCCGGGTTACGCCGTCTATGCCGCAACCAAGGCGGGCGTCGAGGCGATGACCCATGTGCTGACCAGGGAACTGCGCGGCCGGAATATCACGGTCAACAGCGTAGCGCCGGGGCCGACCGCGACCAGCCTGTTCCTCGACGGCAAGCCGCAGGAGGTCATTGATCATCTAGCCAAGCTCGCCCCGCTCGAACGCCTTGGCCAGCCCGAAGACATTGCCGCCGCCGTGTCCTTCCTCGCCGGCCCCGACGGGGCCTGGATCAACGGCCAGGTGCTGCGTGCCAATGGCGGCATCATCTGATCTCCGCTCACAAATCAGTTTTTTCAATCTCTTGAAGGAGTATTTTGTCATGACCAAGACCATCATCGTAACCGGCGCCTCCAGCGGCTTTGGCCGCCTCGCCGCCGAAGCTCTCGCGCTGGCCGGACATATTGTCTATACGTCGATGCGTGAAACCACCGGCCGCAACGCAGTCGAGGTGGAGAAGGTCGCCGCTTTCTCGAAACAGCACGGTATTGATCTGCGTAGCGTCGAACTCGACGTCCAGTCGCAGGATTCGGTCGATGCCGGCATCGCTCAGGTGATTGCCGAAACCGGCCGGATCGATGTGCTGATCCACAATGCCGGTCATATGTCGTCGGGCCCAGCGGAGGCGTTCACTGCCGAACAATTCGCCCAGCTCTACGACATCAATGTGCTCAGCGCGCAACGGGTCAACCGCGCCGCTCTGCCGCACATGCGTGCACAGAAGCAGGGCTTGCTCGTCTGGGTTTCATCGAGCAGCTCGGCCGGTGGCACGCCACCTTATCTCGCACCCTATTTTGCCGCCAAGGCGGCAATGGATGCGATGGCAGTACAATATGCCCGCGAACTATCGCGCTGGGGCATCGAGACCTCGATCGTCGTACCTGGTGCTTTTACCGGCGGCACCAATCATTTCGCCCATGCCGGCCACCCAGCAGATACAGCGCGCGCGGCGGAATATGAGGCCGGGCCTTATGCCGGCTTCCCGGCGCAGTTGGAAAAGGCGTTCGGCGCGATCGTGCCGCCCGATGCCGATGCCGGATCGGTCGCCACGGCGATCGTCGACGTGGTGGGCATGGACTTCGGCACGCGCCCGTTCCGCGTGCATATCGATCCGACTCAGGACGGCGCCGATGTCGGCTTCACTGTGCTCGACCGGTTGCGGGCCGAGATGCTGCACCGGGTCGGCCTGTCCGACCTGCTGAAGCCGAGAGTGCTGGTCTGACCCATAGTCAGTCGCGTGTCGGTCCCGGAGGCGCCTGGCGTTTTCCGGGACCGATGTGATTCTATCGACAGCCGGTCACGTCGGCGGGTTTGCCGGCGTCCGGGCGATCCGCATCGAGGACCAGCGCCGCGAACGGCGACTGCGTACTGCCTGTAGTCATGCGGCGCGACGCGCGCCTTCCAGGTCGAGCAGACGTTCTTTTGCGGCGAGACCGCCGGCAAAACCGGTCAGCGCACCGCACGATCCGATCACGCGGTGGCACGGCGCAATGATCGAGATCGGGTTTTTGCCGTTCGCCGCACCCACCGCGCGGAATGCGGTCGGCTTGCCGATCTGCCGCGCGATCTCGGCATAGCTGCGGGTCTCGCCGAACGGAATCGTCAGCAATGCGGCCCAGACGCTCTTCTGGAAATCGGTACCGTTGAAATCCAGCGGCACGGTGAAGGCATTCAGCTTACGGGCGAAATAGGCGCTGAGTTGCCGCTCGGTTTCGACGAGGATGGGGTTGTCAGGCTGCTCGATCAGCGGACCGAGCCGAACCCGGTTCGGGTCGTCATTTTCCCACAGGATTGCCGCCAAGCCCTTGTCGCTGGCAATCAGCTTGAGCAGGCCGACCGGCGACGCGATCATCTTGTACGAATAGGTCATGAGTTGGGTCTCTTCATTCCGTCGGCGGCTTGTCCAGCGGAATTGCTGTCGCAATCACCGCACCTGCCGCGAGATACTCGATGCCGGGGATTTATAATGGCCGAAGGAACGCTTAGCTTCCTGATTATTGCGCTTAAAGGCTGCGATATCTCATGCCGCCCCAGGCATCCGCCGGTGTTGTTGAATCGCCTTGGGTGGGTCGGCTCAACTCCGCAATGCGTTGGATTAAGGTCGCATCAGCGGCATCATAAATGCCGTATATCTGCCGGCGGGTTCCACCAATTGTCGTTCAGCCCGTCGCAATAGGTAACTGGAGCCGCCATCAGATCGTCGATTGGCAGATCGTCAAGCGCGGCAACGCGAACGCCGACGAAATCGCCGCCCATCGCATCAATCCGCCCATGTCCGTGCGTCGCCGTGCCGCATTGCAGGCAGAAGCGGTGATGCGTCTCGAATCCCTCGCCGGACCGGGCATAATCGCCAAGATGTTCCTCGCCCTGCAGCAGGCGGAACTGGTCGGGCTTCAGACCGGTGACATTCCAGTTCCGTTGTTTCCAGCAGTAACGGCAATTGCATTTGCTGCTCCCTGCGAGATCCATGTCCACTTCGAATGCAACGCGGCCGCAATGGCAGCTGCCACGATAGGTTGTCGTTATACGCATCCCCTTTGAAGACGTTCAGGCGCAAGCGATCGCTTCGATCTCAATTAGCCAGTCCTGGTCGAAAATGTCGACGATGATTACGGTGAGCGCGGGTGCGAGCGGGCCGAGGATCTGTCGGCGGACCTCCGTATTCTCTGCCCGGTGCGAGCGATCGCCAAGGAATATCGTGATCTTGGCGAGGTTGGCCAGCGTCATGTCGGCAAGGCGCAGCCGAGTCTCGACATTGCGCCACGCCAGTCGCGCCTGTGCGGCGAACCCCTTCGGCGCGTACCCCTCGCTATCGGTCGGCGTCTGGCCGCTGATGAACAGCAGTCGCGTCGCTCGCTCGACCAGAAAGGCTGATGAATAGCTGGCCTGTGTCGGCTCAATCGGCTGCAATGCGACCCCCGGCGCGGAAACCGGGTTGGCCTGAGTGAGTGACAGCAAGGTGGCGGCGGCCTCGCGGCGGTTCATCAGCATCGCATCATCGCGCACGACGCCGGTTTTTGCATGGTTTCGGCCAATCGCGCGACCCGCCGGTTTGCAGGTTGGCCCGGAATATCTCGCCGGAGCGTTGTGGATCGGCCTGGGCGAAAAGCAGCGAGCGGGCGTCGGGTGACAGCAGCGGACCCACCTGAAAAACGCTGGGGTCGGTCGGTACGCGACCTGTCTCGCGCCACGTCTCCCCGTCGCGCACGAAGCGATAAAGGTGCGATCGATCGCCGCGATCCGCGACGACCATCATCGTGCGGCCGTCCTTGGAAATCTCCGCTTCATATTCATTGGCGGCCGTACTGACGGGCGGGCCGACATTGTGCACCTGCCAGCCGCCCTGGCGATCGCGCTCGGCAACGTAGATGTCACCTTGTCCGTGGCTTCCGGGTCGGCTCGATCCGAAATAGAGCCGTCCCGCAAAGTCGGCGCGCGGCAGCAGTTCGGCATGTGGCGAGTTTACCGGCGATGGCAGACGTTGGGGCCGGCCCCAGCCGCCATCGGCCTGGCGCTCGACATACCAGATGTCGAAATCCTTATTTGCAGGGTCGTGCCGTGCGGAAATAAAATACAGGCCTTTGCCGTCCGGCGTATATCCGGGATCAGCCTCGATTACCGGGCTTGGCGCAGCGAACGGGGGAGACGCCGGCGCACTCCAGCGGCCATTGATGCAATGTGACACCAACAGGCGCCACTGCGCGAAGGAGCGATCGGCGGATAGATAGACGAGCTCGCGTCCATCGGGCGAGAAGCTCGGCGTCGATTCATAACCGTCGGTTGAAATTGCGGTCGGTGTCCAGCGGCGCGGTGTCCGGGGCGCATCGGCGGCGAGGACGAGCATCGCCGCTGCGGTCGCAGCGCACGCCAGAGCGGTGCGAGGTGCTTTCAATCGAGGGGCATGAAGAGGCATAGGCGACACGCTACCGAGCCGCCGCACCTGGCCAAAACGATCATTGTGGCAGCAATTTAAACCTGTGCTTACAATGCACCTCATGATACGACGCCGGCCTTCGATTGAATCGCTGCGGATGCTCGAGGCATGTGCCCGTCACGCAAGCTATTCGCGCGCAGCAGATGAACTGGGCGTCAGCCCTGCTGCGGTCAGCCAGCGCATGCGTGACCTTCAGGCGGAACTGGGGGTGAGCCTGTTCGAGCGACATGGTCCGAGGGTTGCGCCCACCGAACATGGCCTGCGTCTAGCCGGACGTGTTCGCGATGCGCTGGCGATCCTCTCGGCGGGCGTTGACGAGTGTCGCGACAGCATGGTGATCCGCATCAGCGCGGCCCCGACCTTCGCGGCGCGCTGGCTGGCGCCGCGGCTTGCGGATTTCAGAAAGGCGCATAGCCCGGTCCGGATCGTGATCGATGCGGCGATCGACGTTCGGCCGCACGGCAGTTTCGACGTGGCGATCCGCAGCGGACAGGGGAGTTGGCGAGGCTATGCCTCGACCAGACTGTTTGCCGTCGAGGGAACGCCGCTCTACAATCCGCACCTTTACGACCCCGGCATTCTTTCGAGCCCCGCCAGCCTGCTGGGCTGCGAACTGGTTCACAGCGACGAATGGGACGCTTGGTTCGCGCTTGCCGGTGTCGCTGTGCCAGTGCACGCCTCGCATTACTCGAACGCGCGCTACCCGACGCAGGATCTCGCGGGTGCAGCCGCACTTGAAGGCGCCGGCGTGGCATTATTATCGCCGCGGCTGTTCGCCGACGCCATCGCCCAGGGCCGCTTGACCCGGCCTTTCGACATTACGCTGAACGGTCCGGAGGCATATTGGCTATTGACGGCCCAGGGAGAGGCGCGCCCGCACCTGGTCGCGTTCTGCGACTGGCTGATCGGATCGATAGGATAGCTCGATGTGCCCTGGCGGCGACCGCGTCAGCCGGCCGGGCGCGCGCCTTGGCGCAATATCCGGAAAATGGCTCCCTGAGTTGGATTCGAACCAACGGCCGCTCGATTAACAGTCGAGAGCTCTACCGCTGAGCTATCAGGGAACGAAGCGGAGGGCGGCTCTATACCCGGCTGAATTGAGGATGCAAGACCATTCAGGCAGCAAATTGCTCCATCGTTATGCGATCGTCGAGTGCGTGCTCGGGATCGAACAACAAGGTCAGCTCGCGCGAGCGGTCGATCACCACGTCGACGCGCGCCACGTCGCGCACTTCGCGCTGGTCGCCAACTGCGCTGACCGGGCGTTTGGCGGGTTCGAGCACCCGGATACTGATTCGCGCTTTGTCGGGCACGATCGCGCCGCGCCAGCGCCGCGGGCGGAACGGGCTGATCGGCGTCAGCGCGAGCAGATTCGAACCGAGCGGCAAGATCGGCCCTTGCGCGGAGAAGTTGTACGCCGTCGACCCGGCCGGCGTCGCGACCAGGATGCCGTCACAGGCCAGTTCGGGCATGACGATCCGGTCGTTGAGCGTGATCTCAAGCTTCGCTGTCTGGCGCGTTTCGCGCAGCAGCGAGACTTCGTTTATCGCGGGCAGCGAATAGGTGTCGCCGCTGACCGTGACCGCAGTCATGGCGAGCGGCGTGACCTTGAACGGCTTGGTGCGCGCGAGCCGGTCGCTGAGGCCATGGCGCTGCCATTCGTTCATCAGGAAGCCGACCGTGCCGAGATTCATGCCGAACACCGGCACGATCGGCTTGCGTCGTTCAAGCATCGCGTGGAGCGTCTGCAGCATGAAGCCGTCGCCGCCCAATGCGACGATCAGATCGGCATCCTCGGGATGGACCCAGTCATGTGTGTCGGCCAGCTCTCTCGCCGCCTCCTGGGCCTGCGGGGTGGGTGAGGCGACCAGAGCGCGCCGTTGCATGTCGCTCATCCGCCGGTGACGCTCATGTGCCGCGCAACCGCGGGGGCCGTAGCGGCGATGTCGAAATCATGCCGCGCCGGTTTGGAGAGCAATGCCGCATCGAGTGCCGCATCGAGCCCGGCCACGCCGTCAGCGCGCAGGATCGCCTTCAGGTCGACCTGATCGTCATGACCGAGACAGGTGTAGAGAATGCCCTCGGTGGTCAGACGCACACGGTTGCAGGTATCGCAGAAATTGGCAGTCAGCGGCGAGATGAGGCCAAGCCGGGTGCCGGTATCGGCGATGCGCCAGTAGCGCGCCGGGCCGCCGCTGTCATGCGGATCGCGGACCAGCGGAAACTGCGCTTTCAACTCATCCATCACGGCGGTCAGCGGCACGAAGCGATCGGTGCGATCTTCATCGACCATGCCGAGCGGCATCGTCTCGATCAGCGTCAGGTCGAGCCCCTCGTCACGGCACCAGGCGAGCATCGGCGCGATCTCGCGCTCGTTCCAGCCCTTCAGCGCGACCATGTTGATCTTGACCGCGAGCCCAGCATCGCGCGCGGTCAAGATCCCGTCGATCACGCGCACCACGTCGCCGTGCCGCGTGATATGGCGGAAGAGCTCGGGGTCGCGACTGTCGAGGCTGACATTGACACGGCGCATGCCGGCATTGACCAGTGCAGGCGCATAGTCGGCGAGCCGGTTGCCGTTGGTGGTCATGGTCAGCTCGTTCAGGCCGGCACCAACATGCTGGCCAAGTCGTCTGACCAGATCGCCGACATCGCGGCGCACCAGCGGTTCGCCACCGGTCAGGCGAATCTTGGTGATGCCCCGCGCGATGAAGCGTTCGGCGATGATCGCAATCTCGTCCAGGCTGAGCAATGCCGCTTTGGGTAAAAAGCTCATCTGCTCCGCCATGCAGTAGCGGCAGCGCAGGTCACAACGATCGGTGACCGAGATCCGCAAATAGCTGATCGTGCGGCCGTGGCGGTCCTTCAGGGCAGGCGCACATGTCATCGCGCAAGAGCTAGGCCTTCGTCGGGCCGGGAACAAGGGCGTTCGCTGTTTATGCGCTGTGCAGGAAGCATGCGGTAATGCTCGGGGAAGCCTTGTTCTTCCTTCATAAACCTCGGTAAGAGCGGGACGGTCTATCCGCGAACAGGCGCGGAACGAAGGGAAGGGGGCGTGCCGTGACCGAAACATCGCCCACCCCGTTATTCATCCTGTCGTACCGTCAGCGCGACGAACTCGCCGCGATTGCTGCCGCTGCGGGTTGGCGGGTGGTGGCGGCGCGGCGCGGCGCTGGCGTCGAGCGGCGCTTCCTGGGCAGTGGAGCGCCGGTTGCGGTAATCGACGCACGCGGGTCGTTGAAGGAAGGGCTGGAGGCGGCAACTGCGCTGAGTGGCATGATCGGCTCCAATGGCGGCGCCATGCTGGCGCTGGTTTCGCGCGGCGATGTCGATGCCATCGGGCGGTTTTACGATGCCGGCGCGACGCACTTCCTCGCCAGTCCCTTTACCGAAGCCGAGTTCGTCCAGGCGCTGCGCTTCGCTGCACGGCATGCCGAACGCATGGCCGGGGAGTGGCACGCTAGTGCGCCGCCCGACCCGCTTGGCTGGCGGCTTGACCTGCGCAGCCGCACGATGGTGCTTACGCCGGCATTCGCCCGTCTGCTCGATATCGATGAGGAGCCGTCGCCCCGCGCCCTGCTGCGGACGCTGGACACGCCGGAGCGTCGCGCGGTGCTGACTGCGTTGCGCCGGCTCTCGGCCTCGCGCCACACCACTGCGTTCGCGCATGACCTGCACAATGTCGGGCGGGTCGTGCAGCATCTTCAGCATGACGAGAAGGCCGGGCGGATTGATGCGCTGGTCGAGCCGCTCGGCAGCGCGCCTGATTCGGTCGCGGCGATGCGCGACGCACTGGCCGGCACGCGCGATGCGGGCGGCGCGCGGCGCTGGATCGACCGGCGATTGGCGCAGGGAGAGGGCGGGCCGCTCACCGTGCTGCTGATTGCGCTCAACCGATTCGAAGTGGTCAACACCGCTTATGGGCGGGCGGCGGGGGACGGCCTGCTCCGTGCCGCGCATCGTCGGATCGAGGAGATCGTACGCGAAACGCTGGAACGCGGCGCGCTGGTCGCGCGGATGGGCGGCTCGGAATATCTCGTCGCAAGCGAGGGATCGCGCGAGCGCATCGACCTGGTGGTTGAGCACATTGCCGGCGCTCTCGCGCGGCCGTTCGTGGTCGGTGATTCGATCGCGGTGCTTGGCTGCCGCATCGGCATGGCGGAGCGCGGCGACGACGATAATGCGGCAACCCTGCTGCGCCGGGCGAGCGAGGCGCTGGCCGATGCCAAGGCTTCGGACAGCGCGACGGTGCGGATTGCCGAGGCCGGCGAGGAGGACGCGCCGGTGGACCGGCTGGCGGCCGAGCTGCGCCAGGCGATCGATCAGGGCGATATCGACATCTTGTTCCAGCCGCAGGTGTCGGTGTCGACCGGTGCGATCGTTGGGGTCGAGGCACTGGCGCGCTGGGACCATGCGACGCTTGGCATGATCGGCGCCGATGCGTTGTTCGCGGCGGCGGCGCGCGCGGATCTGGAGATCGGGCTGTCGGACCATATCCAGCGCATTGTGATGGGGCGCGCCACTGCCTGGCCGGCGGCACTGAGCGGATTGCGGCTGTCGCTCAACCTGACCGCCGGGGACATCGCGCGGCCGGGCTTTGCCGACCTGTTCCTCGATCGGATCGACGTGAGCGGCTTTCCGCGGCGCCGCCTGACGCTGGAGATCACTGAGAGCGGGCTGATCGAGGATCTCGGCATTGCCGCGACGTTGCTTGCAACGTTGCGCAGCGCGGGGTGCCGGATCGCAATCGACGATTTCGGCACCGGCTATTCGAGCCTAGCCTATCTCAAATCGCTGCCGCTCGATTATCTCAAGATCGACAAGAAACTGTCGCAGGACATTACCGGCACGGCGCGAGACCGGGTGGTGGTACGCGGCGTGATCGACATGGCGCGCTCGCTTGGCCTGTCGGTGATTGCCGAGGGCGTGGAGACGACCGAGCAGCTCGACCTGCTGGCAAAGGAAGGCTGCCAATATTATCAGGGCTTCCTGTGCTCCGAGCCGGTGGATGTGGCCACGCTGCTGCGGCTGGTCGAGGCGCAGGCGAGGACCTGAGGGGCTTCATCCGGCTCAACGCCGTCTGATCGATGTTAACGTTGAATCGACCCTGAAGGCGTCGCGCTAGGCGTGTGCGTCCTTGCGTCGCCGCACCAGCCACAGAATGCCGCATTCCAGCACGATCAGGACGCATACCGCGGCCAGGGTCGCGACCCACGGGTTCCAGCCGAGTACATGAAGGCCGTAGCCAAGGCTGGTGAAGGCGCCGACCCACAGCGCGCTGCCCGACAGGACGGCGAGCGTGAAGGTGACGAGCGGCAGCGACAGGATCCCGGCTGGCAGCGACAGATAGACGCGCACGACTGGAATCGTTTGGCCGATAAAGGTCGCGATAAAGGCGTTGCGGCTGTAGCGATCGGATAGCGAGAGATAGACCGGCTCGCGCAGCCAGACATAGCGGCCGAAGCGCTTGACGAGATTATGGGTGCGTTCCTCGCCCAGCGCATGACCAAGGCCGTACCAGCACACCGCGCCAAAGCTGGAGGCGAGGGTCGTGGCGATGATCAGCGGCGCAAGATCGATCGGCGTGACGACCATCGAGCTGCCGAGGAAGATGAACAGGCCATAGGACGGCACGACCGGGATCAGCCGCTCAGCCAGAGCGAGCAGTGCCGCGCCAAGCAGCCCGTAGGAAGCGATGCTGGCGATCGGGATGATGCCGTCGATCGCGTGAGTCATGCCCGACGCTCCGCAAACCCCGTCTGTCGTGTCGATCGGCCTGGCATTCTTCGGTTCCTGAGTCCGTCGCGGCGCGATGCACGAAGCGCGGCGTATGCCACATGCTTTAAGCGGCGGAACCGCGTCCGCCAATCATGGATATTCGAGTGGATCGCGCTGAAATAGGAAAGCGCGCCAATGACTCGCCGTGGCGGCCGGGCTAGGTTGCGCGCTGATGGCGCAATGGAGGACAGGGCGAGCATGTTGAATCCCGCATTCGGATTGGCCGCGATCGTGCTGATCGCGCCTGCCGCCGAGTCCCCCGTCGCCGAAGCCCAGGCCGGGGTGATGGCGGCTATGGGGGAAAGCGCCGAGGGCTGGAATCAGGGCGACCTTGTGCGGTTCACGTCAATCTATGCCGATGAGGCGAGCTTCGTTGCGAGTGACGGGCTGGTGCGCGGGCGTAGAGCGATCATGGCGCGCTATGCGCCCCGCTTCGAGGCGGGTGCCAAACGCGGGACGCTGGCGTTCGAGCCGCTGGATTTCCGGCTGCTCGATCCGACCCATGCGCTGCTGATCGCGCGGTACACACTAAAGTTCGATGGCGCGAAGGATCAGAGCGGGCCGACCTCGCTGGTGTTCGAACGGGTGGCGGGGAAGGGGTGGCGGATCGTGGCGGATCATAGTTCCTAAGGGTGGGAACGGCACGTGCAGGGAAATAATTTCCCGTCCTGGCGCGCTCCGCCCGGGTCGGCGTTCGCATTTCGGCAAGAATTACCAGGCTAAGGTGCCCGGGCAGGCTGGAGGGTACTGTCCTTGATCGAGATCGAAGTCCAGAACGAGACGCACCAGACTCAGGTCGGGCTGCGCTTCGCCGCGGTCCCGCGGATCGGCGAGGGGCTGCGGCTGCGCCAGCCGGACGGCTTTTGGGCGTCATACGACATCATCGACGTATGGTATCAGAAGGCCGAATTCGGCGACATCTGGGTGCCGTATATCCATGTCCGCATGACCGATGCGGACCAGGCGGTGATCGCTGCGACCAGCCAAGTCCTCCATCACAGGGAGCCGCAGTCATTAAGGGTTTGATCAAGCGCCTGCGGAGCCTCCCCGAGGACTCCCCGCAACCGGTCGCGGCAGTGTCTGCGCCCGTGCCTATTGCCGCGCCCATTGCTGTGCCCGCCGCGCCGCCGCCCCCGCGCCACTGCCTGCTGGTCGACGATTCTCGGGTGATCCGCAAGGTCGCACATCGCATCATCTCCGACCTCGGTTATCAGGTGACCGAAGCCGAAAATGGCGAGGAGGCGCTCGCCCGGTGCAAGGCGGCGATGCCCGACCTGATCCTGCTCGACTGGGAAATGCCGGTGATGACCGGAGTCGAGTTCGTCGCTGCGCTGCGCCAGATCGACGGCGGCGTGACACCGAAAGTGGTGTTCTGCACCTCCAGGTCCGAGCGGGTTAACATCTATCAGGGCATCGACGCCGGCGCTGACGAATATGTCACAAAGCCGTTCGACCAGCACACGCTGCTGGCCAAGCTGCAGCGGATCGGGGCGGCGTAAGGCCTGACTCGGCAGGAGGTCCGCTATGGGCAGCAAGCGGACAATTCGTTGATGGTTGCCACGAACCGCGGCGGATCGGGAGGCTAGCGGCGGGGATAGCCGAAGCGGCTGCTTTCGAACGACACGGTGGCGCCGGCATTCTCACCCAGCGGAATGTCGGCGACGCCGTAGATGCCGCGCGAGCCATTCGATCCGATCATGACGCCGACCTCGCCATGGATGCCGCGCCCGGCAAGTCCCGGCCCGAGCTGCTCGCCGCGAGCCGCCGCGGCGCTTTCTTCGGTATTGCTGTTCAGTATCGCCATTCGCTGCGCATCCGTCAGGCGAATTTCATCAGCGGCGGCGGACGGTGCGGGTGGCGTCGCCGGCGCCGATTGCGCAACTGACGCCATCGACCATGCTCCTGCGACAAGGGCAAGCGCGATGGCGAAGGCACGGGAGTGCCGCAGCGTCAAATTGGTCATGCATTCTTATAGGCTGGATAAACCTGACCGCCAAATGAATGGGACGAACAACGTTGCCGGCAGCGGATAACCGAGCCGTCAGGCGGGGTGGGGTTGTTCCGCTTCCGAGAAATCGGTGATGCCGGCCGGCGACGTGCGTTCCAGATAGGTCGACAGGACAACATAGCTGCGGGTGCTCCTGATGCTCGGCATCGCATAGAGTCGTGCGAGCAGGGCTTCCAATGCAAGCGTAGAGGCGCAACGGACCTTGAGTAGCATGCCGGTATCACCGGCAACCGAGTGGATTTCCTCCACCTCGGGCAGGTCGGCCATCGCCATCAGTTCTTCGGTTTTGCACCAGCCGGTATTGTCGACATGGACGAAGGCAAGCAACGGCTTGCCGATTGCGGCGGCGTCGAGCACCGCGACCGTGCGGCGCAGGCACCCCGACGCGCGCAGCTTTTTCACGCGATCGTGAATCGCGGGTGCCGACAGGCCGACCATCTGGCCAAGTTCCGCATAGCTGACGTCCGCATTCGCCGCGAGCACGCCTAATATTTTTCGGTCGAATGCATCGAGCGGCCGCCTGGTTGGGGGCGTTCGCCGAATGTTTTCTGTTTTTTCCGGGGTCTGCATATTCACTCTTTCCTGAATATCATTCGTGCGTTTCAATTATATCCCGAATGAAATTAGGACAGGTGCTGGCTAATGCGCAAGCTTCTCCCTTTGACCGGATCGATTGCGGTGATCGGCGCAAACTCGCTGGTGCTGAGTCCGATCGCCGGGGCCGTTGCACGCTCCTTCACTGGTGCGGACGCACCCGGCGTGATGAACGCCGCGATCCTCTATGGGCTTGCGACGGCCGCCAGCGCATTGTTGGTCGCCCCAACAATTGACCGGATCGGTCACCGGGTGGCGCTGGTCCGCTCACTGATCGTCCTGACAGCAGCGCTTGCCTTGTCGGCCGTCGCGCCGAACCTGCTGCTGTTCTGCCTTGCTCAGGCGCTCGCAGGGCTGGCCGCTGGGTGTGCGCTGCCGGCGATCTATGCGCTGTCGGCGCTGGTCGCGGAGAAAGGGCGCGAGAGCGAGACGTTGGGGTGGGTCCTCACGGGATGGACCGTCAGCCTCGTGCTCGGCGTGAGCCTGTCGGCGGTCATCGCCGATTTTGCGCATTGGCGCTTCGTATTCGCGGTGCTTGCGCTCGCGGCGGGCTGGCTGACAATGAAGGTAGGTCGCGGCCGCGACCTGGCAGTGCCGAATCCTTCCCCCGTTCTCCCGGCGCGTACAGGTTCACCGCTGACGGCGCTTCGCGTGCGCGGCGTTGCCCCGGCGCTGCTGACGGTCGCCACCTATATGACCGCCTTTTACGGCCTGTATGCCTATCTCGGTCCGCATCTCACCGGAAACCTGCGCCTCTCGACGGCGGCGGCCGGCCTTGCGCCCGCTGCTTATGGCCTGGGCTTCGGGGCTGCAGCATTCATTGATCGCTTGCTGGACCGCTACAGTCCGAGCGCCGTTGCGCCGATCGCGTTTGTCGGGCTCGGGCTCGTTTACGCCGCGCTGGCCGTGGCTGCCGACCATGCGGCGGTCCTGATCGCCCTCTGCCTGGTGTGGGGCGTCGCCAACCATATCGGCCTCAACCTGATTGTCGGCCGGCTGAGTGCGCTCGACGCTGACCGGCGCGGCGCGATTCTCGGCCTCTATAGCGCTGTCACCTATCTCGCCGTCTCGGCCGGCGCTTTGTTCTACCGGCCGTTGTTCGCGCAGCTCGACTTTGCCGGCTGCGCGCTCGCCTCGGCCTGCTGCATCTTGCCGGCGCTCGCATTGTCGCTGCGGGGACGGCCGAGATCCCCGTCACTGATCCCCGGAAATGGAGGCTGATCCGATGAAATTATTCTTTGCGCCCGATTTCAGCAGTCTTGCCGATCATATCGCGCTGCAGGAGGCCGGACTCGCTTTCGAGGTGGCCGAGGTCGATCTTGAGTCGAAGCAGCTCGGCGACGGCGATAGCTATCTCGCGGTCAACCCCAAGGGGCTGGTACCGGCGCTGCAACTCGACGACGGCGCGGTGCTGACGGAGAATGTGGCGATCCTCGCCTGGATTGCCGACCGCGCCCCACATCTCGTGCCGCCCGGGGCGCTCGGCCGTTATCAGCTGCTGGAGATGCTGAGCTTCATTGCCAGCGAGATACACAAGCGGTTCCCGATCTATTTCTCGCTTCCCGAGGACGCACAGGAGTCGGTCGGCGACGACATCGTGCGATGGTTCGGCTTTCTCGGCCCGCGTCTCGAGCATGGCCATCTGTTCGGCGAGACGTTCAGTGCGGCGGATGCCTATCTGTTCGTGATGGCGCGCGGTGCGCTGGCGATGGAGTTTCCGCTGGGTGAGGCGTATCGCGACTATGTGGCGCGGATCGAAGGGCGGCCCGCCGTGCAGGCGGCGCTACGCCGCGAACAGGGAAGGGCGCAATAATGGCCCTGGATCGCGCAGCCTTTTACGACGCCGAACTGCAGCGGCATCAGGAACATTTCCGTGCCGCCCTCACCATCGGCCCGCGAGACCGTGTGCTCGATATCGGCTGTGGGGCAGGGCAATCCACCCGCGAAGCCGCTCGCGCCGCGGTGGAGGGAAGCGCGCTCGGCGTGGATGTGATGGCGGACATGCTTGAGGCCGCACGCCGGCGTAGTGCGGAGGAAGGGTTGCACAACGTCACCTTCGAACTGGGCGATGCGCAGGTTCGCGGCTTTCCCAAAGCATATTTCGACCTGTGCATCAGCCGGTTCGGGACGATGTTCTTCGCCGACCCGGTCGTCGCCTTCACCAATATCGGCCGGGCGATGCGCCCTGGCGCTCGCCTCGTCATGTTGGTGTGGCAGGGCCGCGAGCGCAATGAATGGGCGGTCGCCATCCAGCAGGCGCTGGCGCCGGCCGGGATCTCTCCCACACATGTGAGCCCGGCATTTTCGCTCGCCGATCGCGCGGTCACTGCGCGCATTCTGACTGCGGCGGGCTTTACCTCGATCGCCTTTGCCGAGGTCCATGAACCGGTCTTTTATGGGCCGACCGTCGATGCGGCGTATGAGGCTGTGGTCGACCTGTTCCTGGCGAAGGATGGGCAAGCGGAGCCGAGCTCGGCAATCGACGACGTGCACCGGCGGTTGCGCGCCTTGCTGGAGGCGCAGTTGACCGCTGACGGTGTGTTGTTTGACTCTCATGCCTGGATCGTGACCGCGCATCGGGCATGAAACTGCGCTTTCAAGTCGTAGAGCGGCGGTTGGCGGGGCTCCGTGCCGGCAAAAATCACTGCTTTCGCAGACCGAGGGCGCGAATATCGTCCACTCACCCGAGCAGATGCACAGCCGGCCGGAAACGAATTGTTGGAACAAGCGCGCTCGGCTTGGGTTGTAACGCTTCGTTAACTATTGGAAGAGTGTAATGTTGGCGTCTGTAACGAAAATTGCCCCTGCGGCTTTGATTCTGGTTGGTGCGCTGGGCTTGGGTGGCTGTGCCACCAAAGGGTATGTAAGAGATCAGATCGCTCCCGTGAGCCAGCGCGTCGATGCGCTTGAGACGAGATTGGGAGAAACCGACAGCACGGCGAAGGCGGCCTTGGCACAAGCGCAGGCGGCATCCGGGCAAGCGCAGAATAATGGTCAGCGTCTGGATCAGCTCAATTCCCGCGTGGATGGTGTCGAGCAGCGGATGCAGGAAAATCAGCGGAAGCGGCCGCGGCATTAATGCCGCACAAGGGCATCTGCTGATCAGCCGATGCTGCTCAGCAGATGCCGATTAGGCTGTGATTTTTCGCGTTGGCTCTTATCCTGGGGCGACAACCTTTCAATTCGAGCGCCTCAAGCGATGATCAAAGTCTTTCTGGCGCTGGCTGGGCTTGCGCTGACTGTTCCAGTCCCTGCCCAGGCGGCGGAGCGTGTACGGCCATCAAAGCCGGCGCCGACGCAAACCCAGAGTAAGCCAGCTCCCAAAGGTAAACCGGCCCTCAAGGGCAAGGTGGCCACCAAGAGTAAGGCAGCCGCCAAGGGTAAGGTGGTTCCCAAGAATAAGGTGACCAATGCCGAAGTGACCCAATCGGCGGCAACAATGCGCGTTGCCGATTGGGTTGCCACCTCCGGGGACAACCGGTCCCTGCCATATGCCATCATCGACAAGAATGAGGCCTCCCTCTTCCTGTTCGACGCGCAGGGGAATCCGCTTGGCCGGGTTCCGGTGCTGATCGGTGTCGCGGTCGGGGATGATGCCAGCCCCGGCGTCGGCAGCAAAAATCTCGCCGAGATCGGCCCTGCGGAGAAGACCACGCCGGCAGGGCGCTTCTTGGCGAAATTCGGGCTGGCGGCCGGAAAGCAGAAAGTTTTGTGGGTCGATTATGCCACATCCGTGGCGCTGCACCCTATTCCGCCGGGGACAGCCAAGGAACGGCGTCGCGAACGGATGCTCTCGCCGACACCAGGCGATAATCGCATCACATTCGGGTGCATCAACGTGCCGCTGGCCTTTTACGGCAAGAGCCTGAGCCCGCTTTTCCGGAAGAAGGGCGGGTATGTCTATATTTTGCCCGACACCAGGCCACTTGAGGACGTTTTTCCCCCCTTGCACGTTCAGGCTGCCATGAACGGTGGCGCGCGCTGATAGCAGGTGCCGGTTTCGCGGACCGATTGCCTCTTAAAAGCGGAACATCGTAATTCCACTTTCGGTGTTCTGGTGGCCGGTTTTTATGTCACACAAATTCCTGCTCGATCATGTCGCTGGCATAGATGCAGGTGACTTCGAGCCGCCCGGTGCCGACATTTTCGAAGCGATGCGGAATGCCGGCCGGTCCGACGAGTATGTCGCCCGGATAACCGCGGACCTTTTCCTCGCCGACGGTGAACTCGGCCTCACCCTTTCTTACGACCCACGTCTCGGAATAGGGATGCACATGCAGGGGCGGCCCCTGACCCGGCTCATTGTCGACCAGGAAGAACGACACCCCGCCGCCATAATCGCGACCCTCGAAACGCACTGTACGGCTTTGCCCGGGCTGCGGCTCACGGTGACGAAGAATGCTGAGCATGGTCGCTTCCTGCAAAAGTATCTCGGTGAGAAGATATATCCATCGAACTATCTTCTCGTCAAGATACCTTTCCCGAATGCGACTAATGCTCTATACTTGGCATCCGGCGCAGCCCGCGCCCGAGGCGAGACATGCGGAACGAGATTGAAATGGGCGATGGTGTCGTGAGCGGCGACCATGTCGACCGGCTGCGTGAGCAATGGGCACGTGAGCTGCCCGGCCTTGATACCGAGCCGATGGCAATCCTCGGCCGGGCCTATCGGCTGTCGAACCTGGTCCGCTCAAGCATTGAGGCGACCTTTGCCGGTTTCAATCTCGATCGCGGCGAGTTCGATGTGATCGGGACCCTGCGTCGTTCAGGGGCGCCCTATCGGCTGACCCCGACCGAACTTTATACGTTGCTGATGGTCTCGTCGGGCGGCCTTACCCACCGGCTCGGCCGGCTGGAAAAGGCGGGGCTGATCCGGCGCGAGAAAGCGCCGCGTGACGGCCGTAGCGTGCTGGTGGCGTTGACTGCCGACGGCATTGCGCTCGCTGAGCAGGCGTTCCGCAAGGACATGGCGAACGAAGCCTCTTTCCTGCAGGCGCTTGACGCAAAGGAGCGCGAAACGCTTGCAGCCTTGCTGCGTAAACTGATTGTCGGAATCGAAGGCGATGCGCGCAAGACGGGGGAGTGATCGCGCGGCGAGATGCTCACTGAACGCCGGTCGTGCCCATCACCTCTTGCGCGCCACGATGAAGGGGCGGCAGTCATCACCCTTTGCTGCGTGATTTTCAGTGGCCAGAATGTCGAAGCCCGCAGCATCTATCCGTCGGCTCAGCTCCGCCTCCCGAAACACGCCGGCATAAGGCGCTTTGCCGACCGCACGCATCACGGGCAGGGCCAGCCGGATGAGCGGATTCATGTCCCCGACACAGGGCGTCTTCGAGATGAACAGACCCTCCGCCGTCAACAAGTCGTGGATACGGTGCAGCGTGCCGGGCAGGTCGCGGACCAGGTGGAGATAGTTGAACCCCAGCACAGCGTCGAATGGTGGCGTGTCAGGGCCAAGTGCTTCCGCGGTCGCGGTGCGGAAGGCAAGCGTCGGGACGGGGGAGGCGGCGTGCTTCTCGTGGGCAATCGCGATCATTCCAACCGAGATGTCCGTCGCAAGATAGTTTTGAACCTGGTCCGCGAGCCGGAGCGCGGTTGTACCCGTTCCGCAGCCCAGCTCCAGCACTTTGTCGCCTGGTTGCAATAGGCTGCGGGTCCGGCGCAGCGTGCGCTCATAGCCGGCCTGATCGCCGATCGCGCTCATGGCATATTTGCGTGAAGAGCGGTCCCAGAATCGGGCATCGTTCGCAATAGTCATGGCCGCTCCTCATACACCCTCATCTGAGGAGTATCGTCGCCGCATGAATGGGGGATTTCATTCACGGCGATCGCCTGGAGGTTATCCATGAATCCTTGAAATCGCAGACGGCGATCATCGACAGAAGGTGAGATGGATGACGCCGCTTTCCGCCGTTTCGACGAGGCGGCGGACTCGCGGCCTGGCTGGACGGCTGAGTGTTCCTGACGCTCGAAGTCAGCTTCTTTCTTCCAAGCTTCGGGACGCGGCAGCCAATTTCGAACTCATGGTGACCCCGCGCTCACTACAGTCTTCATGCTACGGGCAACCCCGGCGTGTGGCTAACGCTAACGGTTTGCGTCGATGAGGGTCGCGACGGCGGATGCCTTTGCAGCGAGTTCCGCATCGGCATCGTCAGCAAGTGCCAATGCCTCCATTCTGTCATGCAAACCCCGGGAGGTGTAGAATTCATATGCCGCAGAATTTTCAGGGCTTTCCCAGAAGGCCGTGACCCAAATGGTTCCGATTCCTGAAGCTTGGCCGTATCTGCACCAGTCATTCCACAAACGCTGCGCTAATATTTCGTCGCGGGCCGATAACACCTGATCAAGCAAGCCTTGAAGATCCCATCCGGCGAGGCTGAACATGCAGAGCATATCATCGAGGGTATGGTCCCCGTGCTCGATTTCATGGGACAAGTAAGTTCGTTGAAAATCGTCGAGCACCTTCCATTCTTTTAGTGACCATTTCTCGGGATTCCCGGTCTCAAAACGGTTCAGGCTGACCTCGGTCGCTACGCTGCTCACGTCTTCACCGGCTGCCAGAATTTCAAGGATGCGCGGTAGCAGATAGGCCCATGTTTCCTTCGGAATACCGGCCGGATCATAGGCGGCAAGATACCAGTCGCGGACGTAGCTGAGTGGAAGCTCCCTGATAGGCGAATTGAAAAAATCCTGCTCGATTGCGAGGTCCATGCAGCAGCGCTCGCATACGCCGATGCTCTTCGGCTTCGGATGGCGGAATACGCGATAGGCTTCCTCGACAACGGTGAACAGCGGGCTGTCGGGTGAAACCTTGGTGGTTGGCAGATAGGATGGGTTGCTCATGCGTCGAAGGGTAGGTCTACGCCGCCCAGATAAAGCGGATCAATGCCATGCTAAATGCGAAAACAAAAGCATAACCAAATCGATCAAGCCTGACTAAATTCTGCCCTTTCTTGCTTCTAATTTTTCCAATTAGCATCATAACTCCGCCGACAAGGACCGGAGTTATAAAGAGATTGAGCATTCGGAAGTCAGGATTCTTAATGACCGATGTCGGAAAAAGCCACAGGCTGATGCCGCCGGCAATTGCGCCCAACAAGATAAATCCAATCGCGGAGAGCACCGGATGTCTTGGCTTCCGAACCGTATCTGCAAGGCTGTGAAAGCCGAATTCGACAAATAGCTCGAAAAATATTTGAAGTAAGATTTCTCCAAAAAACTGAAGGAATACCTCAAATATGAACTCCATAGCCTTGCCACCTCTCTGTCGGACGATGGCGGAAGAGGTGGGATTCGAACCCACGGAGAGCTTGCACCCTCGCTGGTTTTCAAGACCAGTTCCTTAAACCACTCGGACACTCTTCCATACCGGCACGGCGGCCATTCGGCCGCGTCTCCGCGCGTTGAGGCGCTTAATGCCCCGGAGTGGCGGAGCGCAAGTCCGGAATGCCCGGCATCGGACGATGCGGTCGCGGCGCTTTGTACCCCGGGCACGACCATCGGGGTTTGTCTCGCGGTGCTGCTGTGGCAAGGTCGGCCTGCATTTGGGATATTGATCAGAATGAAGCAGTGGTTCGGGGCGGTGCTCGCCGCCTGTGTATGCGTGATGACAAGTGGGTCGGCTCATGCCCAGGATGAGGCCGGCTTCCAGGACTATCTCGTCACATTGAGGGCCCAGGCCCAGGCACAGGGGGTAAGCCGCGCGACGCTTGATGCGGTCATGCCGACGCTGACGCTCAACACCCGGGTGATCGAACTCGACCGGGCGCAGCCCGGGGCGAGCCCCACCACATCGGGGATCCTCAATTTCGCGCCCTATAAGGCGCGTCATGTCGATGCCTCGCGGATCAATCGCGGGCGCACCGCCTATCAGGCGCAGCGTTTCCGGCTGCAGCGGATCGAGCGCGAGCTCGGCGTGCCCGAATCGATCATGGTCGCGATCTGGGGACATGAGACCAATTACGGCAGCGTGATGGGCAATTTCGATCTGCCGCGGGCGCTGGCCACACTTGCCTTTGAAGGCCGTCGCCGCGAGCTATTCTCGGCCGAGTTCATCGCAACGCTGCAGATGATGGATCGCGGGCTGCCGCGCAGCCGGTTGCTGGGCAGCTGGGCCGGAGCGACCGGCGGGCCGCAATTCCTGCCGTCAATCTATCTCCGTCTCGCCAAGGACGGCGATGGCGATGGCCTGCCCGATATTTGGACCAGCGATGCGGACACGCTGGCCTCGATCGGCAATTATTTCGCCAATGCCGGCTGGCGCGCCGGGCAGCCCTGGGGATTTGCGGTCAATGTGCCCGCGGGGTTCGATCGCAGCTCGATCACCAACCGCACCATGTCGCCGCGCTGCCCCAGAGTGTTCGAGCGGCACAGTGCATGGAAGACCATGGCCGAGTGGCGTGCGCTCGGCGTTGCGCCGCAAACCAGGACCTGGCCGGGCGACCGCGTGCTCGCGACATTGCTTGAACCCGATGGCCCAGGAAAAACCGCCTATCTGCTAACCGGAAATTATCGGGTTATCCTCGATTATAATTGCTCGAATTTTTACGCTCTTTCGGTCGGGTTGCTCGCGGATGCAGTTGAACAATAGATTTGCCATCGGTTTCACGGTCCTGCTCGCCGCCTGTGGTGGGGGCGGAGGATATGCCGCGACGCCGCAACAGCAATCCAATGGTTCGAACGACGGGGCCGCTCGTGGTGTCCGTTACGCTCCACCGCCGCCGTCCAATCGCGTGGAGCCGGCGCAACAGGTACGCCCTTCCGAGCCGCTGCCCGCCGACATGCCGTCCGGTCCGGGGCCGCGCGGCACCTCCGGCGAACAGCAACGCTATGACGAAGTCGGCTTTGCCAGCTGGTATGGCGAGGAAGTGGGCGGCGGACGCACCGCATCGGGCGAGCCGTTCAATCCCGATGCCATCACCGCGGCGCATAACAGCCTGCCGCTTGGATCGTTCGTCGAGGTCACGGCGCTGGACAGCGGGCGCACCATCGTCGTGCTGGTCAATGACCGCGGCCCGGGGGCGGACAACCGGCTGATCGATTTGTCGCGTGGCGCGGCGCAGTCGCTGGGCCTGAATGGTCTTGCGCCGGTGCGCGTGCGACTGGTCACCCCACCACTGCCCGAACAGATTGCGCTGCGTCAGGGACGGGCAGCACCGCAGCGCATCGATGCACCGCCGTCACTGCTGACCGCCCTGCGCCGCAAATTGCCGGCGCGCGCGGTCGCAACGCCGCCGCAGCCGGTACGGGCGCGGCCGGCCCCGGCAAATCCCGTAGCGGCAAACCCGATACCGGTACGGGGTGCTGCAGTTCGCGCCGCACCGGGCGCCTCCTATGCGCCTCCAAGCGAGGTGCGTCAGCGCCCGGCGCCACCGCCCGAACAGCCGCGCCAGCGGCCAGTGGCGGCGCCACGCGGCGGGCCTGGCCTCTATGTCCAGGTCGCCGCTCTGTCGAACGCCAGTCGGGCCAAGGCCCTGGCCACGCAGCTTGGCGGGCGGGTTGAAATGGCCGGATCGATCTTCCGCGTTCAGATCGGGCCGTTCGCAAACAACGCTTTGGCGCAACGGGCGCGTGACGATGTGGCGAGACGTGGTTATGGAGATGCCAGGATCGTGAAAACGAACTGAGTCATCCTCTTAGCGTTACGGACTGCCCATGAAGAACCTGTCGACGAAAAAACTTGCCGCTGCCTCCGTCATCGCCCTTATCCTGGCCAATCCGAGCATGGCCGCGGCGCCAGCGTTCGAGACGCCGGCACCGGTCGCCTATCTGACCGACCTGTCGTCGGGCGCGATCCTCTATTCGAAGGATCCGGACCGGCGCATGCCGCCCGCGTCGATGGCGAAGATGATGACCGTCTATGTCGCGTTCGACATGCTGAAGAAGCGCGAGATCAAGCTCGACCAGCAGTTCGACGTGCGGCCCGAGACGTGGAAGCAATGGCATGGCCCGGCCGCGGGATCGACCATGTTCCTGTCGACTGGTGAGAAGGTCAGCGTCGAGAACCTCCTGAAGGGCATCGTGACGCTGTCGGGCAACGACGCCTGCGTGGTGCTGGCCGAGGGCATTTCCGGCACCGAAGCGGCCTTTACCGAGCGGATGAACCAGGCGGCCAAGCGGCTGGGCCTGACCAACAGCCATTTCGGCACGTCGAACGGTTGGCCCGACAATGGCGTGACCTATGTCACCGCACGCGACCTGGCCAAGCTGGCGGCGGCGACGATCCGCGACCATCCGGATTTTTACAAGAAGTTCTATTCGCTGCCGAATTTCACCTGGGGCAAGACGCTGGGCGCCGGCGCCGACATCACCCAGGCGAATCGCGATCCGTTGCTCGGCCGGGTCGCCGGGGCGGACGGGCTGAAGACCGGCCATACCGATGAGGCCGGCTATGGCTTCACCGGATCCGCGCAGCAGAATGGTCGCCGCCTGATCATGGTGATGGCCGGGCTGACCAGCTCGAACCAGCGGATCGAGGAATCGGTCAAGTTCATGAACTGGGGCTTCCGCGCCTGGCAGGCCAAGCCGATCGTCGCCAAGGGCCGCAAGGTCGAAACCGCCGAAGTCCAGCTCGGTACCGTCAACAGCGTCGGCCTGATCGCGCCCACTGACCTGACCGCGACGCTGCCGGCCGGCGCCGCGCCTGATATCCAGCTGCGCGTGGTCTATAACGGGCCGATCAAGGCGCCGATCAAGGCCGGCCAGCATATTGCCGACCTGATTGTGACGACACCCGACATGCCGGCGCAAAGCCTGCCTTTGGTCGCCGACAAGGATGTCGACGAGGCGGGCTTTTTCGGTCGCGCCTGGGCCGGCCTGATGGGCCTGTTCGGCGGGTGAGGGGACGCTTCATCTCGCTCGAAGGCGGCGAGGGGGCGGGTAAATCGACTCAGGTCCGGCGCCTCGCCGAGGCGCTGGACGCACGCGGGATCGAGACACTGGTCACACGCGAACCAGGAGGCAGCGAGGGCGCCGAGGCGATTCGCGGCCTGCTGATGCAGGGGTCGGTCGCGCGCTGGAGCCCACACAGCGAAGCCTTGCTGTTCGCAGCGGCGCGTGCGGACCATGTCGAAAAGCAGATCCAGCCCGCGCTCGGCGCCGGGACCTGGGTGATTTGCGACCGGTTTATCGACAGCAGCCGCGCTTACCAGGGCGTTGCCGGCGGGATCGACGATGCGGCAGTCCTGGCGCTGCACGGTTTCGGGTCGCGCGGCCTGCTGCCCGATCGCACCTTCATTCTTGAAGTGCCGCTCGATCAGGGGCGCGCGCGGGCGGATGACCGTGACGGCGCGGCGGCGGACCGCTTCGCGGCGCGTGGTGATGACTTCCATGCCCAGGTCGCGGCGGCGTTTCGCGGCTATGCCAAGCATGAGCCCGACCGGATGCGCCTGATCGATGCCTCGGGTACGCCCGAAGCCGTCACCGATGCCTTGCTCGCCGGCTTGGCCGATTTACTGCCATGACCCCGCCGATCGGCAATGACGATGCGCACGCCGCCTTCGCCTCGGCGATGGCGGGCGGCACGCTGCACCATGCCTGGCTGTTCGCCGGGCCCGAGGGCGTGGGCAAGGCAAGCTTTGCGCGGATTGCGGCTTTGCGCCTGCTGGCCGAGGGCGCAAACCCCGGGTTGCTGCCGCCCGGCTATGATGTACCCGACGGCGATCGCACGCGCTCGCTGATCGCGGCCGGATCGCATCCCGATTACCGCGAACTGACGCGCCAGCCCAAGGATGCCGACAAGCCGGGGCAGGATCTGGCGCGGAGCATTCCGATCGCGCAGGTCCGTGCTCTGGGACCGATGTTCGCGACCACCCCATCCATGTCCTCGCGCCGCATCGTCCTGATCGATGCAATCGACGAGGTGGAGCGGCCCGGCGCCTCGAATGCCTTGCTCAAGAGCCTGGAGGAGCCGCCCGCCGGCACGATCTTCCTGCTGATCAGCCATGCGCCGGGGCGGTTGCTGCCGACGATCCGGTCGCGCTGCCGCCTGCTGCGCTTCGATCCACTCGACGACACGGCGATGGAGCGCGTGCTGCGCGCGCAATTGCCGGACGCCAATGCCGCGGAAATCGCCGCGCTGGTAACGGCGGGGCAGGGATCGCCCGGTCGTGCACTCGGTTTTGCCGGGCTCGATATGGCCGCGCTCGACAAGGCGCTGACCGGCATCGCCAGAGACGGCGACCCGAGCAACGCGCAGCGTGCCAAGCTGGCCAAGCTTCTCTCGCCCAAGGCCGCGCAGCCACGGTACGAGGCATTTCTCGACCGCGCGCCCGCCTTCATTGCCGCCGCGGCGCCCGCAAAGCGTGGCGCGGCGCTGCAGACTGCCCTGAACAGCTATGACGCTGCGCGTGCATTGTCGGCCAGCGCGCGCAGCCTGTCGCTCGATGCGCAGGCGACGGTGTTCGAGATGGCTGGTCTCGTCGCGACACTCGCCGAGCCGGCCCGGCCGTGAAGGCGAATGCTGGCTGTTCCTGGCTGTTAATCGGGCGATATTGTTTTTCTGGCTGTTAGGTTGGCTATCTACTGAAGATTTCCAGTTTAATTTCATAACCTTATTAGGCACTGGCTGTTATCGAATAACAGCCAGTTATCAGCCAGTTATCAGCCAGTTATCAGCCAGTTATCAGCCAGTTATCAGCCAGCTAACAGCCAGCTAACAGCCAGTGCTGGTGGCTGTTTTTGCGATAACAGCCAGCGACGGCTGTGATCTCAGATCGACGATGAGAAAGAGCGGCTGCGCTCGCCATGGCGCGCGCTATATGTGCATTGCCTCAGTTCACGCTGACATTGAATCATGCGTAAACGATTGTGACGGTGGTTCTAATCGCGGGAAAACCGCGCTAGGAGGCGCGCATGGGCGACCCTTATTACATCACCACCGCGATCAGCTATCCCAATGGACGCCCGCATATCGGCCACGCTTACGAAGTGATCGCGACCGATGCGATCGCGCGCTATCATCGTCAGGCGGGGCGCGATGTGCGGTTCCAGACCGGGACCGACGAACATGGCCTGAAAATGGTTCAGACGGCGCGCGACCGAGGTGTGGAAACACGTGCTCTTGCCGATGAAATGTCCTCCTATTTCAAGGAGATGAATCAGAAACTGAACATCTCCTATGATCGTTTCATCCGCACGGTCGAGCCCGAGCATCATGCCGCCAGCGCAGCGATCTGGCAGGCGATGGCCGATGCCGGCGACTTGTATCTCGATCGTTACGAGGGCTGGTATTCAGTCCGCGACGAGGCGTTCTACGACGAGAAGGAACTGGTCGACGGGGAAGGGGGCAAGCTTTCCCCACAAGGGACGCCGGTCGAATGGACCGCGGAGGAAACCTGGTTCTTCCGTCTGTCGAAATATCAGCAACCCTTGCTCGACCTGTACAATGCGCAGCCCGACTTCATCCTGCCGGAGACGCGGCGCAACGAAGTGATGCGCTTCGTCGAAGGCGGCCTGTCCGATCTGTCGGTGTCGCGCACCAGCTTCGACTGGGGCGTGAAGGTACCGGGTAGCCCGGGGCATGTGATGTATGTCTGGGTCGATGCGCTCACCAATTACCTGACCGGCGCGGGCTATCCCGACAATGCCGCTGATTTCACGCGCTACTGGCCGGCCGATCTGCATGTAATCGGCAAGGATATCGTGCGATTCCATGCGGTTTACTGGCCGGCTTTCCTGATGTCTGCGAAGTTGGCGCCGCCGCGGCGCGTGTTCGGCCATGGCTTTCTGCTCAACAAGGGCGTGAAGGAGTCGAAGACGCTCGGCAACGTCACTGATCCCATGGACCTGGTCGAGCGGTTCGGGGTCGATGCGCTGCGCTATTTCCTGCTGCGCGAAGTGAGCTTCGGCCAGGACGGCAGCTATTCGGAAGAAGCGATCGTGACGCGCTGCAATGCCGATCTCGCCAATAATGTCGGTAATCTCGCTCAGCGCTGCCTCTCGATCGTCGCCAAGAATTGCGATGGCAAAGTGCCGCCGGCGGGGCCGCCGACAGAAACCGAAGAGGCCTTGCTGGCCAGCGTCACTGCGGCCGAGGCCGGTTTACACGCGGCCATGGGCGAACTGGCGCTGCATAATGCGCTGGAGGCAGTGTGGTCGGCGGCGCGTGACGCCAACCAGTATTTCGCCGATGCCGCGCCGTGGAGCGTCCGCAAGACCGATCCGGCGCGCGCCGACACCATCCTGCACTTCACAATCGAGGCGATCCGCCGCATCGCGATCATGGCGCGCTGGGCGATCCCCGACGGTGCAGACCGGCTGCTCGACCTGCTTGGCCAGAACGCGGATGCGCGCGACTTTACTGCATTGAGCCAGCCGGTCGCGTCGGGCACGATATTGCCCGTACCAAGTGGCGTGTTTCCGCGGCTGGAATTGACGGTGGAGCCGGGCTGATGCTTGCCGACAGCCATTGCCACCTGAACTATAAGGGCCTGGCCGAGGATCAGGCAGGCGTGCTCGAGCGTGCCCGGGCGCGCGGCGTGACGGCAATGCTGAATATCGCGACACGCGAAAGCGAATGGGATGATGTGCTGGCCACCGCCGAGCGCGAGGCCGATGTCTGGGCGACGGTCGGCATCCACCCGCATGAGGCGGACCAGCATGCGCATATCGACACGGCCAAGCTGGTCGATCGCGCGCGGCATCCGCGCGTGGTCGGCATCGGCGAAAGCGGGCTCGATTATTATTACGACCATAGCGACCGCGAGCGGCAGCAAATCAGCTTTCGTGCGCATATCGCCGCGGCGCGCGAAACCGGGTTGCCGATCGTGGTGCATACCCGCGATGCCGAGGAAGATACCGCGGCGATCCTGCGCGACGAACTGGGGAAGGGCGCCTATCCCGGCGTCATCCACTGCTTCACCGCCAGCGGCGCCTTTGCCGATATCGCGCTCGATCTGGGCTTCATGATTTCGATTTCGGGGATCGTGACCTTCAAGAACGCGAAGGACCTGCAGGAAACCGCCGCACGGCTGCCGCTCGACCGGCTGCTGATCGAGACCGATGCGCCGTTCCTCGCGCCGGTGCCGCATCGTGGCAGGACTGGGGAACCGGCATTCGTCGCCGATACCGCGCAGTTCCTGGCCACTCTGCGAGGCGAGACGGTCGAGCAGCTGACCGAGACGACCGCGCGCAATTTCCACCGATTGTTTGCCAAGACTGTCGCGTGAAAGCGGGCCAGTGAAGATCCGGATTCTCGGATCGGGCACTTCATCGGGCGTGCCGCGGATCGGCCCCAATAAGGGCGGGGACTGGGGCGAGTGCGATCCGGCCGAACCGCGCAACCGTCGCACCCGCGCGTCGGCGATCGTCGAGAGCGAGACCACGCGGATCCTGATCGACACCAGTCCGGACATGCGCGAGCAATTGCTCAACGCCAATGTCTCGGATATCGATGCGGTGATCTGGACGCATGACCATGCCGATCATTGCCATGGCATCGACGATCTGCGGCAACTCTATCACATGCGCGGCCGGCCGGTGCGTGGGCTGGCGCGGCCGGCGACGCTTGATGCGCTGAGCGAGCGTTTCGCTTATGCCTTTAACGGTCGCGATGGGTATCCGCCCACCGTTGAAGGCGAAATCCTGCCTGACAGGATTGAGATAGGCGATATTGCGATCAGCGTGGTCGATCAGCCTCATGGCAATATCAGTTCGGCCGGATTGCGTTTCGATCACAGTAACCGATCGATCGGCTATGCAACCGATTTCAATATCTTAACGCATGATATGCGTTCATTATATCAGGAACTGGACATTTGGGTGGTCGATGCCCTGCGACGCTTTCCGCACCCGACGCATCCCGAATTGTCGGCCGTGCTGGGGTGGGTCGAGGATTTGCGTCCGACCAGATCGGCGCTGATCCATATGGACCATTCGATGGATTATGCCACGTTGCTGCGTGAACTGCCTGGCGGAGTCGAGCCGGGCTATGACGGGCTGGAGCTGATCCCATGACCGAAGGCCAATCCGCTGGCGTGATATTCTCGCTATTGTGCCTTGTGCTGGCAGTCAGCTCACTGGCCGGGCGCCGCATTCCGCTCAGCTTCGCGGTCAAATCGGCGCTGGCCTGGGCGGCGATCATCGGCATCATCTATATCGCGGTCGTCAACCGATCGGCGATCGTCGGCGGGTTCAACGACTTCGAACATTGGGCAAGTATCGGTAAGCAGCAGACCGACGGCAAGACGATCCGCATCGCGCAGAGCGATGACGGCCATTATTATGCCCGAGTGACGATCAACGGCGTCACGCGATCGATGATGATCGATAGCGGCGCGACCACGGTCGCGCTGTCGGAAGCAACTGCCAACGCCGTGAGCGTCAAGTTCGACAAGAGCAGCGAACCGGTCCAGCTTCAAACCGCCAATGGCATGGTCGATGCGTGGCGCGCAACGATCAAGCGGCTGGATATCGACGGGCTGCATGCGCGCGATATCAAGGCAGTGGTGTCGCCCAAATTCGGGGACGTGGATGTGATCGGAATGAATTTCCTGTCGCGGTTGCGGTCCTGGCGCGTGGAGAACGGTGTTCTAATACTCGAGCCAGTGGGGACCGAGGAAACCCCTGACACAGATACAGATTTAACATAATGTATATTATCGGACTTAGATTATGAATCACGAGCAGGGCTCCCCTGCGGTATCGACCGCGCCGACGATGGAACGTCTGGTCGAGATCATGGCTCGCCTCCGAGATCCGATCACCGGCTGCGAATGGGACTGCGCGCAGGATTTCGCGACGATCGCCCCGTACACGATTGAGGAAGCCTATGAAGTCGCCGATGCGATCGCGCGCGGCGACATGGCCGACCTCAAGGACGAACTCGGCGATCTGTTGCTTCAGGTCATCTTCCACAGCCGCATGGCCGAGGAAGCCGGCCTGTTCGCGCTGAGCGATGTCGCGACCACGATCAGCGACAAGATGGAACGCCGCCATCCTCACATTTTCGGCGATGCGGCCGAAGGTGGCCATTATCTGTGGGAACAAATCAAGGCCGATGAACGCGCCGCAAAAGGCGAAGCCAGCACGCTGGACGGCGTGGCGATCGGCCTGCCAGCCCTGCTCCGCGCCGAAAAGCTGCAGAAACGCGCGGCGCGCACCGGTTTCGACTGGCCCGATGCGGACGGCCCGCGCGCGAAGGTGATCGAGGAGATTGCCGAGATCGATGCAGCCGCGATCGAGCAGCGCGAGGAAGAAGTCGGCGACCTGCTTTTCTCGGTGGTCAATTGGGCCCGGCACCTTGGTGTCGACCCCGAGGCGGCGTTACGCGTCGCCAATGCCAAGTTCGAAGCGCGCTTCAAGGCGATGGAAACTGAGGCCGGTGAGGGTTTCGCCGGCCTTGGTCTCGGCGCGAAGGAAGCCCTGTGGCAGGCGGTCAAGCGGCTCTAGGAATGCAGCGTCAGCAGCCACCAATCGGGCATCGCGCCGAGGCGGATTGGCGCGGATCCTGAGCCAAGCCCCGCCGTGACGACCGTCAGGCGACCGGGATCGCTAATCAACCCGCAGCGATAGCGAAGCGTGTAGAGCGGCCGCCAATGGTCGCGCGGCGCGCGCGTCAACAGCGGGCCGATCCAGGGCAACACCAACTGACCACAATGGGTATGCCCGGCAAGCACCAGCGGAAACCCGGCCGGCAGGGTCGAGGCGATGTCGGGCGAATGAGTGACGATGATGGGGGCGCCACCAACCCGGCGCGCCGCGGCGATCGAGCGGGCGATATCATCATGGCCGGAGAAACGATCGCCGATGCCGATGATCGCCAAGGGGCCGCGCCGTTCGGCCTGATTTTCAAGAATGATGATCCCGGCTTTCTGCAGCGCGGAACGGACTGCGGCGGGAGACGTCCAGTGATCATGATTGCCGAGCACCGCGAACACGCCGAGCGGTGCGCGCAGCCGGGACAAGGGTGCGGTCAATCCGGCCGCGCGCGCTTCGATCCCTTCGGCGTCATGCCCGGTCACGAAATCGCCGGCGATCAGGATCAGATCCGGGCGAGCCGCGGTCACCTGGTCGACGATATTGGCCAGTCGCCCCTGCTCCATGCCACGATTGCCGAGGTGAATGTCGGACAGCAGCGCCACCTGGATCGGCGACGAGCCCGCGGTCAGGCCGGGCAACTTCACCGATGCGCGTCGTATGATCGGTACGGCCTGAACATTGGCCAGGCCGATAGCGGCAATAATCAGGATCAGCGCCAATACGCCCGCGACAGCCACAAGCATCCATCGCCATAGGCGTGTTCGCCATCCGGCGGCAGTCAGACGCCGCGCTGGCTGAACCGGTCGTAATCGCGTGGCGCCATGCGTACCTCATAGGTCGCCTGGTCATTCTCGACATCCTGGCCAAGCACCTCGCCATGCGCGTGCAGCCAGGCCGCGCCGGCGCCATCGGCCGAATCGAGCGTGATGCTGTAGCGGCGATGATTCTGCGTCAGCATCGCGGCGATGGTCTGGATCAGCGTGTCGACCCCTTCCCCGCTCAGCGCCGAGATCGCAACGACATCGTCGCGGCGCTCCGCCTCGCCGAGCAATTCGGTACGCTCGTCATGGTCGAGCAGGTCGAGCTTGTTCCACGCCTCGAGCCGCGGCGTTTCCGGCGCGACGCCGATATCCTGCAGCACCGATTCGACATCGGCGCGCTGCGCGATGGTGTCGGGATGCGCGATGTCGCGGACATGCACCAGCAGATCGGCGGAAATGACTTCCTCAAGCGTCGCCTTGAATGCCGCGACGAGCTGGGTCGGCAGCTCCGACACGAAACCCACCGTGTCCGACAGGATCGCCTTGTCGAGCCCGGGCAGACTGATCTGACGCAGCGTCGGATCGAGCGTGGCGAACAACAGGTCCTCCGCCATGACGTCAGCACCAGTCAAGCGATTGAAAAGTGTTGATTTTCCGGCATTGGTATAACCAACCAGCGCAATCACCGGCCAGGGCGCGCGCTGACGTCGTTCGCGGTGCAGGCCACGCGTGCGGCTGACCTGTTCGAGCTCGCGCTTCAACCGCGCCATGCGGTCGCGGATCAGGCGTCTGTCGGCCTCGATCTGGGTTTCACCCGGGCCGCCGAGAAAGCCGAAGCCGCCGCGCTGGCGTTCAAGATGAGTCCAGCTGCGCACCAGCCGGCCGGCCTGGTAATCGAGATGCGCCAGTTCGACCTGCAATCGCCCTTCGGCGGTTGCGGCGCGTTCACCAAAGATCTCGAGGATCAGGCCGGTGCGGTCGATAACCTTCGCGCCAAGCTCCTTTTCGAGATTGCGCTGCTGCACCGGCGTCAGCGACGCGTCGAACACGACAAGCTCGGCCTCTTCCATCCGGACGGCCAGGGCGAGCATCTCGACCTGGCCGCTGCCGAGCAGAGTCGAAGGCCGCGCCCCGCGGACGCGATAGGAGATTTTCTCGGCCACGACGACGCCGATGGCCGCAGCAAGACCAGCAGTCTCCTCCAGGCGCGCGGCTACATCGCGTGAGGACGCACCATGTTCGGGAAACACGACAACGGCACGGGCACCACGCGCGAATTCATCGCGATCACGTTCGAAACCTGTGGTCAACCTTCGTCACTATCCGTTGTTTCATCAGCCAAATTCAGCGGATTCGCCGGCTGGATGGTGGACACGGCATGCTTGTAGACCAGCTGCGACATGCCGTCGCGCTGGAGCAGCATGCAAAACAGGTCGAAGGCCGCGATCTGGCCCTGCAGCATGACGCCATTGACCAGGAACATGGTCACATTGTCGTCCGACTTGCGCACCGCATTGAGGAAGATTTCCTGCAGCAGCGGCGCGCGCTTCTGCGCCTCGCCGACTGCATTGACGATCGCCGCGACATCGACGGTGCCCGAGGGCATGATGGTCGAAATGGCGTGCTTGTAGATCAGCTGCGACTGGCCGTCGCGGCGCAACAGCACCGAGAAATTGTCGAACCAGGTTACGATTCCCTGCAATTTCACGCCCTTGACGAGGAACATCGTCACGGGCGTCTTCGAACGCCGCAGGGCATTGAGGAACAGATCCTGAAGAGAGGTTTGCTTGTCGGCCATCGGTCGATCCTTTGTTCTTGGCGGGTTTTCCCGCTGTGCGCCGGTTCCCGGCGTCGGAATGGGCGCTATCGGGCGCTTGTTGCTAATCTAGGGATGCGACAGTCTCGCGTCTACTCCCTCACATCTACTCCTCGCGTGTTTCGGTAATGCCGAGCAACTTGAGTTTGCGATGCAGCGCCGACCGTTCCATGCCGATGAAGTGCGCGGTGCGCGAGATATTGCCGGAGAAGCGGCGGATCTGGACGCGCAGATATTCGCGTTCGAAGGTCTCGCGCGCTTCGCGCAGCGGTGATCCCATGATCGCGTTGGTGCCGCCGCCCATATCGCCTGGCTCGCCCAGCACCTCGGCGGGCAGCAGGTCGAGATCGATCCGCCCGATCCGGTCGCCCGGGGCGAGGATGATCGTGCGCTCGACCACGTTGCGCAGCTGGCGGACATTGCCGGGCCATTCATAGGATTGCAGCGCAACCATCGCATCGGGCGCGATTTCCGGCGTAGGGACGCGGCGTTCCGAGGCGTAATGCGCCATGAAATGATTGACCAGCGCGGGAATGTCCTCGCGCCGCTCGCTCAGGCCGGGGATCAGCACGGGCACGACGTTGAGCCGGTAATACAGGTCCTCGCGGAACCGTCCCTCGGTGATCTCGGTCATCAGGTCGCGCGACGTTGCCGAGACGACACGGACATCGACCTTGACGACGCGCTGGCCGCCGACGCGGGTGAAGCTCTGGTCGGTCAGGACGCGCAGGATCCGGGCCTGGGTGGCGATCGGCATGTCGGCGATCTCATCCAGGAACAGGGTGCCGCCATGCGCCTGTTCGAGCAGGCCGGGGCGAACGATGTCGCCGCTATCCTCTGCGCCGAACAATTCCTCCTCGACCCGTTCCGGAGTCATGCGTGCCGCGCTGACGATGACGAACGGCGCATCGGCGCGCTGGCTCCAGCCGTGGAGCAGGCGCGCGGCGACTTCCTTGCCGACGCCGGCCGCGCCCATCACCAGCACCCGGCTGCCGGTCGAAGCGACGCGTTTCAGCGTCGCGCGGACGCCGTTGATCGCGGTGGAGTTACCGGTGAGATCATTGTCGCGCCCGGCGCTCGCACGCAGTGACGCCACTTCGCGGCGCAGACGCTCAGTCTCGGTCGCGCGGGCGACCATCAGCAGCAGCCGTTCGGCCTCGAACGGCTTTTCGATGAAATCGGCGGCGCCGCGGCGGATCGCGGCGACCGCGGTGTCGAGATTGCCATGGCCGGAAATGACCAGCACCGGGATCGACGGGTCGCGGCGCTTCAGCTCGTCAAGCAATTCCAGCCCGTCGAGCCGCGATCCCTGCAACCACACGTCGAGCAGCACGAGCGACGGGCGGCGCGCGGCGATCGCCTCCAGCGCCGCATCGCTGTCCGCGGCGCTGCGCGTTTCATAACCTTCGTCTTCGAGCACGCCGGAGACGAGTTCGCGAATGTCGCGTTCGTCGTCGACGATGAGGATATCGAGTGCCATGGGTCAGGTCCGATTTCGTGTGAGTTCGGTGGGGCGGCGATCCTCGCTGCCGGCGGCACCGGCATCCGCGCCGCTGCCGATGTCCATCGCCGCGAGTGCGGCAGCGTCGAAGGTCATGATGACGAGCGTGCCCCCGCCCTCCCGGTCGCCGAAAGCGATGGTGCCGCAATGCTCCTCGACGATCTTCTTGACGATCGCGAGACCGAGACCGGTGCCACGGGCACGCGTCGTCATATAGGGCTCGACGATGCGGTCGCGTCCGGCGGGCAGGCCCACGCCATTATCGGCCACGGTGATGCGGACCGTCCGGTCATTGTCCCGACCGACCGTCATGGTGATCTGCCCCGCCCCCTCGCCGTCGACCGCCTCGATCGCCTCGACCGCGTTCTTGACGATATTGGTCAGCGCCTGGCCGATCTGGCGGCGATCGCAGACCAGTTCGAGCCCGGGATCGTCATTGGTCAGCGCGAAGCGGATCGCAGGATGTGCGACCTCGTGCAGGAACAGCGCCTGTTTGGCGATGTCGCCGATCAGCTCGTTGCGGAACAGCGGTTTGGGCATCCGCGCGAAGGACGAGAATTCGTCGACCATGCGGCGCAGGTCGCCGACCTGGCGCACGATCGTCTCGGTCAGGCGGGCAAAGGTGCCGTCATCGCTGGCGATCTGCTTGCCGTAACGGCGCTGGAGGCGCTCGGCGGCAAGCTGGATCGGGGTCAGCGGGTTCTTGATCTCATGCGCGATGCGACGCGCGACATCGGACCAGGCGGCGCGGCGCTGGTCGAGCAATTGCTGAGTGATGTCATCGAAGGTCAGGATCGGCCCGTCCTCGGATCGCGCGATCTTGACCGCGAGCGTCTTGGCCTCGCCGCCGGCATCGATCTCGACGATCGCATCGCGTGCGTCGCTGCCGATCAGCGCGGCCAGTTCGGGCGATACGTCGCCAAGCGCGCGCCCGACCGGATTGCTGTCCCCGGTGTTGAGGAATTCGGTGGCGGAGCGGTTGATCAGGCGGATCGTCCCGTCTCCTGCAACCGAGACAACGCCGGCTGACACGCCGGACATCACCGCCTCGATCAGCGCGCGGCGACTTTCGAGGGCACCGGTCTGCTCCTCCAGACGTACCGTCATCTGGTTGAAGGCATTGGCGAGCGTGCCGACTTCGTCCTCGGTCTTCGGCGCGGAAACGCGTGCGGTCAGGTCGCCGTCGCTGACCCGGCGCGCGGCCGCGACCAGTTCACCGACCGGGCGCACCAGCCGGTCGGCCACGGCGAGCGCGATCCAAACCGCGATACCGACGATCAGCAGCGAGATCCCCAGCAGCGCGGCATTGAAGCGCAATTGCAGCGCCCGGGACCGCGACTGCAGTACGCGATAATCGGCCAGGATGGCGTCGCCGCGCTTGAGCTGCCCCGCCAGCTGCTCGTCGAACACCCTGGCGGTGTAGAGATAGGTGTGGCTGCCATAGTCCAGTGCGACGATCGCGCCGGCCCGGTCCTTGTTCTGGACCGTCACATAGGGCGCACCGCGATCGATATCGTCCATCATTTGCGTGGTGACGATATTGGTCAGCGGCCGGCCATAGGGGTTGAGGACGGCGAGCGGATCCTTCTCGTTCCGGCGCAGGATCACCGCTTCCGACAATTCGCGATTGAAGGTCTGGAGAAACAGCAATTCGCCGAATCTGCGGCTTTCGATCGGCAACTGGCGCAGGTCGGCGGCCAGATCGCCGCTCATCGCCTTGGTCTGGTCCGCGACCCGGTTCAGCTCGCGCTGATAGTTCTCGCGCACGAGCGTGCTGGCATTCTCGAGCATGCCGCGCGCCCGATCCGACGACCAGAATTCCACGCCATATTGAAACAGCAGCGACGCGAAAATCACCACGAGCAGCGTGGGAACGGCGGCGACCATCGAGAACATCGCCACGAGCTGGACGTGGAGCCGCCCGCGCCCGCCCAGCGGCGACCGTGCCGCGCGCCGCATCGCCACCCGGCGGCCGAGCAGCACCATCAGCGCGATGCCGGGCAGCAGGTTCGCGACCAGCAACAGGGCGATGATCGTTGGGGTGAGCGAGCGTTGCGGCGCCTCGCCGCCGGTCACGACGAAATAGGTGCCCACCGCGATCGCGATCGCCACGCCCAATACGAGCAGCTCGACAAACGGCGTGACACTGAACCGGCGGCTCTGCGTTTTCATCTCAGTCGAAGGAGCCAATCCGGCGTGCATCGTGTCTTTGATACAACGATACCGTGGCAATTAGAACACAGAATTCAACCTTTCAACGCGCCTCAGCCTCAGCCGAGCGCCCCGCCCCCGGATCGATGCCGAGCAGGTCGAGCCGTTTTCTCAACGTGTTGCGATTGATTCCCAGCGCCCGCGCGGCGCGGAGCTGATTCTGGCCATGCCGGGCAAGCATCGCTTCGATCAGCGGCCGTTCGACCTCGCCGATGATGCGATCATAGAGCGACCCGTTGTCGAGCGCCGCCGGCTCTTCGCGCGCCAGCCGCTCGATTCGCGACCGCACCGCCGCCTCAATGCCGGGATCGCCTTCGAAGATGGTCGGCGCGGTCGCGGCGGCACCAAGCATCGCCCGCACCTCATCGGCGTCGATCCGTTCGTCACGGCTGAGCACAGCCATGCGCCGCATGATGTTCTCAAGCTCGCGGACATTGCCCGGCCAGTCGTAATTCTCGAGCGCGACGATCGCGGCGGGGGCGAGCTGCTTGCGCGGCAGGCCGCTTTCCGCCGCCTTGTCGAGGAAATGGCGTGCAAGCAAGGCGACGTCCTGCCGCCGCGCGCGCAGTGCCGGCAGAGTCACCGGCACGACGTTGAGGCGATAGAACAGATCCTCGCGGAACTGCCCGCCACCGACCAGCTGCGCCAGGTCGCGATTGGTTGCGGCGACGATGCGCACATCGGCGCGAATCGTGCGCGCCCCGCCGACCGTGGTGAACTCGCCCGATTGCAGCACGCGGAGCAGGCGCGTTTGCGCCTCCATCGGCATGTCGCCGATCTCGTCGAGGAACAGCGTGCCGCCCGCGGCCTGCTCGAACCGCCCGGCCGAGCGCGCCTGTGCGCCGGTGAAAGCGCCGCGTTCATGGCCGAACAGTTCGGCCTCGATCAGCTCGCGCGGGATTGCCGCCATGTTGATCGCGACAAACGGCGAGCGGCGGCGCGTGCCGAGATCATGGATCGCGCGCGCCACCAGTTCCTTGCCGGTGCCGGATTCGCCCGAGATCAGCACCGTCAGGTCATTCGACACGACGCGGGCGATGACGCGGTAGACATCCTGCATCGCCGGCGAGCGGCCGATCAGCGGCAGCGTGTTGTCGTCCTCGTCGATCGCTTCGAGCGGCGCCCCCTGGCGGCGCGCCAATGCGCCCTGCACCGCGCGCGACAGGGCGTCGAGATCGAACGGCTTGGGAAGATAGTCATAGGCGCCGACCTCAGTCGCGCGGACCGCGGTGCTCAGCGTGTTCTGTGCCGACAGGACGATGACCGGGAGCGACGGATGCTCGGCGGTCAGCCGCGCGACCCGGTCCAGGCCATTGCCGTCGGGCAGCACGACGTCCGAGATCACCACATCGGGCAAGCGGATCGCGAGTTGCACGTCCAGCTCGGCCAGGGTCGCCGCGGTGGTGACATTGTGCCCCGCGCGACGCAGCGACTGCGCCACCACGGTGCGGATCGCGGCATCGTCATCGACGACCAGGATGGTGCCGCTGGCGGTCATGAAGCTCCTCTCGGTAACAGGATACGGAAAACGGTGGCCTCGGGCATGCCTTCGCGGGCGTACTGGACGATCCCGCCCATGTCGCGCACCAGCTTGTCGACCAGGGCGAGGCCAAGCCCCTGCCCCTCCGGCTTGCCGGAGATGAACGGGTCGAACAGATGCTCGGCAATGTCGGCGGGCGCACCGGGACCATTGTCGATCACGCAGATCTCGATCGGCAATGGCTGGCGCGGCCGGCCCGGCGCGGCGCTGACCGCCATGCCGTGACGATAAGCGGTGGCAAGCGTGATGCGCGCATCGGCCTGCTGGATCATCGCCTCGGAGGCGTTCTTGAGCAGGTTGAGGATCACCTGGAGCAAGGCGTCGCGGTCGACCAAAGCGGGCGGCAGCGACGGATCGAAGCGCTCCTCGATCAAGACATCACGCGCAAACCCGGCCAGCGCCACGCGGCGGGCATGGTCGAGCAGCGGATAGATGTTTTCCGGCACCGGATTGAGCGGCCTGGTGTCGGTGAAGTCCTGCATCCGGTCGATCAGCGCGGCGATACGGTCGACCTCGGTGGTGATCAGCGTGGTGAGCTCATCCGCCCCCTCCCCGCCGGTGGCGAGCAATTGCGCGGCACCGCGGATGCCGGACAGCGGGTTCTTGATCTCATGCGCCAGCATTGCCGCGGCGCCGACCGCGGCGCGTGCCGCGGCGGCGCGATCGGCGCTATGGCCCATGCGGCGCGAGGCCGCAGCATGGTGCAGCGTGATAGTCCGCCAGCCGGGATGATCGGCCACCAGCCCCTCGATGAAGTCGACCCGCACCCGCCCGCCCCGCGCGGTATCGATCTCGGTATCGAACGCCGCGAAGCCATGGCTGTCGCGGCCATTGTCGTCGCGTGGCGATTGCAGGATCGCCTCGACCGGCTGGCCGACCATCGCGCGCTCGGACAGGTTGAGCAGGGTTTCGCACTCGGCATTGGCGTGCGCGATGCAGCCGGCGGGGTCGATCACCAGGACTGCCACCGGCAATGCCGCAAAGAGATGCGCGAATTCCGGACCGGCGGCAGCATCCGGTGCGGTCATGACGTCACGCCGCGACCGCTTCCGGTGCCTGATCCCGCGACTGTTCACATTGCGGCGCGTAGAATTCGGCAAGCATTGCCTGGACCGTTTTCGGATCGGCGATCTGGTTCACGCGATTGCGGAACTCGGCCGAGCCGTGCAGGCCGCGCGTGTACCAGCCGATATGCTTGCGTGCCATATTGACGCCGGTTTCATTACCATAGTGCGCGAGCATTTCGTCATAATGCTCTGCAATTACGTTATATTGTTCGTCGATTGTGGGATCGGGGACGCGCTGGCCGCTGGCGAACCATTCCATCACCTGGGCGAGCAGCCAGGGCCGGCCATAGGCGCCGCGACCAATCATGACGCCATCGGCGCCCGATTGCTCCAGCGCAGCCTCAGCGTCCTCAATCGAGCAGATATCGCCATTGGCGATCACCGGCACGCTGACCGCGTCCTTGACACGGCGGATGAACGCCCAGTCGGCATTGCCCTTGTACATCTGGTTGCGGGTACGGCCATGGACCGCGATCAGCTTGACGCCGAGGTCCTGGGCAATGCGCGCGAGTTCGGGCGCGTTGAGGCTGTCGTGGCACCAGCCCATGCGCATCTTCAGCGTCACCGGCACGCTGACCGCCTCGACCACGCCCTTGATGATCGCACCGGCATTGTCGAGATCGCGCATCAGCGCGGACCCGGCATCGCCATTGGTCACCTTGCGCACCGGGCAGCCCATGTTGATGTCGATGATCGCCGCGCCGCGATCCTCGCTCAGCTTGGCCGCCTCACCCATCTCATAGGGCGTGCAGCCGACCAGCTGCATCGACACCGGATCCTCGATCGGATCCCAGGCGGCCTTTTGCCGCGACTGGCGCGTCTCGCGGATCGCCGCCTGACTGGCGACCATCTCGGTCACGTTGAGCCCGGAGCCATAGCGGCGCACGAGCTTGCGGAACGGCATGTCGGTCACACCGGTCATCGGCGCGAGCACAACGGGGCGTTCGATCCGGACGGGCCCGATCTGGATGGGGGATAGGGTTTTCATGAATGTGCCTGAAAAACAGGCAGTACGCGAGATGGGCCGCAATGGCAAGATGAGCGATGCTCGAAACGGACGACGACGCCCGTATCCGCTCCCTGTTATTGGGCGATAACAGGGAGAATAACAGGGAGCGGTATATTTTTTGCAGCGATTCCGGCCATTTTGTTGGATAAAATCTATCGCGATATCAGTAAGTTGAATGCCATTCTCCCTGTTATTCAAGAACAGGGAGAATGAGGGCGCGGAACAGGGAGCGGTGACGCCCGGAACAGGGAGCGCGGCGCGATATAACAGGGAGCGCCGATTCAACCGGGGCGACAAGTCTGGTTCAAGGATGGCGGCGTTCATGAAACGATGCCTGCCACGGTCGGGGCCGTGGTTGAATCAGATGAGCGCGGGAAATTCTGGCGATCAGAAAAACTCATCCAGCATCAAATGGAATTGCAGCTTCCGCTGATCCGGATCGGCAATGCCATATTGCCGGAAAAGCCGTTCCTGCAGGGGGGCGCCAAACTCGCCAAGGCAGTTCCAGATTATGGCCAGGTCCTGATAGCGGTCGGCGATACCGACCCGCCCAACGTCGATGCACCCGACGACCCTGCCCTCATGAATAAGGAGATTATCGAGCGAAAAGTCGCCATGCGTCACCACCGGGTCAGGGGTAAGCGGCAAAAGGCCGTGCATCGCTTCCCAGACCTGCTCAGCCGTCCAGCCTTCGCGTTCATCATCGAAGTCATCGACATCGACCAGGGCCGCGTCGATGCGCTTGCGTGCGCGGCCAAGCCTGTAGGCGTGATCGCCGTTGAAGGGGCATTCGCTCAGCGGGATGGCGTGCAGCCGGCGCAGAAATGCCGCTGCGGCGTCAATGATGGCGGGACGGGCTTCGGGATTTGCCTCCAGAAGCTGATAGGCCGATTTTCCAGGCATTGCCGTCATCAACAGCCATGCCTGATCGGGTGTGCGCATGAAGTGCTTGAGGGCGGGAACAGGTATGTAGCCGGCCAGCCAGCGCAGCCTTGCCATCTCGTCGGATATATCCTCGGCAAAACCATCCCTGCCATGTTTGAGGAACAGGTCAGGTGCACCGGCCCGGCCATGCAGGCGGTAGACCGAGCTGCCGGATTCTCCGACCATGTCGCGGGCCCATTGATACCCCGCCACCTCGTCAGACAGGCTTGCCGGAACGACGGGAGCAGCGCAGGCCTCTTCTCGTTCGATGTCGCTCATCTATCCATTACCATCTCGTGTCGCGGTCACGGTGCGACTGGCGGCGGCGGCGCATCAGCGATGCTGGAATAGGCACAGCGTTCGGTCGGGAGATCCACAAAGCGGATATCGAGCTTTCCATTGTCAGGCCGTGTGAAATGGACGGCGGGCAAGATGACCCAGCCATAAGCCGGCCTGCCGCCTATCGTCGCGATCGGTAGCTTCGGCAAGTTAGCTATATTTCTGACACTGTAGACGCGCGCAACATTCAGTTGAACGTTGAAAACGTCGAGCGGCGCTGACTGTGCAGGCCGCGTGCTACAAGCCTCGATATAAATTGCCCTCCCTTCCGGTGTCACCAGGGCGCGAGCTGGAACGGGATCACGCGTTGCGTCCGTGTCGGCGACCGCAGCCATATCGAGGTGGGGGCGCAGCAAATCAATTGAGGGACGCCGGGGCGAGGTGGGAATGACACCCCCATTCACATCCTGCACCGCTTTGAGCAATCGCGCCGCATATTTGCGATATCCAAAAAGCGTACGGGAGGCTTCTGCCCAGAATGCGATTTCCTCGCCATTCGCGACACTCGGGACCCGCTTTTGCTGCTCAAGTTCGAGCAGTCGATCGAGGGGGCGGTCATCAAGGTAACGCAGCCATTTCCGCGCAGTCAAAGGGTCGGTTGGCAGGGCCGCTTCCGCCAGCGCCAATCGCGCTGCACCGCCGCTACCGCGATCGCTTTGGGCCAGCGCGTCAAGATATGGCCTCAAGCCCGCGCGTTCGACGTTACCCAGAAAATTGTTATCGACCCCGTCAGACCAACGCGCCTCTGACCCACCCCCGGCATGCATGCGAAAGCGGAGATAGTAACGTTGCGCCTTTGGTGCATTTTTGGCGCCCGCGGCACCTGTTTCATAAGCAAGGCCGAGCCATTCGAACGCGTTTGTGTAGCCCCGCCATGCATCCGGCTTTTCATCGACAAGATATTCCATCAAGGCGACTCCCTCCTTGGCGTGCGCGGGGCAGGTCAAGCTGGCATCGCCATCCATCATTCGATCATGGACTCCCGTGGCGGGAGCCAGAAGGCCTTTGGCGATTTGATAGAGATCCTCGCCAGCACGTTGATCCAACGCGCTGGACGGACCTGAAAGCAACGAAAGCCGGGGCGCCAGATCCATCGGATAAACGCGACCGCGCTTCCCCGGCTCAATCCAACCGCCGGTGCATTCGGGCAACGCGGCGGCGATAATCTGGATGGTTTCGTGCGACATCGGCGGGGAGGCAAAAGATGGTGCGGGCAAGGCCAATATCCCTGCGGCAATAAGCTTCCGGAGCATCTTCATCGACCTGACCCTTGATATGCTGTTGCCGCGATCCGTGACACCGTTGGCTGAGCGACACCAGAGACTGGAAACAATCTGTCGGACAAGGTGCATGATCAGCAAAGCCGATCCTGCACTCCCGGCATCATCGGTATGCCCCATAACCGATCGAACTGGTCGATACCGAGCGGAATAGCGGGTGGCGAGGCGGTCAGGCTTGGGCTAGGCGAGCGGGCATGACGGCGCCCAGCCCCACTTCCCCCCACCCTGCTCTTCCCCGTACCGCCGCGCTGATCGTCGCAGCCGGACAGGGACTGCGCAGCGGCGGCGGCTTGCCGAAGCAATTTGTCCCGCTCGCGGGCAAGCCGATGATCGCACATTCATACGCTGCTTTGGCCACGCACCCCGCGATCGACCGGGTGATCGTGGTGATTGGCGAGGGACAGGATGCCGCACTCGACGCAGCCCTTGGCCCGGTCGAGCGCGTTACCGGCGGCGCGACGCGGCGGTTGTCGGTGCTGGCCGGACTGGAGCGCCTTGCCGGGGATGCGCCGGTCCGGGTGCTGATCCATGATGCCGCGCGACCTTTCCTGCCGATGCAGGTGATCGATCGACTGCTTGCCGCGCTCGACGAGGATGTGGGCGCGGTGCCCGCCCTCCCGGTTGCCGATACGCTCGCGCGCGGCATGGAAGTGCTCGGCGCCGGCGTGTCGCGCGATGGGTTGTTCCGGATCCAGACGCCGCAAGCGTTTCGCTTCGATGCCGTGCTTGCCGTGCATCGTGGCTGGGTCGGCGACGAACCGACCGACGATGCGCAAATGGTACGCAAGGCAGGAGGAACCGTGGCTTTGGTCGAAGGCGATGCGATGCTTGAAAAGGTCACCTATCCCGCCGATTTCGCGGCGGCCGAAGCGCGCCATGCCGCGACGATGCGGGTGCGTAGCGCCACGGGGTATGACGTTCACCGCCTGGCCGAGGGTGAGGAATTGTGGCTCGGTGGCGTGCTGATCCCGCACGACAAGGGATTGTCGGGGCATAGCGACGCCGATGTCGCCCTCCACGCCATTACCGACGCGTTGCTTGGCACGATCGCCGAGGGCGATATCGGCACGCATTTCCCGCCCAGCGACCCGCAATGGCGCGGCGCGGACTCGGCGCAGTTCCTCGAACACGCCGCATCGCTGATCCGCGCGCGCGGCGGGATCATCGATTTCGTCGACCTGACGATCATCTGCGAGGCACCGAAGATCGGCCCGCACCGCGCGGCGATGCGCGACCGGGTCGCGACGCTGTTGCGGCTCGCTCCCGGCCAGATTAGCATCAAGGCGACAACCACGGAGCGGCTCGGCTTCACCGGACGCGGCGAGGGAATCGCCGCGCAGGCAATTGCAACGATCAGGATCATGGGGGACGCATAATGACGAAGCGGCGGATCGGACTGACGGTAGCCATTGCGCTATGGGCCGGGATGGGCGCGACCAGCGTTCAGGCGGCTGAAGCCGCAGCCAAGCCCTGCGTGACGCCGGCGGAGGCATCGGGGCTGGTGCTGTTCATTGCCCCCGACGCGATCAAGGCGGTCGGCGAGACATGCACGACCATGCTGCCGGCCGATGCGCTGCTGCGCCAGACATCCGGCGCGTTCATCGAAAAATATCGCGCCGAACAGGATTCGGCCTGGCCGTCGGCAAAGGCCGCACTGGCGAAGATCGGTGGCGACGAGATGAAACCGGCGCTGGAGAATGACACGTTCAAACCGATGATCGGGTCATTGATGGCGCCGGTCATCACCAAGGACATCAAGCCCAAGGATTGCACCCAGATCAACCGGATCCTGACACTGATCGCGCCGCTCCCGCCGCGCAATGCCGCCGAGCTGATCGTGACCCTGATTCAATTGGGCGGCGAGAAGAAAGAGACGTCTAAGCTGCCGGTCTGCCCTGCGGGCCAGAATTGACCATGGACACCATCCTGCCCGCGGCGCTGGTTGACGCCGCGCGACGCGTCGTCGACGCCAACAAGGCGATCGGGCGGCGGGTCACCGTCGCCGAAAGCTGTACCGGCGGCCTGGTCGCGGCGGCGATCACCGAAATCCCCGGATCGTCCGATGTGCTCGAAGCGGGCTTCGTGACCTATTCCAATGACGCCAAGCTCGAATTGCTGAATGTCAGCCCCGACATCCTTGAGACGTTCGGCGCCGTGTCGATCGCGGTGGCATGGAACATGGCGCAGTCGGCACTGGAGATGAGCGGCGCCGATGTCGCGGTCGCCATTACCGGCGTTGCCGGCCCCGGCGGCGGCAGCGAAAAGAAGCCGGTCGGGACAGTTGTGTTCGCGCGCGCGGAGAAAGGCGCCGATCCTGGCCATGTCGTGGCGGATCGCAAGGATTTCGGCGATCTCGGACGCGGCGGCGTCCGGCTTCAGGCGGCGTTGTGCGCGCTTGAACTCTTGCTGCCCTCGCCGACCGACGAGCCGGCGTAGAGCACCGCGGCGCGATCTTCGAACGCGCCGATCATCTTGCGCAGCGCGGATCCGAACACCTGTCCGGCAAGCATCTCGAACATCTTGTTCTTGAACGCGAAATCGACGCTGAAATCGACCAGACAGGCGCCCGCGCCATCGGCACGGAAGATCCATTCGTTGCGCAGATATTTGAGCGGCCCGTCGAGATAATCGACCCGGATATGGTCGGGCCGCTGCTTCTCGACCTTCGAGGTGAAGGTTTCGCGCAATCCCTTGAAGCCGACGATCATGTCAGCGACCATTTCGGTCGGGCTGTTCGATCGCACGCGGATCGCCGTCACCCAGGGCAGGAATTCCGCATAGCGCCCGACATCGGCAACCAGGTCGAACATCTGTTCGCGGCTATGGGGCAAGCGGCGGGTTTCTGAATGGCGGGGCATCAGGCGCGGGCGAGCTTCGCCTCCCGTGCAGCACGGAGCGCGGCGAAGTCGTCGCCGGCATGATAGCTCGAGCGGGTCAGCGGCGATGCCGCGACCAGCAGGAAACCTTTCGCGCGCGCGATCGCGGCATAGGCATCGAACGCCTGCGGCGTAACGAAGTCCAGCACCTTGGCGTGGCGCGGGGTCGGCTGCAGATACTGGCCCATGGTCAGGAAATCGATATCGGCGGAGCGCATATCGTCCATCACCTGATGCACTTCGAGCCGCTCCTCGCCCAGCCCGACCATCACGCCGGACTTGGTGAAGATCGACGGATCGTGGCGCTTGACGCTTTCGAGCAAGCGCAGAGAGGCATAGTAGCGCGCGCCCGGCCGGATCGTCGGATAGAGCCGCGGCACGGTTTCGAGATTGTGGTTATAGACGTCGGGCCGCGCCTCGACGATTGATTCTACAGCCGCTTGCGCCTTGTTCCTGAAATCCGGTGTGAGGATTTCGATGGTCGTTTTCGGGGTGGTGCGGCGCAGTGCCTGGATCACCTTGACGAATTGCGACGCGCCGCCATCGGGCAGATCGTCACGATCGACCGAGGTGATGACGATATGTTCAAGGCCAAGCTCAGCCGCCGCATCAGCGGTGTGCTGCGGCTCCAGCGCGTCGACCGCGCGCGGCATCCCGGTCTTCACATTGCAGAACGCACAGGCGCGGGTGCAGGTGTCGCCGAGAATCATCACCGTGGCGTGCTTCTTGGTCCAGCACTCGCCGATATTCGGGCATGCCGCCTCTTCGCAGACCGTATTGAGGTTGAGCCGACGCATCATCGCCTTGGTTTCGGCGAATCCGACGCTGGTCGGTGCTTTAACGCGGATCCAGTCGGGCTTGCGCTGGCGTTCTGGACGAGGGAGCGGAGTCATGTCGGTCATGGGGTGGCAGATAGCGATGCTTTGGCCCGCTTGCCACCCCCCGTTCCCGGTGCAAAAGAAGCGCCCATGACCGGCTTTTCGAATCTCATCCAGGGCTATCACCGCTTTCGCGACTCATCCTGGGCGCAGCAACGCAGCCGCTGGGCGGTCCTGAGCGACGGGCAGGCGCCAAAGGTGATGGTGATCGCCTGCTCCGACAGCCGGGTTGACCCGGCGCAGATTTTCGACACCTCGCCGGGCGAAATCTTCGTCGTGCGCAATATCGCCAATCTGGTGCCGCCATTCGAGCTCGACGGCAGCCGCCACGGCGTGTCCGCTGCACTGGAATTCGCGGTAACCCAGCTCCAGGTCTCGGAAATCGTGGTGATGGGGCACGGCTCGTGTGGCGGCGTCCATGCCGCGATCCAGCAGACCTTTGCCGGCAAGCCGCCGGGGGAAGGCGGGTTTATCGACCATTGGATCGACCTGCTCGACGAAGCGCGCGACGACATTGTCGCGCGGCTGGGGACCGGCCCGAACGCGGTACGCGCGCTGGAGCTGGAAACGGTGCGGGTCAGCCTCGCCAATCTGCGCACCTTCCCGTGCATTCCCGAGCGCGAGGCGGCGGGCACGCTGACGCTGCACGGCGCCTATTTCGCGATTGCCGACGGTTTGCTGCACGTGATGGACGAGAAAGGCCGCTTCGATATCGCCTGATCAGTTCGCGCCGCGGCGATGATAGGTCAGCGCGAGGCGGATACAGGCCGATAGCTCGAATTCGGGCAGCGGGTCGCCAATCCCGAGCGTGATCGCGCGATTGCCCTCGAAGCTGAGCTCATCAAACATCGACCTGAACGCCTCGACCAGGCTTGTCTTGCAGTTGAAATACAACGCGTAGCGATCCGGCGTTGCCGGTTTCCAGGCGATACGGATCGTGCTGCCGCTGCCCGATGCTTCAGTCAGATAGGCCGGCTCACCCCATTTCAGCGTTTCAGTGAGTGCGCCGACCGCATGGGTGTCGGCAGCGGTTGCGAAGATCAGGTCGCGTACCGCCAGCAGCGCCGCGCGGGCATCGGCCGGATAGCCGGCAAACACCTGCGCGACCTGATCGGGCATCATCCTTTCAGCGCCTTGCGCGCCATTTTCTCCACGGCCGGGTCGAGCGGCGGCGGGGTCATGTCGATATTCGCCTCGAGCCGGTCGGCGATCGCGGTCAGCGCGGCGATGCGCGCCGCCTTTTTGTTATTGCCGTCGATCGCGCACCATGGCGCCCAGCGCGTGTCGGTACGGCGGAACATCTCCGCCATCGCATCGAGATACGCGCCGCGCTTGTCGCGGTTGCGATAATCGTCGGCCCCGGTCTTCCAGCGTTTCCAGGGATGGTCGAGCCGCGCCTTGAGCCGCTCATCCTGTTCGGCCTGGGTGGTGTGGATGAACATCTTGACGAGCGTGGTGCCCGAATCCGCCTGTTGTGCCTCGAACTCGTTGATTTCGTCATAGCCGCGGCGCCACTGAGCCTCGGTCGCGAAGCTCTCGACCCGCTCGACCAGCACGCGGCCATACCAGCTGCGATCGAACACGCCGATATTGCCGTTTGCCGGCAATCGTTTCCAGAAGCGCCACAGGAAATGCCGGGCAAGTTCGTCGGCGGTCGGCGCGGCGATCGGCCAGACCTCGAAATTGCGCGGATCCCATTCGGCGGTCATGCGCTGGATGATCCCGCCCTTCCCCGCCGCATCCCAGCCTTCGAACAGGACGACCGCGCGCTTCTTGTGCACGATGTGCGCGACCTGGATATGCGCGAGGCGTTCCTGCACCGCGATCAGCGCCTCGGAATAATCGCCGTCGAATTTCTTGCCCGATTCATAATCGGATAGATTGATGCTCATGCCGCCATCATAAACTCAGCTCGACGGGATTTGCACTTCCCAATTGCCGCGCCGGCGCAGCACGAACCAGTAATAGCCGGCGGACAGCGCAATCTGCACGCCGGTCATGATCAGCGCGGCACGCCCGCCCTCCTCGACATCGATCCAGCTGGTCCACGCGACCCCGGCCAGCGCAACCAGGGTCAGGATCGGTGCGATCGGGTAGAACGGCATGCGGTAATGGGCGTGCGCGGTCCGCCCGGTGCGGCGCCCGACGATCGCTGCGATGCAGATGCCGGCATAGATCACGATCAGCCCGGTACCGCTGAGGATCAGCAGCAGCTGGATCGGCAGGAAGCAGCATGCGACTCCGATCGCGCCGATCAGCAAGGTGCCGATCCACGGCGATCCGAAGCGCGGATGGAGGGTGGTGAGCCAGCGATCGAGCGGCCGCCCCCAGGATCCGTCGCGCGCGGTGCCGTAGAAGAAGCGCGCGCAGGCCAGCACCCAGGCGATCACCGCATTGACGATCGCGATCACCACGCCGATCGCGACCCAGTCGGCGAGCGTGTCGCCGCCACGTGCCGCGACGAGCAATCCAAAGGGATCATCGGCGCTGAGAAAAGCGGCGAGGTCCCCTGCCCCCATCAACCCGCCAAGCACCGGCAGGACCTCAAGCAGCAAAGTCAGGACAAGTGCAGCGAGGATCGCGCGGGATATGCTGCGCGAGGCATCGTGCATCTCCTCGCCGAAATAGACCGCCGAGCCATAGCCGTTGAGCGCGAAGATCGCGATTGAGGTGGCCAGGCCGATCTGAGTCAGGCTGGTCGGCACCAGCCCCACGGGCGACGACATGACTGGCGCGGTCAGGAATTCGGCCGCTGAACGCGCGGCGCCGTGGAAGCCAAGCACCGCGACCACGATCAGCGCCAGCACTTCGAACAGCAGGAAAATGCCGGTCATCCAGGCATTAATGCGGATGCGCAGTATCGCGACGAAGGTTGCCCCGACCACCACCGCGATCGCCACCGGCACTTGCGGCAGGCCCGGCGCGATGGTCGAGAGCACCGCGCTGATCCCGAGCGCGGCAACGGGGACGAAGAAGATATTGTTGAACACATTGACGCCGAGCATCACGAAGCCGGCGAGCGGCCCCAGCGTGTGCGCGACCGCGACATATTCGCCGCCGGCGACCGGCCAGGCCGAGGAAAGCTCGGCATAGATGAAGGCAGTCGCGACACAAACGATCCCGGCGAGGATCAGCGCCCAGATCGCGCCAGTGCCGGCGACCTGCAGCATGCCGGGAATGATCACGAACACCGATGAGGCGGGCGTGGTGACCGAGAGAGTCAGGAACAGCACGCCGAACACGCCGAGACTGCGCACCAGCCGCGACGGTGGTTCGGGCATCAGCTGATCATTGAGCATGCCTGTCCGCCCCACCTCATCGTGCCCCCTGCACGTGGAGAGCGCCCATGCGGCACGCGGGAAGGCAGAACAAGCCCCTCCGCGTACTGCAAGCTGTCTCAGGCCGGCTTGACCGCCTGGGCGTCCAGCGTGCGGATGTTGAGTTCCTTGAGCTGCTTCGAGGTTACGAACGCTGGCGCGCCCATCATCAGATCTTCCGCCTTTTGCGTCATCGGGAAGACGATCACTTCGCGGATATTGGGTTCATCGGCGAGCAGCATGACGATGCGGTCGACGCCCGGCGCCGAACCGCCGTGCGGCGGGGCGCCGCATTTGAACGCATTGATCATGCCGGCAAAATTCGTATCGACATCGGCCTGAGTATAGCCGGCGATCTCGAACGCCTTGTACATGATCTCCGGCTTGTGGTTGCGCACCGCGCCCGACGACAATTCGATGCCGTTGCACACAATGTCATACTGATAGGCGAGGATATCGAGCGGATTCATCGTCTCCAGCGCTTCCATCTCGCCCTGCGGCATCGAGAAGGGGTTGTGGCTGAAATCGACCTTCTTCGCGTCCTCGTCATATTCGAACATCGGGAAATCGACGATCCAGCAGAATTCGAAGCGATTCTGGTCGATCAGGCCGAGCTGGTCGGCGACACGCGTCCGCGCGAGGCCTGCGAGCTTCGCCGCCTGCGCTTCCTTGCCCGCGGCGAAGAAGATGCCGTCGTTCGGCCCGAGGCCAAGCGCCTCGGCGATCGCCTTCATGCCGTCCTGGCCGTGATTATTGGCGATCGGGCCGCCGAAAACGCCGTCCTTCTGTGTCGCATAGCCCAGGCCGGGAAAACCTTCGCCTTGCGCCCAGCTGTTCATGTCGTCGAAGAACTTGCGGCTCTTTTCGTGCGTGTTGGGTGCCGGCAGCGCGCGCACCACATCGCCGCCCTCGACCATCGAGGCGAAGCGCCCGAAGCCTGAACCCTTGAACAGCTCCGACACGTCGGTGATCAGGATCGGATTGCGCAGGTCCGGCTTGTCGTTGCCATATTTGAGCATCGATTCGCGGTACGGGATGCGCTTGAACGGCAATGGGCTGACCGTGCGGCCCTTGCCCTGCCAATCGGCGAATTCCTCGAACACCCCGTGCAGTACCGGCTCGATCGCCGCGAACACATCGTCCTGCGTGACATAGCTCATCTCGAAATCGAGCTGATAGAATTCACCTGGGGATCGGTCGGCGCGGGCATCCTCATCGCGGAAGCAGGGCGCGATCTGGAAATATTTGTCGAAGCCGGCGACCATCAGCAACTGCTTGAACATCTGCGGCGCCTGCGGCAGCGCGTAGAATTTGCCCGGATGGACCCGGCTCGGCACCAGATAGTCGCGCGCGCCTTCGGGCGACGACGCGGTCAGGATGGGGGTCTGGAATTCAGTGAAGCCCTGCCCGATCATGCGATTGCGGAGTGACGAAATGACGTTGGAGCGCAGCAGGATGTTGGCGTGGAGCCGCTCGCGCCGGAGATCGAGGAAGCGGTAACGGAGACGGATATCCTCGGGGTATTCATTCTCGCCGAACACCGGCATGGGCAATTCCTGCGCCGCCGACTGCACCACGACATCGCGGGCGCGAATCTCGATTTCGCCCGAGGGCAGGTTTACATTCACCGTCTCGGGCGAGCGGGCGACCACATCGCCAGTGATCGTCACGACGGATTCGGCGCGCAGTTTGTCGAGTGCGGCGTGAGTCGGACTGTCGCTGTCGGTGACGATCTGCGTGATGCCGTAATGATCGCGCAAATCGACGAACAGCAGATTGCCGTGGTCGCGCTTGCGGTGAATCCAGCCGCTGAGCTTGACCGACGTTCCGACATCGGCGGCGCGGAGCTGTGCGCAGGTGTGCGTGCGATAGGCGTGCATTCGGATTCTCACTCTGGTTCGTCACCCTAGCGCGAGCCGGGATCTCGCGCCGCAAGCGCGCGCGCCATAACGGGAGATCCCAGCCTGTGCCGGGATGACGTAAATATGTGGGGCCGCGCTTCTCTTTCCATGCCGCCTTTGTCAACCCGCGCTCCCCTCGCTATGGCGTTGCGATGCATATCCATGACCTGATCACCGACAGCGCAACCCTCGCCAATCTCTGCACCCGATTGTCCCAGGCGGACTTTGTCTGCGTCGACACCGAGTTCATGCGCGAGAACACTTTCTGGCCGGAACTCTGCCTGATCCAGATTGCCGATGTGAACGAAGCGGCAGCGATCGATCCGATGGCGCCCGGACTCGACATGACGCCCTTGCTCGACCTGCTGGTCAAGAATGAGGACGTGCTGAAGGTCTTTCATGCCGGCGGCCAAGACCTTGAAATCGTGTATAATTTGACCGGAAAGACACCGCATCCCCTGTTCGATACCCAGGTCGCGGCGATGGCGCTCGGCCAAGGCGAGCAGATCGGCTATTCCAATCTGGTCGATTCCTATCTCGGCATTGTCGTCGATAAGGGTGCGCGCTTCACCGACTGGTCGCGCCGCCCGCTCGATGCGCGCCAGATCGAATATGCGATCGGCGACGTCACGCATCTCGCGAAGATTTTCCCCAAGATGCTTGCGCGGCTGCGCAAGACCGGGCGCGGCGAGTGGCTCGACCAGGAAATGGAGCGAATCGGCGATCCGGCCAATTATGCCAATGATCCGGAAGAAGCATGGAAGCGGATCCGCATCGCCGGCCGCAAGCCCGACGTGCTGGGCCGACTGAAGGCGCTGGCGCGCTGGCGTGAGCTGGAGGCGCAGAGCAAGGATCTGCCGCGCGGTCGAATCGTCAAGGACGAGACGATCGCCGACATCGCCGGCCACCCGCCGCGCAAGCAGAGCGACCTGGCCAAGGTGCGCGGCCTGTCGGCGACGTGGGCAGGTAATGATATCGGCGGACGGCTGATGGCAGCACTTGAGGCGGCGGTCCCGATGAGCGCGGACGAAATGCCCGCGCGCGACGATCGCAAGCCCGGTCTCGGCAAGGACGGCGCGCTGGTCGCCGATCTGCTCAAGCTGCTGCTCAAGATTCGCTCGAAGGAAATCGACGTCGCTTCACGCCTGCTCGCGCGCAGCGAGGATCTCGAAGCGCTGGCGGCGGGCCAGCGCGACGGGCTGCCGATCCTGCAGGGCTGGCGGTTCGATCAGTTCGGCCGCGATGCACTTGACCTGGTCGAGGGACGGCTGGCCTTTGCGGTGGTCAACGGCAAGCTCAAGATGACCCGGACGGAGGATGTGACATGAAGCTGATCGCCACAACCGCGCTGCCATTCCTGCTGCTCTCGGCCTGCGCCATGGATGGGCCGCCCGAACATTCCGGCCCTGCCCGCGCCTGCAATGCTGGGCCAGTTCAGCAGTTTGTCGGCCGTCCGGGATCGGCCAAGGTGGTCGCCAATGCCAAGCGCCGCGCCGGTGCGCGTACCGTGCGCCGGATCACGCCGGGCATGATGGTAACGATGGATTTCCGGGCGGATCGCCTGAACGTCTATGTCGATGCGCAAGGGCGAGTCGAACGGCTCAGCTGCGGCTGACGTCAGGAAGACGACACCGACAATGCCTCACGTCCGAGAGCGGTCGCCAGCGCCTTGTGCCGCCGCTCTACGGCTTCGCCGTACAAGGGGGCGTCGCCTGGTTCCAGATGCAGCGCGAGCGTCGATGCACCGACAAAGAGGCGCGATCGCTGCAGCGGTCCGGCCAGGCCGCCGCTCAACCTTTGCCCGAGCCGCATTGCGAGCCCCCACGCCGTCGCGCGCTTCAAGTCATCTGGCGGTGCCAGCTCGTTGATCGGTGGCGGTGTTTCTACGCCACCGCCAAGGCTGGTGAACAATGCCTGCGCCATCAGGGCGCGACCCCGCGCGTCGATCGCGACCCAATTGCCGTGAAGCGCGATCTCGACGCCACGCTCGGCGCGGAATTCCGGATTGGCGCGCCAGCCCACGTCGGCAAGCTGGCAAGCGGCATGACGTAGCCTTGCCATGCCAGGAGAATCGTCGGCGAACAATGGTGCGATCCAGCGATCGAGCAGGTCGCCATGTTCGGCAAAGCGCCCATGCCGACGCCCCTCGTCGCGGGTCGCGACGATCAATGGATCTTCCGAGCGAACGATGTGGTCGAGCTGGCTGTAAAGCAGGCCTTCACGCAAGCCGAAGGCGGACACAATGGTCGTCTCGCTGCCGAGATATTTGAACAAGGCCGACAGCAGGGCCGCGCCATCGCCTAATGTCGCCGCACGCCCCGACGACAGGCCGGGAATGGCGCGCAGTCGCCCCTTGGTGACGTGACTGATCGTCCGGCTCATTCGCGTGATCGCGGCGGGTGCCATGGCATATTGATGGATGATCGGCAGCGGATAGCCGTTCAGATGCATATCGAGCCGCGCCAGCGCCCGCCATGTGCCGCCGACGAGATAGAGCGGCAACCCCTGGCCGCGCCCGGCCCAACCCGTGCCCTTCAACCCCTTGGCGACCTGGCGTTCAAGTGCGCCCTGCCCGCCCTTGACGCGGATCGGTCCGACGCGGAGCACACCAAAGGGAAAGGACACCCGGTCACGGACTTCGCCACCCGCCACGCGTACCAGTTCCAGGCTGCCGCCACCCAGGTCGCCGACGATACCATCGGCATCGGGAATCGCCGACAGCACCCCCTGGCCCGCCGCCATCGCTTCCTGCTCACCCGACAAAAGCTCGACATCGAGCCCAAGCGACTGCGCGGTGTCGAGCAGAACATGACCATTGGAGGCCTCCCGCACGGCGGCGGTGGCAACCGTGCGCAGTCGGGTGACCTCCATTTCATGCGCCACCGCGGCAAAGCGCGCCAGAGCATGGCCGGCCTTGACCAGCCCGTCAGGGGCAATCTTCCCGGTTTCCGACAAGCCCCGGCCCAATCCCGCCATGACCTTTTCGTTGAACAGGATGGCGGGCAATCGCTCCGGGCCCTGATAGATCACCAGGCGGATCGAATTGGAGCCAATATCGATGATACCGGTACGCGGCTCCCCCGCCGGGTCGGCCTTGGGCTTGCGGAACAACGAAGTCTGCATCGCCGGTTTCAACGCCGACGACGCAGCGAAAGTTTCGGCACGGATTCGCCGAGCCCGAGCGCGGCACCCCGCCCCGACAGCGACGGATTGGTCATGAAATAGCGGTGCAGGTTGAATGGCCGGTCGCCCGGATCGTCGCGGACATAGCTGCCGTCGGCGTGCAATTCCCAGCTTTGTTCATTGTCGATCAGATTGGCGACCATCACCTGGTCGAGGATCTGGTCATGGACCGTCGCATTCTCGATCGGCAGCATATATTCGACCCGCCGGTCGAAATTGCGCGGCATCCAGTCGGCCGAGGAAATGAACAGCTTCGCGCCGTCATTGGGCAAAGCCTTGCCATTCCCGAATGCCCAGATACGGCTATGTTCGAGAAAGCGTCCAATCACCGATTTGACGCGGATATGCTCCGACATTCCCGGCACGCCCGGCCGCAGGCAGCAAATGCCGCGGATGATCAGTTCGATCTCGACCCCGGTATTGCTCGCCTCATACAGCTTCTCGATGATCGCCGGATCGACCAGTGAGTTCATCTTCGCCCAGATCGCCGCCGGTTTGCCCGCTTCGGCATTGGCGATCTCGGCATCGATCATCGCGACCAGGTTGGGCCGCAGATCGCGCGGCGAGAGGCTGATCAGCGCCATGTCCTGCGGCTCGACATAGCCGGTGACATAGTTGAACATCTGCGCCGCATCGCGGCCGAGCCGCGGATCGGCAGTGAAGAAGCTGAGATCGGTATAGATTTTCGCGGTGACCGGGTGGTAATTGCCGGTGCCGAAGTGGCAATACGTGCGGAATTGTCCCGCTTCGCGGCGTACCACCATCGATACCTTGGCGTGCGTCTTCCATTCCATGAAGCCATAGACGACCTGGACGCCGGCGCGCTCCAGCGCGGAGGCCCAGACGAGATTCTGCTCCTCGTCGAAACGCGCCTTCAGCTCGACCACGGCAGTGACCGATTTGCCTGATTCGGCCGCCGCGATCAGCGCATTGATCACGGCGGGCTGTTTCCCTGCGCGGTACAATGTCTGCTTGATCGCCACGACATCGGGGTCGGCCGCCGCCTGCTTCAAGAAAGCGAGCACCACCTCGAACGTCTCGTACGGGTGATGGACCACGATGTCCTTGGACCGGATCGCCGCGAAGCAATCGCCGCCGAACTCGCGGATCCGTTCGGGGAAGCGCGGGCTATAGGGGGTGAACTTCAGGTCGGGGCGATCCTCGTCGACAATCGCATCGAGATCATTGATGCCGAGAAAGGTGCCGCCTTCGGTGACGAACGAGTCGGCGCCGCCCAATTCGTCGCGCAGCGCCGATGACAGCCGCTCCGGCATGCCTGCTTCCAGTTCGAGCCGGATGACGCGCCCGCGCCGGCGGCGCTTGATCGCATTGGCGAAGTAGCGAACGAGATCCTCGGCCTCTTCCTCAATCTCGATATCGCTGTCGCGCAAGACGCGAAATTCGGCCGCGCCGTGTACCTCATAGCCGGGGAAGATTAGCGCCGAGAACCGTTTCACCAACGACTCGATCGCGACATAACGCGCGCGGTCGGCCGACCCTTTTTTGTCGGGCTCTCCTCTTTTATCGGGCAAGCGCACGAACCGCGCCATGGTCGCCGGGAGCATCACCAGCTCGCGAATCGGCTCATTGTCCGACTGGCGAACCAGGTCGAACATCACCGCCAGACCCTTGTTGGGCATGAACGGGAACGGGTGTGCGGGGTCGAGCGCCTGCGGCGTGAGAATCGGGAAGATCTGTTCGCGAAAATGCGTCTCCAGCCAGGTCAGATCGACGGCTTCGACCGCACCGTCGATCGTCTTCGACCCCAGCACCTCGATCCCGGTTTCGGCGAGCTGATGGCGCAGGTCGCGCCATACTTCGCGTTGGCTCTGCACCAGCGCATCCGCCTCTCCCACCACGGCGGCCAATTGCTGGCCGGCGGTCATCCCGTCGGCCGAGCGACGGTCGACATCCTGCGCCAACTGCCCCTTCAGGCCGGCAACGCGGACCATGAAGAACTCGTCCAGGTTCGATCCGGAGATCGACAGGAAGCGCAGCCGTTCGAGCAGCGGATGGGCGGTGTTGCACGCTTCCTCAAGCACGCGGCGGTTGAAGGCCAACCAGGAGAGTTCGCGATTGAAATATCGTTCGCTGTCGCCGCCCTCCGCAAAGGGATCGTCGTCGTCATCGAGGCGCGCGATATGAGCGGGTCGGGTCATTTGAGGCTTTCGTCTGAATCTTTGGGGTGCGATTCGGGCGCACGGTCGGTGATAAGCCCGATTTCCGACAAAGTCGCGCGTGCGAGCGGGATCGACAGGCGTTTGCGGCGTTCCATCACCTCTTGGTCGAGTGCATCGACCGCACGGAGCAATGCGATATGGCTGCGTTCAACTCGCGCCAGCAGCCATTGGATCAGATCGGGCCGCGCATCGAGGCCGCGGCGCAGGAACATCCGCTCAAACAACGCCTGCATCAACACATCGTCGGGTGGACCGATCCTTGCGATCGGGCTCGCGGTCAGGCGCGAGCGCAGGTCGGCCAGTCTGACCGTCCATTCGGGCGGTGCGGCGTCGGCGACGATCACCAACGGGTGGCGTGTCTCCTGTGCGCGATTCCAGGCATGGAACAGCGCCGTTTCGCTCTGTCGTTCGGCATCATCGATGATCGTTCCGCCGCTCTTTGCGGCAAAGATCCGCGCGAGCAGGCTGCGACCCGATTTGCGCGGACCGGTGAGCACCACTGACATGACGGGCCATGATGCCCAATGTTCGAGCTGTTGCACGGCGCGGGAATTCGACTCGCTGACCAGGAACTCGTCGTCACGCGGGTCGGCTGGCCATTCGAACGGCAGCGCGATCTGGCTCATCAGCCGGTCGCATTGTCCGCGGGCGTCGGGGCCGGCGTACCGCCCTGCGACGGTTGCCCTCCACGCCGGATGCGTAATGTCGTGCCGGTACCCTGCACTTGCCAGCCGCGCGATTCGAGCGCGGCATGCAGCCCGGCCGGGTCGCCATCATAGCCAACGCGCATCACTGACACGCCGCCAAGCGCGAGGCTGCTGGTCAGCGCCGACCGCACGCCGGGAATAGTGCGCATCGCGGCCTCGGTCGCCGACACGGCCCCTGCGCCGGGCGTATCGAACTGGATCGACACGGTCGATCGTGCTTCGCCGGTCGGCGTCGGTCCGGTCGTGCCTGGCAGTGTCGCCTCGTCGTCAGGCAAATCCTCGATCACCACCGGCGCAACGGGCGGCGGCACATAAGCCAGGCTTGAGTCGGTCTGGAGCATGCCGGACTGCAGCGCCGACTGATAAGCCTCGTCGATGCGCTTGACCCCAGCATCGAGCAGCGCGTCCAGGCCGTCGCCACTGCCGACGCGCAGGCTGAATTTGGCGATCAGATGATTGTCGGGGCCATGCCGGGCTTCGAACACGCCGACCACCGGCCCACCCGGCCATTGCCGATAGAGCCGCACCACCGGAACCAGGATGTCTGACGCACCATATTGGTCGAGGATCGTGCGCCACCAACCCCGGCCGGGCCGTCCGACCTGGCCGACATTGAGCAACATGGCGTCGGGCCCGGTGCCAGCGGGGCGGACATAGTCCACCGCGCTGTTGCCGGTACGGAAGCGGCCCCAGGCTTCCTGCCAGTCGGTCTTCCGCTCGAAAACCTGCCCGGTGCCGCCGGACCATTGCAGCGGAACGACCAGCATCGGCGGCGATCGTAAGGCTTGCCCGCCAACGCCGAGCAGCCCGCCGGCTCGAGCGCGGCTGAACAACACGCCGAGCCGCGCGACATAACGGTTGGGGCCGATCTGCTCGTCCTCGATGACAATACCCGAGACCATCGAATCGAGCGTCGCGTCGGACAGCGTCCCGCCACCGCCGCCCAGGCGTTGTGACAGCATCGCCCAGCCTTTGCGCTGCGCGATCTTCCACCCGGCATAACGCGCCGCATCTGCGGTCTTGCCGGTCACATCAACCTGGACGCCGCTGACCTCAAAACTGCCGGATCCGTCGGCGGCGGTCATTGGCTGATCAGGCGCATCGGCCTGCGCGATCACCATCCCGCCGGTAGCGGCAAGCGCCAGCGCGAGAGCCAAATGGGAGGGGCGAGGAAAGCGTCGGACAAACATTGCGGCCCTTTTGGCGAAGCAAGCGTGGAAATCCAAGCGAGATATGGCTAGGCGGCGGTTATGAGTGAAACTGAACCCTATACTTATGCCCAGGCGGGCGTCTCGATCGCCGCAGGCAATGCGCTGGTGCGCGCGATCGGACCGCTGGCCAAGGCTACGCGCCGTGCCGGCGCCGATGCCGACCTTGGCGGATTTGGCGGCTTCTTCGACCTGAAGGCTGCCGGCTTTACCGATCCGCTGCTGGTTGCGGCCAATGACGGCGTCGGCACCAAGCTGAAACTGGCGATCGAGCATGATCGGCATGACGGCGTCGGTGTCGATCTGGTTGCGATGTGCGCCAATGACCTGATCGTTCAGGGCGCCGAGCCGCTTTTCTTCCTCGACTATTACGCCACCGCCAAGCTCGACCCGGCAGTCGCCGAGCGCGTTGTCGCCTCGATTGCCGACGGCTGTCTTCAGGCGGGCTGTGCGCTGATCGGCGGCGAGACCGCGGAAATGCCGGGCATGTATGCGCCGGGCGATTATGATCTGGCCGGTTTCTGCGTCGGTGCGGTCGAGCGCGACCGCGTGCTGACCGGCCGCGATATCGCCGCGGGCGACGTGATTCTCGGGCTGGCTTCGTCGGGCGTTCACTCCAACGGCTTCTCGCTGGTGCGCAGACTGGCGGCCGACATGGGCTGGAAGCTCGACCGTCCGTCGTTGTTCGACCAGGAGATGCTGCTGATCGACGCGCTGATGGCGCCGACGCGAATTTACGTGAAGAGCCTGTTACCGGTTCTTGCCGAGCGACGGATCAAGGGGCTGGCCCATATCACCGGTGGCGGGCTGCTGGAGAATGTGCCGCGCGTCCTTCCCGCAGGCGTTCATGCGCGAATCGATGCCGATGCCTGGCCGCAGCCCCGGCTCATGGCGTTCCTGCAGGCGCAGGGCGCGATCGAACCGGAGGAAATGTCGCGGACCTTCAACTGCGGGATCGGCATGGCAGTTGTGGTCGCCGCCGACGAGGTCGCCGCCGTTACTGCAGTGTTGGAAGCGGCCGGCGAGACGGTCTTTACGATCGGCACGATCGAAGCGGGCGAACGCGGCTGCACGGTTAGCGGATCGATCGAAACCTGGGGCGCGCGCGCCGATTGGGCGGCGACGCACCTTGCATAAGGTCGGTATTCTGATCTCGGGCCGCGGTTCCAACATGATGGCACTGGCCGAAGCGGCCAAAGCCTCCGGCGCCCCTTACGAAGTCGCTCTTGTCGCCTCTGACAAGCCCGAGGCACCCGGCCTGACCTGGGCTCACGCCCAGGGTATCGCCACCTTTGCGCAATCCCCGAAAGGCATGCCCAAGGTGGATTACGAGGCCGCGATCGATGCAGCGTTGCGTGATGCGGGCGTCGAGAGCATTGCCCTTGCCGGCTATATGCGCTTGCTCTCCGATGATTTCGTTGCGCGCTGGCGCGGCCGGATCATCAACATTCATCCGTCGCTGCTGCCCAAATACAAGGGCCTCGACACGCATGCCCGGGCGATCGACGCAGGCGATGCAGTCGCCGGATGCTCGGTCCATATCGTGACCGAGGAGCTTGATGCCGGCGGGGTGCTTGGCCAGGCCGAAGTTCCGATCCTGCCCGGCGACACGCCCGATACCCTTGCTGAACGTGTCCTGGTCGCCGAGCATCGCCTTTACCCCCAAATTCTGGCAGACTTCGTCGCACGATGAGTCCCGATCCGGAATCCGCACTCGCCAAAGTCCGTGAGGCGGCGCTCGCGCTGCCTGCGACCTTTGAAAAACTGTCGCACGGATCGCCCGGCTTCTTCATCGAGAAAGGCAAGGGCTTCGCCTATTTCTGGCACAATCATCATGGCGACGGCGAGACGGTCGCGATCGTCAAGACAAGCGGACGCGAAGAACAGCAGATGCTGATCGAGGCCGACCCCGATTTCTATTACTCGCCGCCCTATCTCGGACCTTCGGGATGGATCGCGATGCGGCTGGACGGAGCAAACCGCGATTGGGATCGGGTTGCCGACCGCATCGCGATGAGCTGGGAAATGGTCGCGCCGCGGCGCTTGCTGGAGGCTGGTGGACGATGAGCGACGAAACGCCGGCCGGGCCGGCCATCCCGGCTGAACCCGCCGCGCCTCCCCCGCCTTCACCAACGCCTTCGGTCGAGACCGTCGCGCAACAGGCCGTCGATCGCGCTGAAGCGGCGGCGACACGCCGTCGTTGGGTCACGCTGGCCGAACTCGTCGGTGTGGCCGGACTGATCATTGCCGCGGCCGGGTTGTGGATGAGTTGGTCCGATCGCCGCGCCGACGACCAGGCGAAGCAGGTGGAAAAGGCAAGCGAGGCCAAGGTCCGCACGCTGGTCATGCTGAAGGGGGTCGTGGAAAAAGGTGGCGACCGCCTGAAACTGTCCGACGCCGCACATGACATCCAGAATATCGACGTCACCTTCCCGTCAGCACTGGGCATCGCCGCGCAGAACAGTGTGCTGGAGCCGCGAATTGAAGCGAGTTGGTTCTCAGGTCCGTTGCTCGGCCTGACCGACCATGGCCCGGACGATCAGGAAGGGCGTCTGCCCGTGCTGATCACCGCCAGCTATTGGGATGCCGATACCGAACGGCGCGATACCGCGATCTATGACGTGGTGTGGAAGACCAAGGGCCGCATGTTGCTCGGACGGGCACTCCATGTTGAAGGGCTGATGCTGCGCGAACGTGCCGGATCGAAGGCGCGGCTCGACGCGATCTGGGCGCGTGAAAAGCCCAAGCCGGCGAAATGACCTAGAGCGTAAGGGCGTAGACCGGGTCTTCGTGGATTTCCGAACCGACCTGGAAGCGCCGTGTGCCGATCACTCGGAAACCGTTGCGCTCGTAAAAGGCGCGGGCCCGGTCGTTATGTTCCCATACGCCAAGCAGCATGCGGCGATGGCCGAGCCGGATCGCATCTTCGGCCGCGCGCGTCATCAGTGCTGGCCCCACACCAGAGCCGTGCGTCTGTTTCATCGTATAGATGCGGCGCAGCTCGATATCGCCGGGTTGCTGTTCGATCGGAAAATCCGGCGTGGTCAGCACAGCATAGCCGATCGGCACGCCGCCGGGTTCGACTTCGGCCAGCGTGACGATGGTGTTCGGATCGCGCGTCCAGGCGGCGAAGACCTCGATTGCGTTGTTCTTCTGGCAATGCGCCAGCAAATCGGCGCCGCTCAGCACCATGGCATAAGTATCGAGAAACGCCGCATTGGCGACGAGCGACAGGGCGGCCGCGTCTTCCGGACCGGCCTGTCGCACGCGCCACTTCATCTTCAGCCGACCAGTTCTTCTGGCTTGAAGAAATAGGCGATCTCGATCGCCGCATTCTCGTCGCTGTCCGAACCATGAACCGAATTGGCCTCGATCGATTCGGCCAGTTCCTTACGGATCGTGCCGGCATCGGCATTGGCCGGGTTGGTCGCGCCCATGATGTCACGGTTGCGCTGTACGGCATTCTCGCCTTCCAGCACCTGCACGACGACCGGGCCGGAGATCATGAAGCTGACCAGATCGTTGAAGAACGGACGCTCGCGGTGAACGCCGTAAAAGCCTTCGGCCTGATCCTTGGTCATCTGGATGCGCTTGGACGCGACGACGCGCAGGCCGGCTTCCTCCAGCATCTTGGTGACGGCACCGGTCAGGTTGCGGCGGGTGGCATCGGGCTTGATGATCGAAAACGTGCGGTTCGCGGCCATGACCGTGAAGCTCCTGTATCTTGAATGATGTCGAAAATGGCGGAAAGTCGCGGCTCTCTAGGCGGGGCCCTGAGTCAATGCAAGACCGCCCCAATGACTGGACGCTCTACGCAGCCTGTTCCCAGCGGCCATTGTCATTCTGTTTCCAGTAGCGCCGCTCGATCCCGGTACGATCGGCCAGCGCTTTCCACGCGCCACGCGCCTCAGCGATGCGGTCGCCATCGAAGAAGTGGAACGCACGCTCGAAGCTGAGCGCTTCCTCGCGCCAGATGCCATCGACCAGTGCGATATAACGCGCGTCATTGGCCGCAAGCGGGTCCGCTGCGATCAGGATCGGTTGCTGCGCGTCGCCCTCCCCGCCTGCCTCACCGTGCGGCAGGAAGCTCTCGGCCGAATAAGCCCAGAGCAGCTGGTCCAGTGCGACGCGCTGCGCGCCGCTTTCGGCGACGATTAGCAACCGCCCGCCACCCGACAGGATCTTTTCCGCAATTTGCGGCAAGGCCCGGTCAAGTGGCGTGACAGTCAGATGATAGAAATCGACTTGCATTGAGTCTGGCATTTACCCTGGCATCAGCTCTCGAAGTTGTCCGCGACGAAGCGGTCGAGCAGACGTACGCCATAGCCGGTCGCGCCCTTGTCGAAAGTCGCGCCGGCCTTGTCGGCCCACACCATACCGGCGATATCGAGATGCGCCCAGCGCACGCCGGTTTCGATATAACGCTGCAGGAATTGCGCCGCGGTAATCGAGCCCGCGCCGCGTGGCCCGACATTCTTCATGTCGGCGATTGGGCTATCGATCAGCTTGTTATAGGTGTCCGACAGCGGGAAACGCCACAACAGGTCGCCCGACGCCTTGCCGGCGGCAAGCAGTTCGTCCGCGAGCGAATCGTCATTGGCGAAACAGCCGCCATGCTCATTGCCCAGGCTGATGATCATCGCGCCGGTCAGCGTCGCGAGATCGACGATTGTCTTGGGTCGGTGCGTTTTCTGGACCCAGGTCAGCGCGTCGCACAACACCAGCCGTCCTTCGGCATCGGTATTAAGCACTTCGATCGTCTGGCCCGACATCGAGGTGATAACGTCGCCCGGGCGCATTGCGGCACCGTCAGGCATATTTTCGACCAGGCCGCACACGCCGATCACATTGGCCTTGGCCTTGCGCAGCGCGAGCGACTTCATCGCCCCGACCACCGCGCCGGCGCCGCCCATGTCCCATTTCATGTCCTCCATGCCGGGGCCGGGCTTGAGCGAAATGCCGCCGGTGTCGAAGGTCACGCCCTTGCCGACCAGCGCCAGTGCAGGGTCGCCCTCGCCTGCTCCGCTCCATTTGAGGGCGAGCAACCGTGCTTCGCGCGCGGAGCCGAGGCTCACGCCGAGCAGTGCACCCATGCCGAGGTCACGCATTGCCGCCTCGTCAAGCACGGTCACTTCGAGACCCAGGCCCTGGGTCTCGGCCAGCACCTTGGCAACGAAGCTTTCCGGATAGATCACGTTCGGCGGCTCGGCCACCAGCGTGCGGGTCAGTTCCAGCCCCTCGGTCAGCGCCTTCTGGTGCGACCAGGCCGCTTCGGTGCCTTCCGGCGCATTGAGCAAGGTGATCGAGGTCAGCGTCGGTTTGGCCTTTTCGGGCAGCTTGGTGCGGTAGATATCGTGCCGCCAGCCGCGCTGTGCCGCCGCTGCGGCGAAACGGGCGGCTGCCTTGGGCGCAGGATTCGCACCGGCAAAATCGACCGTCACGGCTTCGACGCCCGAGGTTAGCAACCGTGCAGTCAGCGCGCCGCCAGCCTTTTCATAGTCCGCTTCGCCGCCATTGCCGGCGCCGAGCAACAGAATACGGCGCACGCCATCATCCGCGCCGACAAAAACTTCGGTAATTGCAGCGGCTTCGCCGTCGAACCGGCTGCTCCGAGCCGCACCCAGCACGACTTTGCGCGCCGCGTCATCAAGACCGGGAAACGTCGCCCGCTCCAGCGCATCCTTTTCGACCAGCAGCGCAAGCGGCGTGCCGGAATCGGCGGGAGCGGCGGAGAAAAGGATCTGCATGAAAACCTCGGTCGATTGAGATTGGGGGACGAGTCGCCCCCTCTAGGATGTGTACTCAGCGCCGACAATGGTCGTGACCGAGCGGGCATCGCCGGTGCCGAGCACACATCCTTGGCCAGCGAAGACGGGCTGACAAAGTGCCGTCGCACGCGGCCCCCACGTCTCAGCGCGATTGCGGCGAACGCCTCGTGATGCGATAGGGCAAGCGTTCGCGCGTCATTCCGGCGCGTCTGGGGGTGTGTTTCCCGACGTGAAGCGTTCCGATCTGCTTTTGACGTGTGCCCTGGCCGGCGTAGCGCCGCTCGCCGTGATTCTTGCGCCGGCTGCGCAGGCGCAGGACCTGCAGACGCGTACCGTTCCGCCGCCGCCGCCTTCCGAAACGCCGCTGCCGACAACTGAAGAACAGGTGCAGTTCACCGCCGGCACGCTCGAATATGATCTCAATAACGAGATCGTGACGGCCAATGGCGATGTCCGCATGTATCGCGGCGGCGATCGGCTGCGGGCTGACAAGGTGGTGTGGAATCGCAACACCGGCAAGGTTGTCGCGACCGGCAATGTCGCGGTGACCAACCCGGGCGGCGATACCGCCTATGGCGATTCGATCGACCTGACCGATTCCCTGAAGGACGGGGTGGTCGACAACATGCTTATCGTGCTCGAACGCGGTGGCCGGCTTGCCGCGCGCAAGGGTACGCGGGCGCTGGACGAGGTGGTGACGCTCGACGATGCCGCCTTCACCCCCTGCGCGGTGACGACGTCGAAGGGATGTCCCAAGGAACCATCCTGGAAGATCACCGCGGTCAAGATCGTCTACCGCCCGGACCGCGAGCGGGTTTACTATGACGGCGCACAGATCAATTTGTTCGGCTTGCCATCGATCCCGTTGCCGAGATTCTCGCACACGGTCAGCGACGGTAGCGCAAGCGGCCTGCTGAGCCCCGATTTCCGCTACGGCCGTGTCAACGGCCTGGAATATTCGCAGCCTTATTATTTCCGCCTGGCGCCCAATCGCGGCCTGATCGTCACGCCGCGCGTGTTCAGCAACGCCCTGCCGATGCTTCAGGCCGATTATAGCGCGCTCGACAGCAAGGGGGCGTACCGAATCGGCGCCTATGCGACGGTCAGCCGGCGCAGCGACGATCTTGGCTCCGCAGCGCCGCTCGTCACGGAAATGGCGTTCCGCGGTTATCTCGACGGCGTCGCCCGCTATCAGTTCGACGAGAATTGGAGCGCAAAGGCCTCACTGCGGCTGGCCACGGACCGCACCTTCCTGCGCCGCTATGACATTTCCAATGACGACCGGCTCCGGTCGACCGCAAGCCTGGAGCGGATCGACGCGGACAGTTATTTCGCCCTCACCGGCTGGGCGGTGCAGACGCTGCGCATCAATGATAGTCAGAGCGCGCAACCGATTGCGCTGCCTGAACTCGACTATCGCCGCCGTTTCAATGACGGCCTGCTCGGCGGCAAATTCCAGATCCAGGTCAACACGCTGGCGATCACGCGGACCAGCGGCGAGGATACGCAGCGCGCCTTCGCCAGCGTGCGCTGGGATCTGCGCAAGCTGACCTCGCTCGGGCAGGAAGTGACCTTCACCGCCTTTGCGCGCGGCGACGTCTACAACGCCAACGACACGCTTTCGACGACGATCCCGAGCTATCGCGGCACGGAGGGTGTACATGGCCGCGTAATGGGCACGGTCGCAATCGACGTGAAATGGCCGTTCATCGGCGAGTTCCTCGGTGGCACTCAGCGCTTCACACCGCGATTTCAGATTGCGGCATCGCCCAAGACCGAAAATCTCGACATTCCCAATGAAGATGCGCGGGCGGTCGACCTGGACGATTCCAACCTGTTCGCGCTCAATCGCTTCCCGGGCTATGACCGGTTCGAAGATGCCACGCGCTTTACCTATGGCGTGGACTGGGCGCTGGATCTCCCCGGCCTGTCGATCAAGACCAATGTCGGGCAAAGCTATCGCTTGGGCCAGCGTTCGGTGATCTTTCCCGACGGTACCGGGTTAACCGACCGTTTCTCCGATATCGTCGGCCGTAACGAGGTGCGGTTTCGCGATTTCGTGTCGTTCACGCAACGCTACCGACTCGACAAGGATAGCCTGGCGGTGCGCCGCAACGAGCTCGACCTGACGGTCGGATCGCGTAGCACTTATGTGCTGGTCGGCTATTTGCGACTCAATCGGAACATCGACCCGGCGCTGGAGGATTTGCAGGACCGGGAAGAAGGGCGGCTTGCCGGCCGGGTCCAGCTCGCGCGATTCTGGTCGCTGTTCGGATCGGCGATCTTCGACCTGACCGATCGCAACGAGGACCCGTTGTCGGCGTCGGATGGTTTCAGCCCCGTTCGTCACCGTGTCGGCGTCAATTATGAAGATGATTGCCTGCGCTTTGGCCTGACTTGGCGGCGCGATTATCAGAATGCCGGCGACGCTCGCGCGGGCAATAGCTTCCTGTTGAGTCTGGCGTTCAAGAATCTTGGCCGCTAAGCTTGGGTTCACCTGCCCTGTTTCATGGATTTACCGCCGGGACGCGACGGCGCGATATGGGATATTGAACGACGTGATGATTTCGAAGACGAAGGCGGCCCGGACCGGCCGCGCGGTTGCTTTCCTGGCGGGCCTTGCGGTTGCCGGTGCCGTGGCCGCACAAACCGTGAGCGACGACAGCGTTCCCAGTACCGGTCTCGACATTCCTGCCAATATGCAGATTTTCGGCAAGGTCGATCCGAACGTGCGCAAGCCGACCGCGATCGTCAACGACAGCGTCATCACCGGCACTGATGTCGATCAGCGCGTGGCCTTGATCGTCTCGGCCAATGAACTCAAACTCAGCCCGGAGGACAAGGATCGCCTGAAGCTACAGATCCTGCGCCAGCTGATCGACGAGACGCTGCAGATCCAGGAAGCCAAGGCGAGCGAGATAACGATAACGCAGCCGGAAATCACCCAGAGCTTCGACCGCGTATCGCGAAACTTCAAGCGTACCCCGGTCGAGATGCGCACCTATCTGCGCTCGGTCGGGTCGTCGGAGCGATCGCTGAAACGCCAGATCGAGGGCGAACTTGCTTGGCAGCGCTATCTGCGCCGCAAGGTCGAGCCAAGCGTGAATGTCAGCGACGAAGAAGTACAGGGGATCCTCAAGCGCATCGAGGCGTCCAAAGGCATGGACGAATTCCATGTCAGTGAAATCTATCTGTCGGCCACGCCCGAACGCGCGCAACAGGTCAACGCTACCATGCGTCAAATGATCGAGAAGATCCAAAAGGGCGAAGCGCCGTTCGAGTATTTCGCGCGCAACTCTTCCGAAGCCTCGACCCGCGCGGTCGGCGGCGATCTTGGGTGGGTTCGCTCCGCACAGTTGCCGGATTCTCTGGCTGCCGCTGCAACCCAGATGCAGGTCGGCCAGGTTGCCGGCCCGATCGAGGTGCCGGGCGGTTTTTCGATCCTCTATCTGGTCGACAAGAGGCAGGTGCTGACCGCCGATCCGCGTGATGCGCGCCTTGCGCTGAAGCAGCTCACGGTGCGTTTCCCCGCCGGTACGACTCAGGCCGGCGCAACTTCGCGGGCGGCGGAGTTCGCCAAGGCCGTCCAGACCATCCAGGGTTGTGGCGGCGTGGCCAAGATCGCCGGCGATATCGGCGCCGAAGTGGTTGACAGCGACGCGGTGTCGATCCGCGATTTGCCGCCCGCGCTGCAGGAAATCATGCTGAAGCTGCAGGTCGGCCAGGCGACGCCGCCGTTCGGTTCGGCGCAGGACGGTGTCCGCGCGCTGGTGGTCTGCGGCCGTGACGATCCGCGCAACGGGGACCTGCCAAAAGCCGAACAGATCCAGGCTCAGATGGAACAATCGCGCGTCAATCTGCGCGCGCAGACCCTGCTGCGCGATCTTCGCCGCGATGCGGTGATCGATTATCGCTGAACGGAAGCTTCGATGACCTTGCCGCTTGCCGTCTCGATGGGCGATCCTGCCGGGATTGGGCCCGAGGTGATCGCCAAGGCATGGCTCAAGCGCGACGCACATGCGCTGGCGCCATTCTTCGCGGTCGGCGATGCGCGCGCCGTCTCTGCTGTCTGGCCGGGGCCGGTTGCGCGGATTAGTGACCCGGCCGAGGCCAACCAGGCCTTCGCCACCGCTCTGCCGGTCCTGAATGTCGAGGATGGTGGCGAGATCGCGCCTGGCCGGCCCGATGTCGATGGTGCGCGCTGTGCGCTTCATTCGCTCGAAATGGCGGCTGGCCTAGCACGATCGGACGCGGCCCGGGCGCTGATCACGGGGCCGGTGTCGAAGGCGCAGCTGTATCAGATCGGCTTCAACTATCCCGGCCAGACGGAATTCATCGCCGAGCGCTGCGGCATTGCCCGCGACAATGCGGTGATGATGTTAGCCGGGCCGACATTGCGCGTGGTGCCGGTGACGACGCATGTTGCGCTCGACAACGTATCGGCGCTGCTCTCGATCGAACTGATCGTGGCCAAGGGGCGCGCGACGGCGCGCGGGCTGCAGCGCAATTTCGGGATTGCCGCACCGCGCCTCGCCTTTGCCGGTTTCAATCCGCATGCCGGTGAAGGCGGCGCAATCGGGCGTGAGGAGATCGACTTCATCATCCCGGCGATCGCGCTGTTGCGCGACGAGGGCATCGACGCGACCGGCCCGTTCGCCGCCGACACCATGTTCCACGACCGCGCGCGGGTCACTTACGACGCGGCAATCTGCTGCTATCACGACCAGGCGCTGGTGCCGCTCAAGACGCTGCATTTCGATGAGGGCGTCAACATCACGCTTGGCCTGCCGATCGTGCGCACCTCGCCCGACCATGGCACCGCGTTCGGCATCGCCGGCCAGGACAAGGCCGAGCCCGGCGCGATGATTGCCGCCATCAAGATGGCCGGCGAAGCGACTGCGCGCCGCGCCGCCGCGGACGCGTGACCGCCACTCTACCGCCGCTGCGCGAGGTCATCGCGCGCCACGGACTGACCGCGAGCAAGGCATTGGGACAGAATTTCCTGCTCGACGGGCAACTGCTCTCACGCATCGCCCGCGTGCCGGGCGATCTCCAGGATGCCGAAGTGTTCGAGGTCGGCCCCGGGCCGGGCGGCCTGACCCGTGCCCTGCTCCAGGCCGGCGCGCGCGTGACGGCAGTGGAGCGCGACCGCCGCTGCATTCCCGCGCTCGCGGAACTGGGCGAGGCCTTTCCCGGCAGGCTGCGCGTCATTGAGGAAGATGCGCTGGAGATCGACGCGGCCAGTCTGTTTGAGGGCAGGCCGCATATCGTCTCCAACCTGCCCTATAATATCGGCACCGCGCTGCTCGTCCGCTGGCTCTCGGCCGACTGGCTGCCCTGGTGGTCGAGCCTGACGCTGATGTTCCAGAAGGAAGTCGCCGACCGCATTGTCGCTGGCACCGATGACGACGCTTACGGCCGGCTCGCGGTACTGGCGCAGTGGCGTAGCAGCGCAAGGCTCGCCATGCCGGTGCATCGCTCGGCCTTCACCCCGCCGCCCAAGGTAATGTCAGCGGTAGTGCATCTCGAACCGCACGCGGCGCCCGAGGGGGTGGATTTCGCGGTGCTGGAACGCCTGACCGGGGCCGCGTTCGGGCAGCGGCGCAAGATGCTGCGCCAGAGCGTCAAAGGCGTGCCCGGCGCGCTGGCGGCGCTGGAGCAGGTTGGGATCGAAGCCACCCGCCGGGCCGAGACCGTCAGCGTCGCAGAGTTCACCGAAGTAGCGCGGGTGATGGGCGCGCCGCGAATTTCGGCATTCTGAGATCGGGCCACTCTCTTCGTCAGAGACGGAGAGAATATAAAATACGATGACATGCGGCGTGTGCGCCGCTCACTCGGCACGATTTACTGTACAAACAATCCCGGTCGTCTCACAAATCCTGCAGTTGCGGATCTTTCAGGGGGCGGCTCGCAAGTGCAGGTCAACGTGCAAGGGGCTGGCGCGATTATCGAGATTCCGCCTTTCGTGATCGCATTGCTGATCCTGCTCTTCATCGTCCAGTTCGCTGTGCTGGGCTTCTTCCTGATCCGCGGGAAAATGCGGCGTGCGCGATCACCCGTCATCCTCCGCCCCGGCGGCAGCGTGGAGATACCGCTGGTTGCCGCCTTTGGCGGGTGGAAGGGCGTCCCCTGGATCTCGATGACCGATTCCAACCTCGCGCCGTTGCTGGTCCTGCATCAGACCGACTTCGAATACCGCGTGATCCGCCTGAAACGCCGGCCCTATACGGATATCAGCAATGTCGACCTGCGCACGACGATCGGCACGGTCAACATCGTCCTCGAATTCCACAACTCGATGCGAAACTTCGCCGGAAACACCGCGAACAAGGAAAATGCCCGCAAAGCATTGGATATTCTCGCGAGCAAGGGTTGCCCGCTGAGCGCGCGCGCGCGGGCGTTTGTTTCGGGGGCGCATCAAATATAGCACTGGAGGATATGGGATGACGCTGCGCCACGCCACCATCATCAAGTTTGCCCTGATCGGCCTTGTCGTCGGCTTGGTTGTTGCCGGCACCACCAGCACTCGAGAATCGCTTGGCTATATCCTCAGCGGGATCATCAGCACGACGATTATCCTGGGACTGTTCGGTGTCTTCATGTCCCGGCGCCTGCCGGCTGACGCAGTGGTTCCACCCGCCCGGGCGCGTGTGCTGAAGCTGGCTCTGGCCGTCCTTGCCGTCCTGCTGATCGGCGTGACCATAATGCTTGCCAAAGCGGGCAATCGCAGCGCCGACAGGGCCGCGGGTGCTCCGACTGCCTCCGATATTCAGAACCTGATGGAGAAGAACAACAAGCGGTTCCGCACGATGGAGGGCGCGAGCGATGCTTCGCGTAACGGGAATTAGGGTTCGGGGTTGGTCCTCTGTTTCGCTGGATAAGCTGCCAGACGATTCAAATCCTGGCGCCGATCATGGCAGCATTAGCTGGATGGGTGGCATTGGCCTCCCGTCCTGCTCTTTCTCGTCGTCGGTAGAATGCTGAAGGGTGTTTTCCCTGTTCCAGCGATAACAGGCGCAATCGCCCCCTGTTATTGTCCGGCTCCGCCCCTGTTATCATAACAGGGGCTGTCGGGATCAAATCATTGAAAACGAACCCCTAATTCGCGCCCGAAATCCAACATAACAGGGGGCGGAAAATACATCGTCGAAAACAGGGGGTAACAGGCGCGGTCTGAATTGACTCATCGTCCGGACAGCTGCCCTTTTAAAAGCCGATCCTGCCCCGACTCTTACTCCTTCGCGGTCGCCGGCTTCTCCGGCACCTTGGTCTGCACCGCCGCGGTCACGATCGGCGGGCCCTTGGCGATCACTGCCGCCAGTGTCACCGCCTCCGGACAGGCCGCCTTGCCGCACAAGGTCTTAATCTTGCCGAGGTTCGCCTTGGCCTGGATCACCGCGCCCTTGGCCACCAACGCTTCGCCCTGCCCCTGCAACGCCACGCGGTCGTTCGGTTCGAGCAGCAGTGCCTCGCGGTACAGGCGAATCGCCTTGCCCGGCAGACCGCGTGCCTGCGCCACGTCGCCGAGCACAATGAACGCAGCGCGGTTGCGCGGGTCGACCACCAATGCCGTCTCCAGCGCGTCGGTCGCTCCGTCGAGATTGCCCGCCGCCTGCGCTGCCTTGCCTTGCGCCAGCAATGCCATCGAGCGCGGGTCGATCTGGTCGTCGGGGCGCTGGCCGTGAAGCGCGGTCGATACCGTGAGCAGCGTCAGTGCTGCTGCGGCGGCGACGGACGAATAACGCATGATGCTCTCCAACAGGGACAGTACGGGCTTTGACACAATCACTCGGCTAGCATGGCCGTTTCAGTCTTGCGACAAAAAACCCGTCCGTATCGTCATGCGCCGGCGTCAGCCGGATACCGGGGCCGTGCGGCCGGCCGGCGGGCAGGTCGAGCGTATCGACGCTCCAGCCGGGATGATCGGCGAGGAAGCGCGCAACCTGCCCTGCCCCTTCTTCGTCAAGCAGCGAACATACGATGTAGATCAGCGCACCACCCGGCTTGACCAATGCCGCGCCGATCGCAAGCACATGCGCCTGGGTCGCGGCCAGTCGTTCGATCCGGTCCGAGGTCAGCCGCCAGCGTGCCTCGGGATTGCGCCGCCAGGTGCCGGTCCCGGAACACGGCGCATCGATCAGGACGCAATCGGCGTTCCCGTCCCAATCAACGAGCGCTTCAGCTTCACGTGTGGGATTAAGGAGGCGGGTTTCGACGATCGTCGCCCCGGCCCGCGCCGCACGCGGCGCAAGCCGCGACAGGCGGTTGCGGTCGGTATCGCTGGCGAGCAGCGCGCCGCGATTGCCCATCGCCGCCGCCAGCGCAAGCGTCTTGCCGCCCGCGCCGGCGCACAGGTCGACGATGCGCATCTCCGGCGCGGCCTTGGCGGCCAAGGTCACGATCTGGCTCCCCGCATCCTGCACTTCGATTGCGCCGTCCTTCGCGGCGTCCAGCGCCTCGACATTAGTGCCAGAGAGAAGGCGCAGCGCATCGGGAAGCGTCGCGATGGGCTCTGCGCCATCGATCGGGGCCGGTGCGGGTTTGAGGCGGTTGATGCGAATATCAAGCGGTGCACGATCGATCAGTGCGGGAAGCTCATCCGGGCCAATACCGGAGTCGAGCAGCTTCGCGACGATCCAGTCGGGCGCGACACCCGTCCTGGCCGCAACCTCGCTCGCGCCAATCGCTGCCGGCGCGTGCGATGATCCGTCGAACAGCATGGCGATGTCCGGATCGGCCTGCGCCAGAGCGAGCATTGCTGCCCGGCCGCTCTTCGGGCGATCGCCAAGCTGGCGGATCGCCGAATAGACCAGCTCACGCACGGCGCGCCGGTCCTTGCTCCCAGCATAACGGCGCTCCGCGAAATAGCGCGCGATCAGCGTGTCGGCCGCAGCACCCTGGTCACGCGCCGCGACGATGATGGCGTCGAGCAGGTCGATCGCGGCCTGAATGCGTGCCGATGGTGTCATGTGATGTTCCAGACTTCGTCATGCCGGACTTGTTCCGGCATCCACTGTGCCGCTCAGGCGGTAAGCGTTGCTCTTGCGGCACGGTGGACCCCGGAACAAGTCCGGGGTGACGCAGAAGAAACCCGTCGTTGTTATGCGGCCCCGTTTACCGCGTCGGATAATTCGGTGCCTCACGCGTGATGGTCACGTCATGGACATGGCTTTCCATCAGTCCGGCGCCGGTGATCTGCACGAACCGCGCCCGCTTCTGCAATTCCTCGATCGTCGCCGAGCCGGTATAGCCCATTGCCGCCTTTACGCCGCCGACCAGCTGGTGGATCACGTCGCGCGCCGGCCCCTTGAAGGCGACCTGCCCCTCAATCCCCTCCGGCACCAACTTGAGCTGATCCTTGATATCGCCCTGGAAATAGCGATCGGCGGACCCGCGGCCCATCGCGCCGACCGATCCCATGCCGCGATAGGATTTATACGCCCGCCCCTGATAGAGGAAGGTTTCGCCCGGCGCTTCCTCGGTCCCGGCGAGCAGCGAGCCGATCATCACGCTCGATGCACCGCCGGCCAATGCCTTGGCGATGTCGCCCGAGGTGCGGATGCCGCCATCGGCGATGATCGGCACGCCGCTCTTGTGACCTTCTGCGGCGCATTCCATCACGGCGGTCAGCTGCGGCACGCCGACGCCGGCGACGACGCGCGTGGTGCAGATCGAGCCCGGCCCGATGCCGACCTTGATTCCGTCCGCCCCCGCATCGATCAGCGCGCGCGCTGCTTCGGCCGTCGCGACATTGCCGGCAATGACCTGCACCGAATTGCTCAGCTTCTTCACCCGTTCGACCGCGCGCGCCACGTCACGGTTATGGCCATGGGCGGTGTCGATCACGATCAGGTCGAGCTCGGCATCGACCAGCGCCTCGGTCCGCTCGAATCCCTTGTCGCCGACCGTGGTCGCGGCGGCGACGCGCAGCCGTCCGGCCGCATCCTTGGTCGCATTGGGATAATTGACCGCCTTTTCCATATCCTTGACCGTGATCAGGCCGACGCAGCGATAGCTTTCATCGACCACCAGCAGCTTCTCGATCCGGCGCTGGTGGAGGAGCCGGCGGGCATCGTCCTGCGACACGCCGCTCGACACGGTGGCGAGATTTTCGTGCGTCATCAGCTCGGCGACCGGCTGATGGGGATTGCCGGCAAAACGCACGTCGCGGTTGGTCAGGATGCCGACCAGCTTGCCGTCCTTCTCTACCACCGGGATGCCGCTGATCCGGTGCCGGGTCATCAACGCCTGCGCCTCAGCCAGTGTCGCATCGGGTGCGATGGTGATCGGGTTCACGACCATACCAGATTCGAAACGCTTGACCTGGCGCACCGCGGCGACCTGCTCGTCGATCTCCATATTGCGGTGGAGCACGCCGATGCCGCCGAGCTGCGCCATGACGATCGCCATGTCGGCCTCTGTCACTGTGTCCATCGCTGAGGACAGGATCGGAATGTCGAGCTTGATGCCGCGCGTCAGCTGAGTCGATGTGTTGGCCTGGCTAGGAACGATGTCGGATTCCGCTGGATAGAGCAGGACATCGTCGAAGGTGAGGCCGAGGCGGATTTCCATGGGGTGCCAGTTCCTGCGCGGGGGGAGAATCGTGGCGGCTCATGTAACCAAAGGTGCCGGGAAGCGCTAGGGTCCGCGGCGCCGCATTTGGCTGTTCTTGCCCAACCGATGTGCTAAATCTGGTGCGATCGATTGGAAGAGGGCGACATCATGGAATTGACCGCAGGCGTACTCGTGCTGGCGCTGGTGCTGCTCTACCTCTTCACGAGCATCAAGATCGTCCGGCAAGGCTATCAATATACGATCGAACATTTCGGCCGTTTCACCACCACGGCGCGGCCGGGGTTCAATTTCTATCCCGCATTCTTTTATCGCGTCGGCCGCCGCATCAACATGATGGAACAGGTGATCGACATCCCGGGACAGGAGATCATCACCAAGGACAACGCGATGGTCGCGGTCGACGGCGTGGTGTTCTTCCAGGTGCTCGACGCGGCCAAGGCAGCGTATGAAGTGTCCGAGCTCTATGTCGCGATCCTGCAGCTGACCACGACCAATCTGCGCACCGTGATGGGCTCGATGGACCTCGATGAGACACTTTCCAAGCGCGACGAGATCAACGCCAGGCTGCTGTCCGTGGTCGATCATGCGACCACTGCCTGGGGTGTGAAGATCACTCGCGTCGAGGTGAAGGACATTCGCCCGCCGGCCGACATCGTCAATGCGATGGGCCGCCAGATGAAGGCCGAGCGCGAGAAGCGCGCCAACATCCTCGAGGCGGAGGGCTCGCGCGCGTCCGAGATCCTGCGCGCCGAGGGCCAGAAACAGTCGAAGATCCTCGAAGCCGAAGGCCGGCGCGAAGCCGCGTTCCGCGACGCCGAAGCCCGCGAGCGTGCCGCCGAGGCCGAAGCGACCGCGACCCGGCTGGTGTCGGTGGCGATCGAGGAAGGCAGCCCGCAGGCGATCAACTATTTCGTCGCGCAGAAATATGTCGAGGCGGTTGGCAAGTTCGCCACCTCGCCCAATGCCAAGACCATCCTGTTCCCGGTCGAGGCGACGCAGCTGATCGGGACGCTGGGCGGCATCGGCGAGATTGCGCGCGAGGCACTGGCGGACCGCCCGGCACCCGCCCCCACGCCTCCTTCCCGTTCGCGCGTTCCTGTCACACAGGCTGATCAGTGACGATCGACGGGCTGAGCGCTGGGGCATTCTGGCTGATCGCGGCACTGGTGCTGGGTGTCACCGAGCTGATCCTGCCCGGTGTCTTCCTGGTCTTCATCGCGATTGCCGCGGCGATCACCGGCGTGGTGATGCTGGCGCTGCCCGATTTGCCGCCCATCGTACAGTTCGCGTCATTCGCGATCTGGAGCGGGGTCGCGGTCGTGATCGGGCGACGCTGGTACCGTGACTATCCGGTCACCTCAAGCGATCCGATGCTTAATGACCGCGGTGCCCGGCTGATCGGCGAGATCGTCACGGTCGAGCAAGCGATCGTCTCCGGCGCCGGCCGAGTGCGGCAGGCCGATGGCAGCTGGCCGGCCCGCGGCCCCGATGCGCCGGCTGGCGCGCGGATGCGCGTGGTCGCGATCGAAGCCGGTGTGCTGGTGGTCGAGGCGGTCGCTCTCCCCGCCGCCTGACGGCCCCCGGCGTACGCCGGGGACCCAGGTGTCATTTCTTGCCGAACAGGCCGCCGGCCATACCGGCGATATCGTCGAGCGGGTTACCGTCGCCATCGCGATCGAGCATCCCCCCAACCTTGCCGAGGAGGCCATCGGCGCCGCCCGAGGCACCAAGCAGGCTGGCAAATTGGGCAAGCGACCCTTCACCGCCGATATGGCCGACGATCTGCTGCAGGATATCGGGCGCAATGCCGGTGGTCGAAGCGGCTGTCGCCACGGTATCGCCCGGTTCGGGGTGCGCCTGGCCCAGCGCGGTAACCGCGCTTTCGGCTTGCTCCGGCGTCAGGCCGACCTTGGCGGCAAGGTTCGCGATATCGACATTGCCGGCAACCTGGCCAAGCAGTCCATCAAGCAATCCCATGATCAATTCCTTCGACTCGAACGGTGCCGTAAGCGGCCCCGCAGGCTAAGCCGAACCGGCCCTGCACACGAGCGAATCCTGATGGCGCAATCCACGATCGGGACGCAGCGCCCGATCGCGCCGACCGGACGACGATGCCATCGGCCGGGAATGCTCAAACAACTGCGCGTTCAACGCCCCGTGAGCTTGCCCGCCATGCCGAGGATATCATCGAGCGGGTTGCCGTCATGGTTCATATCGATCAGCGACCCCAACCCACCCCAGCCTGACGTGGCCGGTGCTGCCGGTGCCGGTTGCGGCGCCGCCTGCTGGCCGCCGCCAAGGATCGATCCGACCAAGCCACCGAGCATGCCGCCAAGGCCACCCTGCGGGCTGTCTGTCGGGTTGGCCGTCGCTCCGCCCGCCTGTTTCGCCAGATAGCCCGCGACCGCCATCGCCAGCAGCGGCAGCATCTTCTTGAGCAAATCGGATGACACGCCGCTTTGCGCGGCGGCATGATCCGCCACGGTACGGCTGACATCCTTCGATCCGAAAATCTGACCCAGCACATTGTTGCCGGCATCCACGTCACTGGCGCCAGGCGCGAGGACATTGGCGAGCAGACCGCCGCCACCCAAGCTGCCGAGAATGCCGGCAAGACCCGCCAGCCCGTCGGGATGCTGTTGCGCCTGCCCCTTCATCCCGCCGAGGATCGCTGGCAGCAACGCCGCCGCGCCGGCCTGCGCGGTGCCTTCGTCGATGCCGAGCTGACTGGAAATGGCGCTGATACCGCCGGCCTGATTGATGATGTCCATGATGTTCATCTGTCGCGCTCCTTGCGGCCCCCGATCAGCGTAGGAGCGAACGGCCAGACTGTCAGCCTGAATCGCCCGCTCGCCAGATCAAGGCAGAGATATCAGATCGGGCGGCACGAACCCGCGTCGCGCGGCGACCGAAAACAGGCGCTCCGGGCTGTAGAAACGCAACGGCCAGCCCCGCTGCCCGATCGGCGATGCGAGAAGCGCGTTGACCACCTCGACCAGCGGCTCATCCGGCGCGCGATCGGACAGATGCAGCCTGATCCCGGCGACGAAGCAGCGCGTGATCGTGTCGTGATAGCCCTGACTGTCGTCATTTACGCCCCCCACGCTCTCATTATAGGCGGAGATGATCGCGGCGATCCGCGCATCGACATCCACATCGGGCCGATCGCGGATCAGCCATAGCGTGGCGCCGAGATGCGCTTCATGCGTCCAGTCCGCTTTGGGCAGCGTGCACGCGAGCAGCCCCTCCCCGATCCGGCGGATCGCGGCGTTATCCGCAAAGGGGCGAAATGGCAGGTCGGTCATCGGTCGGGCTTTCGTTGGAGCCCGACCAATGATCAGGCGTGTCAGGCAGTCTGGGCGGCGGGTGCCGATTGTCGCACGCCCTCGTCGACATGATCGGCGAACTGGGCAAAATTGCTGACGAATTCGTCGACCAGCTTGGCCGCCGTCGCGTCATATTCGGCCTTGTTCGACCAGGTCTCGCGCGGGTCGAGGATCGCGCTGTCGACACCCGTCACTGCGATCGGCACCCTGAAGCCGAAATTGGGATCGGTGCGGAACTCGGCATCATTCAGGCTGCCGTCGAGCGCGGCATTAAGCAGCGCGCGGGTCGCCTTGATCGGCATACGCTTGCCGACGCCGTACTTGCCGCCGGTCCAGCCGGTATTGACCAGCCAGCAATCGACCCCGCCCTTGGCGATCCGCTCCTTCAGCAGATTGCCGTACACCGACGGGTGGCGCGGCATGAACGGCGCGCCGAAGCAGGTCGAGAAGGTCGCGCTCGGTTCGGTCACGCCGATTTCGGTGCCCGCGACGCGCGCGGTATAGCCCGACAGGAAATGATACATCGCCTGGTCCGGCGTCAGCTTCGAGATCGGCGGCAGGATGCCGTATGCGTCCGCGGTCAGGAAGATGATGTTGCGCGGCACCGGGCCCATATTCTTTTCCGACGCATTCGGAATGAAGTCGATCGGGTAGGCGCCGCGGCTGTTTTCGGCGAGGCTGTCGTCGTCGAGGTCAAGCTGGCGCGTCACCTGGTCCATCACGACATTTTCCAGGATCGTGCCGAAGCGCTTGGTGGTGGCGAAAATCTCCGGCTCGGCATCGGCCGACAGGCGGATCATCTTGGCATAGCAACCGCCCTCGAAGTTGAACACCGCGGTATCCGACCAACCATGTTCGTCATCGCCGATCAGGATGCGGCTGGCATCGGCGCTGAGCGTCGTCTTGCCGGTGCCCGACAGGCCGAAGAACACGGCAGTGTCGCCATTCGCGCCCATATTGGCGGAACAGTGCATCGGCATCACGCCGGTCGGCGGCAGCAGGTAATTGAGCAGGCCGAACACCGACTTCTTCATTTCGCCGGCATATTTGGTGCCGCCGATCAGGATCAGCTTCTCAGTGAAATTGACCGCAATCACCGTCTCGCTGCGGCAGCCATGCTTGGCCGGGTCGGCGACGAAGCTGGGCAGGTCGATGATGGTGTAATCGGGAACGAAGCCACGCAGCTCGCTCTCCTCCGGACGCACCAGCATGGTGCGGATGAAGCTGTTGTGCCAGGCAAGCTCGTTCACCACACGCACATTGACGCGGTGCTCGGGCTGCGATCCGCCGAACAGGTCCTGGATGAACAGGTCTTCCTTGCCCTTCAATGCGGCGAGGAAATCGGTTTTCAGCGCGGCGAAATGCTCAGGCGACATCGCCTTGTTGCTCTTGCCCCACCACACGGTGCTCTCGGTCTCGCCATCGCGGACGATGAACTTGTCCTGCGCCGAGCGCCCGGTGTGCGCGCCGGTTTCGACCACCAGCGGGCCGTCGGCGGACAATTTGCCCTCGCCACGCGAGATCGCCGACTGGATCAGGCGTGCGGTGACCAGGTTCCAGTGCAGATTGGCGCGGGTCTCGATACCCTGCGCTTCAAGGCCGGCGTCGGGAATGCGATCGCTCACGTGTGTCTCTCCGAATAATGCGCTGCGGGCGTTGCCGCATACCAATGTGATGATTGGGCGCATATCGTCGCCACGCCGGAGCGTCAAACATTGGGCCATGGGACGCACGCCGTCTGCGCCGGAACCACGCTCACGCGCGCCGGATGTCGGATGCCCACCTCTCACTGCCGACCGATTGTGGTCTGGATTTCTTCCAAAATAGATATATTCTTATTTAAATACCATAAAAATATCGAACTGGAGAGGATTATGCTGACGGAAGCATCGACTCGGTCCTGGCGCGAAAAGGGATATTTCTTCGAACGCGGCCTGATCGCGAAGGAGCGCGTCGCGCAGATTGAGGCCGAGACGATCGCCGCCATCGCCGCCGATCCGCCCGCGGCGCACCCCGGCGAACGAGTCTATGCCACCGATCAGGATCTGCTGATCTATCCCGAGACCGCGCCAAGCCCCGTCGCGCGCAACCCCGAGGATTACATCGCCAAGGTGTTCAACTGCCACGCGGTCGGCGCGGCGCATGCGCTGGCGGTCGATCCGGCGATCACCGGACGGCTGGCCGCCCTGCTCGGCCCTGATGTGGATTGTTTCCAGAGCCAGTTCATCTTCAAGAACCCCGGCGTGATCGGCCAGCCCTGGCATCAGGACGGCTATTATTTCCGCTATGACCGCGCGCCGCAGATCGGCGTGTGGGTTGCACTCAGCGCCGCGACAATCGAGAATGGCTGCCTCTGGGTGCTGCCGGGCTCACACCAGGCGAACATCATCCATGAACCTGTCCCCGACCGGCGCCCGGAAACGCTGCAGGGCTATCTCGAAATCGTCTCGCAGGACACGTCGGCGGACGAGCCTGCCCTGATGGAGCCGGGCGACGTGCTCTTCTTCCACAGCTATCTAATGCACCGCTCGACCGACAATGTCGCCGATTACCGCCGCTCGGCGATGGTTTATCATTATGCCGAGGCCGGGACGCAGCCGGCCGATCCGCTTGCAGCGGCGATGCTGGCGCCGGTCAATCGCTGGGTGCCGGCGTTGCGCGGCGACTAACCGCCCATTCTCCGTTCAGCCTCGGACTTGATCCGGACGGCCGAAACCTTGCCCATCTTTATGAGCAAGAAAAAGAGAAATCCCTCCGACAGAGTCAGGGCGAGCGGAGCGGCCATCTCAACCGACCGCGCAGGTGGCTTTGGGTACTTCGACCAAGCGCGATAATATCCGCCCGCGCGCCAGTCGATTCTATCCCTCGCTCGTTCATGCCATAGCCCACCCATGGCTCACACAAACGCCCCACAACCGCGAACCCCGCACCGGCAGAACCGCCTATCCGCTGTTCCCACCCCTGTTCCGGTTCATTCCACCCCTGTTAATCACCGCTGTTCCATAACAGCGGTGGTGCAATATATGATACTGAAATACCGCCATAAATCTGCGGCCAAAATCCAACATAACAGGGGTGGTTTTTTTATTCCGCCAGAACAGCGGTCAGCCGTTCCGCAAACGCCGACCGCGCAGCGGACAAGCCGGTTGAGCGGACCCCGGCTTTGCACTACCTCAACCGTAACAAATAATGAGGGTCCCGAATGACGGCGACGATCGCGCTAGTCGATGACGACCGCAATATCCTGACGTCCGTGTCGATCGCGCTGCAGGCCGAAGGCTTTGTGACGCGGGTCTATTCTGACGGCGAAACCGCCCTGAAGGCGCTGATCGAGAATCCGCCCGACCTGGCGATCTTCGACATCAAGATGCCGCGCATGGACGGGCTGGAACTGCTCCGACGGCTGCGTGAGAAGCAGGCGACGCCGGTTATCTTCCTGACCTCCAAGGACGATGAGCTCGACGAGGCGCTCGGCCTCGCGATGGGCGCGGACGATTATATCGCCAAGCCCTTCTCGCAACGCCTGCTCATTGCGCGCATCCGCGCGATCCTGCGTCGCACCGAACTGGCCCAGGCCGGGCCGGCCGGGGACGAGGAATCCGTCGGCGGCGAGCTGGAGCGCGGGCGGCTGACCATGGATACCGCGCGGCACCGCGTGACCTGGGGCGGCGCCAATGTCACGCTGACCGTGACCGAGTTCCTGATCCTCGAAACCCTCGCGCAGCGCCCGGGCATCGTGAAGACGCGCAACCAGCTGATGGATGCCGCCTATCAGGATGATATCTATGTCGATGACCGCACCATCGACAGCCATATCAAGCGCGTGCGGCGCAAGTTCAGGCAGATCGACCCCGAATTCGACGCCATCGAGACGCTGTATGGCGCCGGATATCGCTTCTCCGAGGAATGAGGCGGGAGACTGACGACGGCGAATTGACGCTTCGCTGGTCTGGCCGTGTTTCGCTCACGCCGCGGATCCTGTTCGTCAACATCTTCGCGCTCGCGCTGCTCGCCGGCGGGTTCTTCTACCTCGATTCCTATCGTAGCCGGATCGTCGACAGCCGTGTCGCCCAGGCCAGCCGCGAGGTGCGGCTGATCGCCGAGGCAATGCGCTCGGTCCAGCCGGAACGCCGCGACGCGCTCGCGCTGCGTCTTGCCCGTGACACCGGCGCGCGGCTGCGCCTCTACGACGAGGCCGGGACGCTGATCAGCGACACTCGCACGCTCGGCCTGCGCAATGTCGTGCTGCAGGACCCCGACAAACAGGATTGGGGTCAGGGTGCGGCGCGCTTCCTTGACGCGATGATCGACACGGTTGTCGGCACGCCCCGCGCGCCGCTCTATCGCGAACGCAGCGCCGGGCTCGACTGGCCCGATGTACGCACAGCGCGCAATACCGAGACAGCGCCCGCGACAGTGTGGCGCGCGCCCGATCGGACGCCGGTGATCACCGCGGCCGCCGCCATATCCGGGCCCAAGCCAGGGCCCAAGGCGACGTCCAAGGCGGGGCCCAACACTGTACAGGGCGTGGTGATGACGACGATGAACGCGACCGACATCACTCAGACGGTGCGGGTCGAGCGGTTCCGCCTGAGCGTCGTGCTGCTGATCGTCGCGATCGTCTCGATCCTGTTGTCGCTGTTCCTTGCGCGCACCATTGTGCGGCCGCTCCGCCGACTGGCGCGGGCGGCGGTGCGGGTGCGGCTCGGGCGCGCACGCGAAGTGGTGGTGCCACGCCTGCCGACGCGCCGTGATGAGGTCGGCATGCTCGCGCGCGCGCTATCGGACATGAGCCTTGCCCTGCGCGCGCGGATCGATGCGACCGAGGCGTTCGCCGCCGATGTCGCGCATGAAATGAAGAACCCCCTCGCCTCGCTCCGGTCCGCGGTCGAGGGGCTGTCGCTGGTGCGCGACCCGGAATTGCAGGAGCGGCTGCTTGCGATCGTGCGCGACGATGTCCACCGCATGGACCGGCTGATCACCGACATTTCGGAAGCGTCGCGGCTCGATGCGCAGCTCAGCCGCGCCAAGTTCGAGCCGGTCGATATTGGCGCGATGCTCGACGGGTTGCTCGCCCAGCGCAACGAACGCGGCATCGAACGCGGCATCCGGCTGCGCTTCGACCATCGCAAGAGCGACCGGCTGATCGTGATGGGCGAAGGGTCGCGGCTCGAACGCGTGTTCGAGAATCTGGTCGACAATGCCGTGTCCTTCTCGCCCGATGGTGGCCTGATCAGCATCGCCGCGGCGCGCGACCAGGACGAGCTGATCATCAAGGTCGAGGATGAAGGGCCCGGCGTACCGGAAGAAGCGCGCGAGCAGGTATTCAGCCGATTTCAGTCGCTGCGTCCTGAAAGCGAGGAATTCGGTAAGCATTCAGGTTTAGGCCTCGCCATTGCGCGGACCATCGTCGAGGGGCATCAGGGATCGATCGTGGTCGAATCGCGCGAGGATCGATTGAGCGGGGCACGTTTCGTGGTGACATTACCCCTAAGGGATCGCCGATGAGCCGCGACCCGAGACTTCTCGTAAAGGCTGCCGGCGTCTCGACCGAGACGCTGCATGTGTCGACCGTGGCGATCGATGGCCGGGCCGTGCTGATCGAAGGACCTTCGGGCGCGGGCAAGTCGGATCTTGCACTGCGCCTGATCGATCGCGGCGCGGTGCTGGTCAGCGATGATTACACGATCCTGGTGCGCAACGGCGAAACATTGCTTGCATCGGCACCGGTGACGATTGCCGGCAAGATCGAGGTGCGCGGTATCGGCATCATCGTGATGCCCTATGTCGAGCGCGTGCCCGCTGCCTTGCTGGTGCGTCTGGCCGGTGGCTTCGACCGCATGCCGCTCGAGCGGATGGAGCGGAAAGTCGCCGGGATCGCGATACCCGAAGTGACGCTGGACGCGCATGAGAACTCGGCGCCGATCAAGGTCGAATTGGCGTTGCGACGAATCGCAGCCCCGGAATGAACCGCGACCCCAAGAATATCCTGCTCGTCACGGGTATGTCGGGCGCGGGCAAGTCGACCGTCCTCAGGACACTTGAGGATCTCGGCTGGGAGGTGGTCGACAATCTCCCGCTGCTGCTGCTCGACCGGCTGCTGTCGGCACCGCTGCCGGAAAGTGCGGAGAGCATTTCGCAGCCGCTGGCGCTTGGGATCGGCGCCCGGACGCGCGATTTCGACCCCGAACGGGTGGTCGAGCGAATCCAGAAGCTGCGGGAGGACCATGGCCATGACATCGGCACATTGTTCCTCGATTGCGCCGGCGGCGAGCTCGAACGGCGCTATTCCGAGACGCGGCGGCGCCATCCGCTGGCGCTCGACCGGCCAGCAAGCGACGGCATTGCGCGCGAACGCGAACTGCTCGCGCCTCTGCGAGCTTGGGCCAACCGGCTGATCGACACGACCAGCATGACCGCCAATGAGCTGGCGCAGAATGTTCGCGAAACCTTTTCCGGCGAGAAGCTCGGCGCGCCGACCCTGTCGGTGACGTCATTCGGTTTCGCCCGCGGCGTGCCGCGCAATGCTGATCTGGTGTTCGACATGCGCTTCCTGCGCAATCCGCATTGGGTCGAGGCGCTTCGGCCCGGCACCGGGCTCGATGCCGCTGTCGGGGACTATATCGCGGGCGACCCTGCTTATGACGCCGCACTGGCGCAGATCGAATCGCTGCTGCTGTTGTTGCTGCCGCGCTACAGAGCCGAGGGAAAATCCTATGTGACGATCGCATTCGGCTGTACCGGCGGGAGACATCGCTCAGTGCATGTCACGGAACGGGTAGCCCAACGGTTGCGCGACGAAGGATTTTCGCCCACGGTCACTCACCGCGATCTTGCCGCGGCGCCCCAGGACTCGCTGGAGGGCGCACCGGCAAGTGGGCCTGGAAGTGGAACTGTTTTGCAATGATCGGCCTGGTTCTGGTGACGCATGGGCGCCTCGCCGATGAATTCGTGACCGCGATGGAGCATGTTGTGGGCAAGCAGGATCGTATCGCGACCATCGCGATCGGCCCTGACGACGACATGGAAGCGCGCCGCAGCGATATCGCCAATGCGATCGCTCAGGTCGACACCGGTCACGGCGTCATCCTGCTGACCGACCTGTTCGGCGGCACGCCCTCCAATCTGGCCATCTCGCTGATGGAAAAGGGTCGGGTGGAGGTGATCGCCGGGATCAACCTGCCGATGCTGATCCGACTCGCCTCGGCACGGACGCGGATGAAAGTGGTCGATGCCGTCGCTGCGGCGCGAGAGGCGGGGCGGAAATATATTACCGTCGCTTCCGAGGTGCTGGGCGAGGCCGCTGCCTGATGCCGGTGCAACGGACGGTCCTCATTACCAACAAGCGCGGCCTTCATGCGCGGGCCAGCGCCAAGTTCGTCACCCTCGCCTCGACTCAGGCGGTCGAGCTGTCGGTCGAAAAGGACGGCGCGGGCAGCGTGACCGGCACCTCGATCATGGGCCTGATGATGCTCGGCGCGGCGATGGGCGATTCGATCACGATCAGCGCCGATGGCGACGGTGCCGAGGCTGCGGTCGGCGCCTTGTGCGAACTGGTGGAAGCCAAGTTCGGCGAGGATTGATGCCGCGCGAGATTACCGCCTTTTCCAACCCGCTGATCAAGCGGGTGCGCGAGCTGCGCGACAAGCGTCACCGCCGCGAACAGCGCCAGTTCCTTGCCGAGGGATTGCGCATCCTGACCGAGGCGCGCGAGACCGGACGCCTGCCCCAGACGCTCTTCTACGCCGCCGCCAGCGCCGGGCATCCGCTGGTCAACGCGCTGTCGATCGACGTCGAGGCGGCGGGCGGCGAGTCGATCCAAACCACACCGGACATCCTCTCCAAGCTGTCGGGCAAGGACAATCCCCAGGCGGTGGTGGGGGTGTTCGACGAATTCGCCAGCTCGCTCGACTCGCTCGACCGCGGCAGCGCCGATATCTGGCTGGTCGCGGAGCGGCTGCGCGACCCGGGCAATCTCGGCACGATCCTGCGCACCGGCGATGCGGTCGGCGCGGGCGGCCTGATCCTGATCGGCGAAAGCGTCGACCCCTTCTCGGTCGAGGCGGTTCGCGCGAGCATGGGCGCGCTGTTCACCGTGCCGGTGGTGCAGGCGGAATGGTCGGAGTTCGTGCCGTGGCTGCGCAGCGGCCCAGGCCAGCTTGTCGGGCTCAGCCTCGATACCGAGAGCGACTATCGCGCCGCGCGCTACATCTCGCCGACCTTCCTGCTCACCGGCAATGAAGCACAGGGCATGCCGGACAATTATGCCGCCGAGTGCGACCTGCTGGTCAAGATCCCGATGCTGGGCAAGGCCGACAGCCTCAATGCGGCGGTGGCGACGGCAGTGATGGCGTACGAGGTATTGGCGCAGCGCCGCGGCTGATGGCCTCTCGGCCGGTTGCGTAATGATCGGTTCAGCCACGCGGCGATAGTCGCGATGGCTCAAGGAGATCCGTCATGAAGTTCGCCCCCGCCGTCATCCTCATCTTCACTGCGCCTGCCCTGTTGCTGACCGGTACCGCGTTCGCTCAGCGGGAGCGCGCGCCGCTTTACGAAGCGGTCGGCACCGAGCCGGGCTGGACACTGGCGATCGACCGCGACCTGATCCGCTATGTCGGCGACTATGGCCGGACCCGGGTGACCGCCTCGGCACCCGAGCCGCGGCCGAGCTTCAATGGGCGGCGTTATGTCACCGACCGCATCATCGTCGACATCACCAATGTCCGGTGCAGCGACGGGATGAGCGACCGGGTCTATCCGGACAAGGTGACGGTTACGATCGGGCGCCGCACGGTCAGCGGGTGCGGCGGCGCCTCGATTGCGGCCCCCGCCCCTGCCCCGGCATCGGCACTCTCCGGTGCCTGGCGGATCGAGAGCGTCGGCGGCCTGCCGACACGAGGCCCGAAGCTGGCATCGGTAACTTTCACCGGGAACCGCATCGGCGGCAGCACCGGCTGCAACAATTTCGGCGGCACCTATCGCTTCGAGCGCGGCTTCCTCGTCACCGGCCCGTTGATGGCGACTCAGATGGGGTGCCAGCCGGGGGTGATGACTCAGGAACTGGCGATCCTCGGCGCGTTCAATCAGCGGCTGAGCGTCAGCTCCAATCGCAGCGGCAAGCTCGTGCTGAGCGGGCGTGGCCAGACCAGGCTGGTGCTGGTGCCGGCATTCTCCGGGCGGCGCTGACGCGTCTCGTCAGCTGGATTTCGGCCGGTGCTCCCTGACGTACTGGAGCTCGGTCTTCGCGTTGGCGTTATTGGGATCGAGCTCGAGGCATTTCTGCAGCAATGCCTCCGCCTCGTCCCAGCGCCCCAGCTCGACCATGATATAGGCCCTGCCGAACCAGGCGCGCCCCAGGTCTCTGACGCGGTCCGGGCCGGGACCTTCGGCGGCCGCCTCCGCCCGCCGATAGGCATCAAGCGATGCTGGCCAGTCCTTGAGCTGCTGATACGCAAAGCCCAGCTCGCCGAGATACTGGCTGCGCTGCGGGCGCATCGCGATCGCTTTCTGCAGAAAGGGTATGCCGGCCTCGGGCTTGCCCATGTCGATCAGAATATACCCCTTGGCCCATAATCCCAGACACCAATCGGCCGGGATCGCGATGGCACCTCGCGATGGCTTCGCGGCAGCCGCTCCGGCCAGATAGAGCAATGTCTCTTCCGACCCGTCGGCGCAAAAGATCCGGCGCTTTTCACTGGCATAATGCGCTTCGCTGTCGGCCAGGAATGGATCGAGCAGTTGCAGCGCGAGGTCATTCTTCTTGGCCAGCATGGCCTCGAGCGCCTGGGACAGCCGGACATCCTGCGATCTGGCGGCAGTCGCGGGCTGACTGGGCGCCTGAACGGCGATCGGTGGGGCGCTCAGCATCAGCGCGAGCAGGATTGTCATCATTCACTCCCTCACGATCAGCCGTCCGGTTTCGCAAGCTCAGCCGGCCCGGGCGCGTTTCCCGGAAGCCCCGCATTATAGCTGCCGAATTCGGGCGCCAGAAATTGCAAATTCTGCTGACGCACGGCCGCACCGGCATCGTCGTACAGGAATGGCAGAAAGGCATAGCGCTTGCCGCGCGTGACCGGTGTCGCCTCGTGCAGCAGCGAGCAGGAAAAGACGACCGCCCCGCCGGTCGGCGCGCGATAGGTGCGCGCGCCAAATTCGGGAAAGCGCAGATCGCCGCCCTCATAGTCTTCGGCGTTGAGGTTGATCGTGCAGGCGAATTTGCGATGCGCCGTACCCTTGGTGGTGTTGTCGCGATGCGCGCGAAAATGGCCGCCGCCATGATCGTCGTCGTAACAGGCGACGATCCAGCGTTCGATCCGCGTCGCATCGAATTGAAAGGCGCGGCTGATCATCGGGCGCAGAAAGCGATTGAGCCGCGCCCTAAGCGCGGCGATCAATTGCTCGTCCTCGATCGCGCAATCCGACCGCCGCTTATGGGCGTGGTCGACCTTGAGCACGGTCATCCCATTCTCTTCGCGCATGAAGCCGGACTCTTCGCCACCCTGTCGCTCGTAAAGCTCGATCAGCTGGCGACAGAGCGCCGGTTCCAGGATGCGCGGCGCGATCAGCACCGGCGCGTTGATGTCACGGCTGCGATCCCGGTTCTGCCCGATCAATGCCTCCAGCCCGGCCATGATCCTGTCGCCGTCAGCGATCTCGGCACGGTCGACGACACGCAGCATCGTATCGAGCAACAGCCAATGCGGTCGATAACGCTGCGCCTCTCCTTCGTCATCGACCGCACCATATCGTCCTGACACCGCGCGGTCATGGTCGAGGAACCAGCGGATACCGGGCAATGACGGCTCAATTCGCTTCTCACTGACGTCGCCAGGGTCGATCGAAACGCCGAAGAAGCAGGCATTGGCATCGTCGAACAGATGGCGGTGGCGTTCCACCACTTGCAGCGCGGCCTGGCTTGCCGGCCAGCCGGCACTGCCATGGAACAGCAGGACGATTGCCCGACCGGCAACGGTATCGAACGCGTAGCGCGGACTGCCGCCAAGTGCGGCGGCGTGAAACCAGGGAGCGAGGTCGCCGGGAACGAGAAGCTTGGCCATAGACGAACGGGATACCTGATCGATAATCGCTGTAAACCTTGCGTTGCGGGTCCATTGGCTATTGTGGTTGTGGTTCACGAATTGCGGCTGAGCGAGAAACGAGTGACCGATGACGAACAGCCATTGGTAAAGGCACATTCCACTCGCTGGCGAACCACCGGCAGAGCCGGTTGTCTTATCGCCGCCGTCGTGCCGCTCCTCGCGATTGTCGTCCCGCTGGCGTCGCCCAACAGGTACGAATTCGTCAAGGCGCGGACGATCGATAACAACAGCGGCTGCAAGATCGACCTCGAAGATTTTACGCGCGGACGATCGAAGTATTTTTTCCTCTGGATCCATGAAGACGTTCTCGAAGCACCATTCGACATGAGACTGAAGGTGCGATGCGACGACTTGCCATCGGGCCAACCCCGAACCGTGAAACTGCATATTCCCGGATCGGGCGAAACCCTCGCGCTGGGTGTGAACTGTGGGGCCGGAACAGACCAGACCGGCGCCTGCCACATCGCGCTGCCTCCGAAATTCATCCGCCACGACGCGCCAACGCGATTCTTGCTGGAGATCGTCAAGGCCGAAGGCCGTCCTTCGACCAGCGCGGCCGTGGACGTTTCAATTCAGCGATCGACCCACACCTGGTGGAACACCATAGTCAATGTCACGTGACGCCGAGCCGGATAGCCGCCGGCGGGCTATTCGGCTGCTTCATCCAGATCGCCCTCGATCAGCACCGGACCGTCACCATAGCGCGCCAGCGCCTCGACCGGTGGCACGTCCTCGATTTCGCGCGCGCCGGGCTCGATGTTGAGCTCCTTCAGCTTGCGGGCCGTGACCAGGGTGCGGCTTTCGAAACTGGAGACGAAGGCGTTGTAATTATTGACCGCCGAGGTCAGCCCGCCGCCAACCTTGCGCAGATCCCCGGCCGCCTTGGCCAGCCGGTCGTACAACTCCTTGCCCAATTCACCGATCTGGCGCGCTTCCTTGGCGAGCCGCTCCTGGCGCCACACCGCCGAGACCGTCCGGGCGATGGCGATCAGGTTGGTTGGAGTGGCGAGCAGCACGCGCTTTTCGAACGCGAAGTCCCACAAGGTCGGATCATGCTCAAGCGCCGCTGACAGGAAATGTTCGCCCGGCACGAACATGATGACATAATCGGGGGCATCGGCGAACTGGCTCCAATAGGCCTTGTTGCCGAGACCGTTGACGTGCGCGCGCATCGACGCGGCATGGGCGGCAAGCCCGACCAGCCGTTCGGCCTCATCGACCGCGCCGAACGCATCCTGATAGGCGTTGAGCGAGACTTTGGCGTCGATCACCAGGCTGCGTCCGCCAGGCACGGTGACGATCGCGTCGGGACGCAGCCGCCCCCCTTCGTCACCGCCGGAGATGCTCACCTCGGTCTGGAAATCGGTATGTTCGGACAGGCCGCAGGTTTCGAGCACATTCTTCAACTGCTGCTCGCCCCAGCGGCCACGCGACTTGGGCGCATTGCGCAGCGAATTGACCAGCTTCGCGGCTTCGCTGCTGACTTTCTCCTGGCCGACGCGCAGCCCTTCAAGCTGCCCCTTGAGCTGGTCGAACGCGCCCTTGCGCTCGGATTCGACCTTGCTGACGGTCTCCTCATATTTCAGCAGCCGGTCGCTGACCGGCTGAAGCATGGATTTGAGGTTCTGGCCGGCGGTTTCCTCCGACTGTTTGAACCGGGCATCGGCCCGGGTGAGGAACGTCTCCTGCGCCTCGGCCAGCAATTTATTGGACACTTCGGCGAATTGCGCGGCCATCAGGTCCTTGGCTTCGCGCAGCTCGGTCAGTCGCGTCTCGAAAGCGCCGGCCTGAGCCTTGAGCGTGGCGAGATCGGTACGCGCGACATCGCGTTCGTCGCGGATGATCTCAAGCGTCCCGGTAAGCTGCACCGCCGCGCGCGCGCGTTCCTCGGCCAGGGCAAGATCGACCAGAGCGCGCTTATGCTCCTCGGCGCGCGCATCGCGCTCGGCGCGGATCTCGGCACTGCCTCTCCCGCCCAGGAACCAGCCCGCGCCAAGCCCCGCCAGCAGGGCAACAATCAACAATAACGAAATGGTCAGGCCGTTCATTGGGTCTCTCGATGGAACATTGCAGGAACCCTAGCGTGGAGGATTGTGTTGCGCCAGCCCTTGGCTAGGAGAGGCGCCATGCAGACCGACATTGCGATTTCCCGCGCCGCCACCCTGAAACCGATCAATGAGATTGCCGCCACGCTATCGATCCCTCCCCAGGCGGTCGAACCCTATGGCCATTTCAAAGCCAAGATCGACCTGTCCCGCGTCCCGGCGACGGGAAAACAGGGCAAGCTGATCCTTGTCACGGCGATCAATCCGACACCGGCGGGTGAAGGCAAGTCGACCACATCGGTTGGCCTCGCCGACGCGCTGAACCGGATCGGTAAGCGCGCGATATTGTGCCTGCGCGAGCCGTCGCTCGGGCCATGCTTCGGAACCAAGGGCGGTGCGGCCGGGGGCGGCTATGCTCAGGTCGTACCGATGGAGGATATCAACCTCCACTTTACCGGCGATTTCCACGCCATCACCTCGGCGCATAATCTGCTCGCGGCGATGATCGACAACCACGTCCATTGGGGCAATGCGCTCGATATCGATGTGCGGCGGATCGTGTGGCGGCGCGTGCTCGACATGAACGACCGGGCACTGCGCGATATCGCCCAGTCGCTTGGCGGCCCCGCCAACGGCTATCCGCGCGAGAGCGGTTTCGACATCACGGTCGCGTCGGAGGTCATGGCAATCCTGTGCCTGGCGCGCGATCTGGAAGATCTCGAAGCCCGGCTGGGGCGGATCGTCGTTGCCTATACCCGCGGCAAGCAGCCGGTCACGGCGCGCGACCTGAAAGCCGATGGCGCGATGGCGGTGCTCCTGGCACAGGCGGTGAAGCCCAATCTGGTGCAGACACTGGAAGGCAATCCGGCCTTCGTCCATGGCGGGCCGTTCGCGAATATCGCGCATGGCTGCAATTCGGTCATCGCCACGCGCGCCGCGCTTGGTCTGGGCGATTATGTGGTGACCGAAGCGGGGTTCGGCGCGGATCTCGGCGCGGAGAAGTTCTTCGACATCAAATGCCGCCAGTCGGGACTGAAGCCATCAGCGGCCGTGATCGTCGCAACGGTGCGCGCGCTGAAGATGAATGGTGGCGTGGCCAAGACGGATCTCGCCGTCGCCGATCCCGAGGCGGTACGGCGCGGCGGCGTCAATCTGGCGCGGCATATCGAAAATGTGCGACAGTTCGGCGTGCCGGCAATCGTCGCGATCAATAAATTCTCGACCGATACCGATGCCGAACTGGAGGTGATCCGCGAGATCGCCGCGGCCCAGGGCTCCGAAGCGATCCTGTGCACGCATTGGGCCGATGGCAGCGCGGGCGCCGAAACGCTGGCGGAGAAAGTCGCGGAACTGTGCGACCATGCGACACCGCAATTCGCGCCGCTCTATGATGACGGGCTGTCACTGTTCGACAAGATCAATACCGTCGCGACGCGCATCTACCGCGCGGAAGAGGCGATCGCCGATCCCGGCGTGCATGCGCAGCTCAGGCGATGGGAAGATGCCGGGTTCGGCGCCCTGCCCGTGTGCATGGCGAAGACCCAGTACAGCTTCTCGACCGATCCGGCGAAGCTCGGCGCGCCGACCGGGCATGTCGTGCCGGTGCGCGAAGTGCGGCTGTCGGCGGGCGCCGGGTTCGTCGTGGCAATCTGCGGCGAGATCATGACCATGCCGGGATTGCCGCGCGTGCCGGCGGCGGAGTCGATCCGGTTCGGGGCGAATGGCGAGATCGAAGGATTGTTCTAGCGCTTAGCCCTCTCCCCTTCGGGGAGAGGATTGGGAGAGGGGCAGTGTGTCATAAGGACGGTGCCGGACTGCCCTCTCTCGACTTCCCCCGGCCTTCGCCGGGGTCGTCTGCCCTCTCCCCGTAGAGGGAGGGCAAGATAGGCTCACGCTGCCTTACGCGCCTTGGCGAGCTTCTTCAGCACCATGTCGCGCTTCAGCCGCGAGATATGGTCGATGAACAGCACGCCGTTGAGATGGTCGATCTCATGCTGGATCGCGGTCGCCATCAGGCCGTCGAATCCCTGCTCATGTGCCTTGCCGTCGCCGTCGAGCCATTTGATCGTGCAACGCGCCGGGCGCTCGACCTCGGCATATTGATCGGGGATCGAGAGGCAGCCTTCGTTATAGGAAGCGAACTCGTCGCTGACCGACACGATCTCCGGATTGATGAAGACATGCGGCACGCGGACCGGCTTGGCGTCCTTCTCGTCGCTTTCCGGCTCCTGCAGGTCGATCACGACGATGCGTTGCTCGATCGCGACCTGAGTCGCGGCAAGGCCGATGCCGCGGGCATCGTACATCGTGTCGAACATGTCGGAGACGATCGCGCGGATAGAATCGTCCACGCTTGCGACGGGCTTCGCGACGGCACGCAGGCCGGGATGCGGGACTTCGAGGATTTCCAATATTGCCATTGCCGCGAGCTAGGAAAGAGCGGGCCTGACGTCAAGCGACCGGTCGTCTCGCTCTCAGCGCCTGCGCCAGCGTGCCTTCGTCGAGATAATCGAGTTCGCCGCCGACCGGCAGGCCATGGGCGAGTTGAGTCACGCGGATCGGGAAGCGCTCGATCCGCTCGGCGATATAATGCGCGGTGGTCTGTCCCTCGAGCGTGGCGTTCATCGCAAGCACCACCTCGTCAATGCCGCCCGCTTCGATCCGGCGCACCAGCGAATCGATCGTCAGATCTTCCGGCCGGATGCCTTCAAGCGCCGAGAGTCGACCGCCAAGGACATGGAAGCGGCCGGGAAACAGTCGTGAGCGATCGAGCGCCCAGAGATCGGCGACTTCCTCGACAACACACAGCGCGCGCGAATCGCGCCGCGGGTCGATACAGATTCCGCACGGATTGATCGTATCGATATTGCCGCAGATCGAACAGGTTGCGAGATTTTCCTCAACCGCGTTCAGAGCATTGAGCAAAGGCCCGAGCGCGGTTTCGCGCTTCTTGAGCAGATGCAGCACCGCGCGGCGCGCCGACCGCGGCCCCAGGCCGGGAAGCCGCGCCAATGCCTGTGTCAGGGCTTCGATCTCGGGAGACGCCATTTGGAACAGATAGGGGGTTGCGCTGCCCTCCGGCAAGCGGCCAGAGCATAGCCATGCGGATCATCTTCATGGGCACGCCCGAATTCTCGGTGCCGGTATTGCAGGCGCTGGTCGATGCCGGTCACGATGTGGCGGCAGTCTACAGCCAGCCGCCACGCCGTGCGGGACGCGGCAAGGCGCTGACTCCTTCCCCGGTTCAGGCGCGCGCCGAGGCACTGGGGCTGGCGGTGCGAACGCCGATATCGTTGCGCGACGCAGAGGCGCAGGCGGAATTCGCCGCTTTCGGGGCGGAGGTCGCCGTGGTCGCAGCTTATGGATTGATCCTGCCGCGTGCGGTGCTCGACGCGCCCCGCCTTGGCTGCCTGAACGTCCATGCGTCACTCTTGCCGCGATGGCGTGGCGCCGCGCCGATCCAGCGCGCGATTCTCGCCGGCGACACCGAGACCGGCGTGTGCATCATGCAGATGGAGGCCGGGCTTGATACCGGGCCGGTGCTGTTACGCGAAGCGACCGGCGTTGACGCCAAGACGGCTGGCGAACTGACCGATGAACTGAGCGCAATGGGCGCGCGACTGATGGTGACGGCGCTGGCCGATCTCGATGCCTATCCGCCCGAGCCACAGCCGGACGATGGCGTCACCTATGCCGCCAAGATCGACAAGGCCGAGGCCCGGATCGATTTCACCCGCAGCGCGATCGAGGTCGAGCGCCAGGTTCGCGCTTTCAACCCGGTCCCGGGTGCCTTTTTCGAACTCGCCGGCGAACGTATTCGAATTCTCGAAGCGGTGGCGAAAGCCGGCTCGGCCGAGCCAGGTCTGGTCGTCGGTGACGCGTTGGAGATTGGCTGTGCGGATGGCGTGCTGTCACCGGTTCACGTCCAGCGTGCCGGGCGTGGCGTCATGACGTCAGTCGAGCTGCTGCGCGGCTTTTCGATCCCGGCCGGAACGGTGCTGACGTGACACGCTTCGCGCTGACCGTCGAATTCGATGGCCGGCCCTTTATGGGCTGGCAGCGGCAGAGCCATGGCCCAAGCGTCCAGGCGGCAATCGAGGCGGCGGCGCTGGCGATCACCGGTGAAACGGTGGCGGTGCATGCCGCTGGGCGCACCGATGCCGGGGTCCATGCGCTGGGTATGCGCGCGCATATCGACGTGATGCGGCCGATCACCCCGTTCCGGCTGATGGAAGCGCTCAATGCGACGCTGCGGCCCGATCCGGTGGCGATCCTGGCGTGCGAGATCGTGCCGGACGATTGGCATGCGCGTTTTTCCTGCCTGGCGCGGCATTATGAATATCGCATCGTCACGCGCCGCGCACCGCTGACCGTCGAGCGCGGCCTGGCCTGGCGGGTGCCGATCGGCCTCGACGCCGACGTCATGGCGGACGGCGCGGCCCGGCTGGTCGGACGCCATGACTTCACCACCTTCCGCTCCGCGCATTGCCAGGCCGACAGCCCGGTGCGCACGCTCGACCGGCTCGATGTGCTGCGCGAGGGGGAGCGCATCCTGGTGCGGGCATCGGCGCGGTCGTTCCTGCATCATCAGGTCCGCTCGATGGTCGGATGCCTGGCGCTGGTCGGTCAGGGAAAATGGTCGGCGGACGATATGAGCGCCGCGCTGGAGGCCCGGGACCGGGCGGCGCTCGGGCTTAATGCACCGCCGGACGGGTTGTTCTTTCTCCGGGCGGATTATCCCTGAACGGGCCGTCGCCGTCGCTCGCCCTGGATGGAGATCGACCGGGGGCAAACGTCACGCCCAAGTCGCCAATTGTCTTTAAATACCTGATATATAATGATATTATACGGCCAGTTCCGCCGGACGGCGGCCCAACATATGCGACTACCGGTGTCCCATATCTCCAGCTTCTTATCGCAGGATGGCCTGAGCTGGGCGCGATTTCGGGGCCGATATCCCGCCGACGCGACAGCCCGAAAGATATGACACTTCCGGTGTCCCATATCTCCCGCCGCCCCGCCCGCCGGAGGTCCGTTGCCGGCAGCGATTCAACCATCACCCGGGATCAGGCATCTCGTTGCTTGCCGGACTTGTACCGGCGCGCTCTTTCTTGGTGTCGAGAACAGCAATGCCCCGATGCCATCAGTGCAATGGCCTCGCGCATGGCCATGGCCGCTACAACGCGCCTGATATAGGCCGTTAACGGCTGAACCGCGCCGCCAGTTCGACATGAGTCGACCAGCGGAACTGGCCGACCGGCTGAATCCAGTCGAGCCTGTAACCGCCTTTGCACAGCATCTCCGCATCGCGTGCAAAGCTGCTGGGATTGCAGGAAACATAGGCGATCACGGGTACCTGAGACTCGGCCATCAGCAATGCCTGTTCACGCGCGCCCGCACGGGGTGGATCAACGATGATCGCCTGGAACCGGTCCAGTTCGACCACGGTCAGCGGACGCCGGAACAGGTCGCGGTGATCAGCGAAGATCTGGCGACGGGCCAGCGCGGCCGCCGATTTGAGCGAACCGATCGCATCGCGCGCCGCTTCACCGGCATAAACGCGGCCCGGCAGCGCGAAGGTGAAGGTGCCGAGGCCGGCGAACAGATCGGCCGTCGTGGTCGCCCCGCCAATCGCTTCGCGCACTGCCGCGACCAGCGCCGCCTCCCCCTCACGCGTCGCCTGAAGAAAGGCGCCGGTTGGCAAGGCGACAGGCACGCCGCTCAACGTGATGGTGACCGGCTCGGGTTCCCAGCGGACTTCCGGGCCAAGGCCGCTGTCGATCGCGAAGCGCGCGACATTGTGTTGACTGCAGAAATCGCTGATCGCCTCGGCCGCAGCCAGCCCCTCCGGCTCGATCCCCTCGATCAGCAGATCGATGCCCTGATCGGCCTCGGTCAGATGCAGGCGCGCACGGCGGTTCTTCTTGAGGAATTTGGCGAGCAGGGGCCGCAGCGGCGCGATCACCGCGAACAGCGCCGGGGTGAGGATATGGCATTCCTCAATATCGACCAGCACATGGCTGGCATTTTCGCTGAAACCGATCTGGATGCGGCCGCCCTTCATCTCGGCCTGCAGCGCGGCGCGGCGGCGGCTGGCCGGCGGCGATAGCAACGGCGCACGAATGTCGGTGTCGAGGCTGTGCGCCGCCAGCGCGCCGACGATGCGGTCCGTGATGAAGTCGCTATAGCTGGCGTCATCGAGATGCTGCAGCTGGCACCCGCCACAGCGCGGAAAATGGCGGCATGGCGGCGCCTGATGATGCGGGCCCGGAATGACGTCGCCGCTGATCGTCAGCAGATCGCCCGGCGCGGCCAGTGCGGCGTGGCGGCCATCGGCGGTGATGCCCTCGCCTCGGGCGGCGACGCGGACGATGGTGTCGGTCATACTCTGCTCCTGACGGCCGTCAGGGCGTCTGCAAGATCATCGGCGATAAAGGCGCCGCGCAGTCGCTGTGCGGCGCGGGCATGCGCCCATACGCCGGCACAGGCGGCATCGAAAGCATTGTTTCCACCTCCCGCCAGGAAAGCGCCGACCGCACCGGCCAGGACGTCGCCGGTGCCGGCGGTCGACAGCCAGGCATTGGCCGCTTGCGCAATACGAACTGCTCCCTGTGGCGACGCGATGACGGTATCGGCGCCCTTGAAGACGATTGTCGCACCAGACCGTTTTGCGGCCGCGCGGGCGCGGTCGATCTTGCTCTCGTCGCCCTTCCCGAACAACGCATCGAACTCACCGGCATGTGGCGTCATGATCACCGGCGCGGCGCGATCGCGAAGGGTTTCGAGACGCGCCGTGTCGAGCAGATGAAGTGCATCGCCATCGATCACCAGCGACGCCGATGACATCAGAGCCTGGTCGAGGCGTGAACATGCCGCATCGCTACGCCCAAGGCCGGGACCAATGATCACCGCGCCGATGCGCTTGTCGGTCAACGCATCCGGCGCAAACGCCTTGCGCACCACGGCATGCGGCTGCGGCGCGCCATGGTCGGTGAGCAGCAGGACATAGCCGGCACCGGCGCGCAGTGCGGCAATCGCCGACAGTTCGGCGGCGCCGGGCATGTCGCCGCCGATGATCGCGACCATGCCGCGCGAATATTTGTGCGAGTCCGGGCCAGGGTTCGGCAGATCGGGCGCGGCCAGCACTGCGGCATCGCTCGAGACCGCTACGCCGATATCGAGGACACGGACCGCCCCGCACAGGCCGGCGGCCGGATATAGCAGATGCGCAGGTTTCGGCGCACCGAGCGCCAGCGTGACGTCAGCCGTGGGAATATCGCCAAGCGCCACACCGCGGTCGGTGTCCAAACCACTCGGCAGGTCGACCGCGATCGACAGCCGTGCGCGGGCATTCAACCGCTTCAGCACCGCGACGATCGCCGGATCGAGCGGTCGCGACAGGCCGGTACCGAACAGGGCATCGACCAGGATCGGTGCGGATTTCGTCTCGGCCAGCGTCTCGACCGGTCCGGTCCAGCCTGCACAGGCAGTGCGCGCCGCCTCGGTCGCCGGTGGCGCGAGCGCGGCAACACGCACGGGCAAGCCCCACTCGCGCAACGCCGCGGCCGCGACATAGCCGTCGCCGCCATTATTGCCCGGACCGCACAGGATCAGCACCTCGCTGCCCGATGCGAGCCGCAGGATCGCCCGGGCGACTTCTGCCCCGGCGCGGCCCATCAGCGCGTCGACGGTCGTGCCGGCGGTGATCGCGACGTCCTCCGCCGCGCGCATTTCTGCTGCAGTAACAATGGGGTTGCCGGCAAGTGGCGTCATGGCTTCTTGGCAGCGGGTCCGCGCACGGTGGCCGGCAGGCGATAGCGATCCCCGCCCAATGCGACCTCGATCTTGTTGTCGGCCAATATGGTGACCTTGGCCTGTTCCGCCCCGTCGGCCGCAACCACGCCGCGCCCGTCCTTGGTCACCAGCAGGCGGTGAAAGGCCCCGTCGGGATGGCGCACGGTCAGGATCAGGCCATCGGCGGTGGTTTCGCGGTCGACGGTACAGACGCGCGCAAAATCATTCGAACCGCCCCGGGCGCAGACCAGCTCGCCCTTGTCCTCGACCGCGGCGCGCTGTTCGGCCTCGACCTTGGCCAGGGTGGAATGGTCGGTCTTGGTCTCGCCGCACGCGGCAAGGCTGAACGCGATAGGGAGAACAAGCAGGCTTGCGCTAGATATCCGCATAGACATGGCGTTCGGCACTGGCTCCCGGGTGCGTGACCGCGCCCTTATAAGCCGGGCCGACCGTCGCCGCATAGCGCCACAGCGCACCGGACTGGTACTCGTTCGTGCGCGGCTGCCAACGCGCGCGCCGCTCCGCCAGCACATCGTCCGCGACATCGAGGTCGATCGTGCCGACAGCCGCGTCGATGCTGATGATATCGCCATCCTCGACCAGCGCGATCGGCCCGCCATCGGCTGCCTCGGGTCCGACATGGCCGATACAGAAACCGCGCGTCGCGCCCGAAAAACGGCCATCGGTGATCAGCGCGACTTTCTCGCCAAGGCCAAGTCCATAGAGCGCGGCGGTGGTCGACAGCATTTCGCGCATGCCGGGGCCACCCTTGGGCCCCTCATAGCGGATGACGATCACACAGCCCTCGACGATGTTGCGCGCCTCGACCGCCGCGAAGCAATCCTCTTCGCAATCGAACACCCGTGCCGGACCGCTGAACTGCAGGCGGTGCATGCCGGCGACTTTCACAATCGCGCCATCGGGCGCGAGACTGCCGCGCAGGCCGACCACGCCGCCCGTCGCGGTGATCGGCGTCTTGACGTCATAAATGACCTTCTGGTCGGGGTTCCAGGTGACCTGATCGATATTCTCGCCGAGGGTCTTGCCCGTCACGGTCAGGCAATTGCCGTCGAGGAATCCACCCTCAAGCATCGTCTTCATCAGCATATAGACGCCGCCCGCTTCGTACATATCCTTGGCGACATACTTCCCGCCGGGCTTCAGGTCAGCGATGTAAGGTGTTGATTTGAAAGCTTCTGCAACATCGAACAGGTCGAACTCGATCCCCGCCTCATTGGCCATGGCGGGAAGATGCAGCGCGCCGTTGGTCGATCCGCCGGTCGCCGCGACGACGCGGGCAGCGTTGATGAACGCCTCGCGCGTGCAGATGTCGCGCGGACGGATGTTGGCCTCGAGCAAAGCCATGACCTGATCGCCGGCGGCGCGGGCGATCTCGTCACGGCCGCGATACGGCGCCGGCATCATGTTGGAATTGGGCAGCGACAGGCCAATCGCTTCGCCGACACAGGCCATGGTATTGGCGGTGAACTGACCGCCGCACGCGCCGTGCCCCGGACAGGCGACCTTTTCGAGCTCGATCAGTTCCTGCAAGGGGCATCCGCCGGCGGCGTATTGGCCGACCGCCTCGAACACATCGACCACGGTGACGTCCTTGCCGTGATAGCTGCCGGGCAGGATCGACCCGCCATAGACGAAGATGCTCGGCACGTTGAGGCGCAGCATCGCCATCATCATGCCGGGAAGCGATTTGTCGCAGCCGGCAAAGCCGACCAGCGCGTCATAGCAATGGCCACGCACGCTCAGTTCGACCGAATCGGCGATCACCTCGCGGCTGACCAGCGAGGATTTCATTCCCTGATGGCCCATCGCGATACCGTCGGTGACGGTGATGGTATTGAAGCGGCGCGGCATCCCGCCGCCCGCGATGACGCCGGCCTGCGCCGCATCGGCCTGGGCATCGAGCGTGGTGTTGCACGGCGCGGAGTTGTTTCCGGCGCTGGCAAGCCCGACGAACGGCCGGGCGATATCCTCCTCGGAAATGCCCATGGCATAATAATAGCTGCGATGCGGGGCGCGTTCCGGACCGACTGAAACATGGCGGCTCGGCAGGCGAGACTTGTCGAATATGCGGGTCATGCGACAGCCTATGTCGCGGGAGATGCCTTTCGCGCAAGTCTATTGCGCACGGATTCGAGCATCGGGCCAAGAATTTCGGCCCAGCGTGCAACGCCGGGGGCATTGGCGATCTCGTCATTGCGGACTTCGATCGCCAGGCTGGCAATGCCATTGGCCTCCCCGTGCCGGTTGAGCGTCGCATTGAGGATCCGGCCGGAATAGGGCTCATTGTCGCCGGTCGGGATGCCGGCTTCGCGAAGGAGCGCGACGGCAAGACGCGCCGCGCGGGTGTCGCGATTATAGAGAATGCCCGCCTCCCACGGGCGACGCCCTGCCCCGCCCTGTTCGAGTTCGGGCGTGAAACTGTGGATTGAGGCAAGCAAGGTTGGTCGGTGCTGCCGGATCAGCTGAGCCAGTGCCCGATGATAGGGCGCATGGAAGCGAGCGATACGCGAGGTGCGGTCTGCATCGATATTGCCCGGGACGGCATGCCCGTCGCTGATTGCCGGCATCAGTGACGGGTGATCGGGCTGGCGGTGAAGGTCGATGACCAGGCGCGATACGGTGGCGAAGATTGCCGGCGCCCCGAGTTGTGCCGCCAATGCTTCGGTCAGTGGGGCTGCACCGATATCGATTGCGATATGCTTGTCGAGCAAGGCCGGATCGATGCCAAGGTCGATGCCCGGGGGCACGGCGTTGGACGCATGGTCGCAGATCAGCAGGATGCCACCGCTCCTGCCGTCGATTAGCGTGGGGAGGCTCATGCGGAGACGAGAAGAGCGGCGGGCCATTGCCCACCGCCCTTCAGGTCGGATGGCGCGCGGAAGGACCGTGGACCATCGGCGGACGCGACACGCAAGGCGACGGATCCGTTCAATCGATACGGAGCAAGAGTGGTGCCAGATGCATCGCGCGAAGGCGACCGACATCGACTGGCTTCGCCTTGTACCATTTCAGGACGGAAAACTGTCATGCAAGTGTCGATTCGAGACACCACCAGTCCGACTGGCTGGCGCGGATTTCGGCAGCGGCGGCGCTTCGCTCCTGCGCCGTCCGATAAAGTGCGAAGCAGGTCGCGCCCGACCCGGACATGCGAACCAGAATCGGATCGGCATGCTGCGTCAGCCGACCGAGCACCTCGCCGATCACCGGCGCCGCGGCTCGGGCCGGCGCTTCAAGATCGTTTCGGCCGCCTCGCGCACGATCGAGCAGGGCGCCATCGCCGATCGGGCCGCGATCGACTCGGTCCCATGCGCCGAACACCGTTGCGGTCGACACAGCGACGCCGGGATTGACCAGCAACACCGGTGTCCCCGACAGGCCATCCAACGGCTGAAGTCGCTCCCCCCTGCCCGTACCCATCGCGCTCCGGCCAAGCAGGCAGGCCGGAACATCGGAGCCGAGCGCCTCGGCACAGGCGACCAGGCGGCGATCGTCGAGTGGAATGCCATGCAAGCCGGCCAGCGCGCGCAAGGTCGCGGCGGCGTCCGCCGAACCGCCGCCAATACCCGAGGCAATGGGCAGGTTCTTTTGCAGAACGACCGACACTTCACCTGATAATTGAAACTCTTGTGAAAATATCCTGATTGCACGTGTCACCAGATTCCCGTCCTCGCTCGCCAGTCCAGCCGCGAACGGGCCTTCAATGTCGAACCGGATGGGGCCCGGCGTCAGTCGTATCTCGTCCCCATCTGTGAGGAACGCGAACAGCGTCTCGATCTCATGATAGCCGTCGGCGCGGCGTGCACGGACGTGCAGCGCGAGGTTGATCTTGGCCGGCGCTTTTTCGGTGATCACGGGCGCCGGGCGCCCTCGATCGGGCCGGAGGCGATTTTGGCGGCCAGCCGCGCAGTATCGCCCGGATTGGCGACGATTGCCGCGGCCCGCCAGGAATAGCGCGCTTCATAGCGGCGACCGACGGCCCAGTAGGCATCGCCGAGATGCTCGGCGATATCGCCATTGGCAGGCTCGGCTCGCGCGGCACGTTCGAGGAGTGGCAGCGCGCGGGGCGCGTCGCCGGTGCGGAAATACGCCCAGGCGAGCGAATCGGTGACCGAGGCGTCGTCGGGCGCCAGGCTGCTGGCGCGTTCGAGCATCGCGCGCGATTCCGCGACCTTCTCACCGCGCTCGATCCGGGCATAGGCGAGATAATTGAGCGCCAGCGGTTCATCTGGTGCGAGCGCAACCGCCTTTTCCAGCGCCTTGCGCGCTTCCGGCCAGCGTTTCGCCTGATCGAGCGCGCTGCCGAGCTGAAGATAATGCGCCCAGGTGACGTCGTTTCCGACGCGCTTGATCGACAAGGTGAAGGCCTTGGCCGCATCATTATAGCGCCGCGCCGTGAGAAACAGGCCGCCGAGCCGTGTCGCATCTTCGCTGTCCGCGCCGGGCGCGGCCGACAGCGCAGTCGCCGCAAGCAGCGCCCGCGCCGAATCCCCGGCGCGATTGAGTACAGTGATGCGCGCATCGAGCGCGACGGCATGGAATGGGCTGTCGGGGCCGATCGCCTGCAGCGCCAGCAGCGCGCCCTCACTGGCATCGTTGCGCGACAAGGCGTCAGCGAGCAGCAATTTTGCCCGGTCATTGTCGGGTTCGACCCGCAGTGCCGCGCGGATCAGGGCAATCGAGATCGGCGTCGGATCACCTTCCGCCAGATCAGCGGCAAGCCGCAGCAGCAGGCGCGACAGGCCGAACGCGGCCGATGGCTTCACGCCATTACCGAGCCGCGAACGGAACGCGACGATCACCCGGTCATCCCCGCGCAACAGCGCCTGGGCGAGCTCGCCGCGCCCTTCCCCGGCAAGCAGTTGCGCCGCGTTGACACGCAGATCGAGGCTCGCCTGGTCCGTGCCGAGCAATGCTTGGAGCGCGATCACGCCCTCGTCGATCCGCCCGCTCGCGATCAGCAGCAGGGCGCGGTTTTCGGCATTGAAGCGGCGCGCGACCGCCTTGCCCTTTGCCGGATCGAGCGCGGTCAGCGCATCGCCGCCAGCGCCGAAGGCCACCCAGGCCCGGAGTGATGCCTGGGCGAATTCGAACGGGCCCTTGCCAATGCGTTCCAGTGCGGCATTCTGGGCGGGAAGGTCGTTCTTCCTGATTGCCGTGGCGAGGGACAGCAACGCCGCGTCGGGTGGCGCCTCGCCATTTTTCTGGAGGACAGCCAGCGACCGGTCAATCAGCGCGTCATCGCCCGCCTCGAGCGCTTCGCGATAGGCGCGCCGCGCGACGGTGACGCTTTCCGGCGCCTGCAGCAGTGCCTTGTCGTAACCCGCCACCGCGATTTGCGTACGGCCATCGCCATCGGCAGCGCGAGCTCGTGCATAGGCGGTCAGATCGACGGTCGGGCCGACATTGGCCGACACCGAACCGGCGCTGCCCAGCGTGAGCCCCAGCAGCAACAGGCGGTTACATGTTCGGATAATTCGGCCCTCCGCCGCCTTCGGGGACGACCCAATTGATGTTCTGGGTCGGGTCCTTGATGTCGCACGTCTTGCAGTGGACACAATTCTGCGCGTTTATCACGAACTTCGGATCGCCGGTTTCTTCACCCACAATCTCGTAAACGCCCGCCGGGCAATAGCGTTGCGCCGGCTCGTCATACATTGGCAGATCATACTCGACCGGGATGGCCGGATCCTTCAGCGTCAGATGGACCGGCTGGTCCTCCTCATGATTGGTGTTCGACAAAAACACCGAGGAGAGGCGGTCGAAGGTCAGCACGCCGTCGGGCTTGGGATAGACGATCGGCTTGACCAGATCCTTGCGCCACAGCGTCTCATTGTCCTTATGCTGCTTCATCGTGAAGGGCATTTTTATGCCCAGATGCTCGGCCCACATGGTGATGCCGGCCAGGCCCGACCCGATCAGCTCGCCGAACTTTTCGACCAGGGGCAGCACGTTGCGCACCTTGGACAATTCCTTGGCGACCCAGCTGGTCTTGTACGCGTCGGGATAGGCTGCCAGCTCGTCATGCTCGCGGCCCGCCGTCACCGCATCGAACGCGGCCTCGGCGGCCATCATGCCCGATTTCATCGCGGTGTGACTGCCCTTGATGCGCGGCACGTTCAGGAAGCCGGCGCTGTCGCCGATCAGCGCGCCGCCCGGGAAAACCAGCTTCGGCACCGACTGGAACCCTCCATCGCTGATCGCACGTGCCCCATAGGAGACGCGCTTGCCGCCCTTCAGGATCGCGGCAATTGCCGGATGCGTCTTCCAGCGCTGCATTTCCTGGAACGGCGAGAGGTAGGGGTTGGAATAGTTGAGCCAGGTGACGAAGCCGAGCGCGACCTGGCCATTGGCCTGATGATAGAGGAAACCGCCGCCGTTCGAGCCCTCGGTCTCGGTCAGCGGCCAGCCCTGGGTGTGAATCACCCGGCCGGGGAAATGGTTCTCGGGATCAATGTCCCACAATTCCTTGATGCCGAGGCCATAGACTTGCGGCTGGCTGTCCTTGGCCAGGTCAAAATTGCGGATCAGTTCCTTGGACAAATGCCCACGTACGCCTTCGCCAAAGAAGGTGTATTTGGCATGGAGCTCAAGACCCGGCGTATAATCCGGCTTGTGCGTGCCATCGCGCGCCACGCCCATATCGCCGGTCGCGACGCCCTTGACCGAGCCATCGTCATTGAACAGCACCTCGGCGGCCGCGAAACCGGGGAAAATCTCGACGCCGAGTTCCTCCGCCTGCCCTGCCAGCCAGCGGCACAGATTGCCAAGGCTGCCGGTATAGGTGCCCTTGTTATGCATGAACGGCGGCGTGACGAAGTGCGGCATGCCGAACTGCTTGGTCCTGGTCAGGATCCAGTGCTGGTTGTCGTTGACCGGCACTTCCGCCATCGGGCAGCCCCGCTCGCGCCAGTCGGGGATCAATTCATCAAGCGCCTTGGGGTCGACGACCGCGCCCGACAGGATATGCGCGCCGACTTCGGAGCCCTTCTCGAGCACACAGACCGACAATTCGCTGCCCTTTTCGGCGGCAAGCTGCTTCAGTCGGATCGCCGCGGCCAGCCCCGCCGGGCCTGCGCCGACGATCACCACGTCATAGGGCATCGACTCACGGTCGCTCATCTTCGTCCTCCGTCATGACACCCTCGTACGCGCGCTCGTCGCGTCCCGGGAACGTCTTGTCCTTGTCCCGGTGCCAGCGAATTGACCGCGCCGTCAACTAGTGACTCTAAGGCAAGTGATGGGGGCTGACCAAAATTTCGACTGGCGACACGCCGCGGCGAGCGCAATCGACTGGTGGCGCGAGGCCGGCGTCGATGCGACGATCGACGAAGCGCCGCGCAACTGGCTGGCGCGCGTTGAGCCGGCACCGGTTGAAGCCATATCCGAGGTCGCCGCACCATTCGTGCTGCCGGATACGCTGGACGCCTTTAACACCTGGCGATCGGGCTCGGACGCGCCGGAAGCGGGCTGGCCCGAACAGATGATCCCGGCGCAGGGTGCTGCTTCGTCCAATCTGATGGTGCTGGTCGACTTGCCTGAGCGCGAGGATGCCGCGGCCGCCACATTGATGAGCGGCCCTGTCGGACGGCTGTTCGATCGGATGCTCGCCGCGATCGGCCGCGACCGTGCATCGATCTATCTCGCCGCCGTCTGCACCGCCCGGCCGGGCAGCGGACGTATTTCTCCGGAGATCGAGGAGCGATTGAACGAACTGGTGCGGCATCATGTCGCGCTCGCCGCCCCAAAACGGGTGCTTTTGCTCGGCAATGCGCCGAGCCGTGCGTTGCTTGGGGCGGATGCGGCGCGCGCGCGCGGTGGTTTACGAACGCTTAACCTTAAGGTTGGCACGGTAGAAACCGAGATTGAGGCGGTCGCGAGTTTCCATCCGCGCTTCCTGCTCGAAAAACCGGCTTTCAAGGCCGAGGCCTGGAAAGACCTGCAGATGTTGATCGGGGGATTGGATTCATGATCCGAAACGCGACCGGAAAGGCCATGCTGGCCTGTGCGTTAGCTGTAGTGCCGCTGAGCCAGGCTCATGCCGCCGACACCGCCGATGGTGCCATCCCCGATATCGCGCGCGCCGATACGGCTCGTTCAGGGACCGGCATCCCGACCCAGCTCGATGCTACCCAACGCGAGGGATATCGCGCGGTCTTCGCCAGCATCCGGGCACAGAAGTGGCTCGACGCGCAAATCCAGCTCGATTCGATGAAGCCCGGCCCGCTACACGCCATCGCCCGGGCCGAGCTGCTCACCGCGAAGGGATCGCCCAAGGCCGATCTCGACCCGTTGATGAAATTGCTCAACGAAGCGCCGGAATTGCCACAGGCGACGCAGATCCTGACCATGGCGAAATCGCGCGGCGCGATCGACCTGCCCGCGCTGCCCGAAACGCGCCGGCTGACCTGGCTGGGCAGCGCGCCGGTCCGGACGCGCGCCAAGAGCATCAAGAGCGACCTGGTTGCCGCTGAACTGGCGATCAAGATGCAGCCCTTCGTCAAAGCCGACCAGGGCCCCGAGGCGCAGGCTTTGCTCGACGCCACCGAAGGGCTGAGCCCGGAAGCCCAGACCGAATGGGAGCAGAAAGTCTCCTGGATCTATTATCTGCAGGGCGACGACGCCAATGCGCGGACGATGGCGGCCAAGGCGGCACGCGGCGTCGGCGACTGGGCGGTTCAGGGCGACTGGGTCAATGCGCTTGCCGCATGGCGTCAGCATGATTGTACGGCAGCGGAGAGCGGGTTCGAGACGGTCGCCGGGCGGGCGAGCGACATCGAACTGCGTGCCGCGGGCCAATATTGGGCGGCACGCGCCGATATGGCTTGCGGCCGGCCCGAGCGGATCGAGGCGCGGTTGAAAAGCGCGTCGCAATACCGTGAAACATTCTACGGCCTGCTCGCGCGCCAGACGCTGGGCATCCGCGACGCAGCTCCGCACACCGCCAGCTATATCGCGGGTGACTGGCAGGCGCTCGGCCGTCGGCCCAATATCCGCGTCGCCGCGGCGCTGGTCGAAATCGGCGAGAACAACCTCGCCGACGAAGTGATCAAGCAGCAGGCCAAGCTGGGCGATCCAAGCGAATTCGGCTCGCTGGTCCGGCTGACCTCAACGCTCAACCTGCCCGGCACCCTGGTATGGCTGGCCCATAACGGCCCGGTTGGCGCGACCGCCTCGATCGAGGCGCGCTACCCTGCCCCCAACTGGACGCCCGATGGCGGCTGGCGAGTCGATCGCTCGCTGGTCTATGCCCACACGTTGCAGGAATCGAAATTCCGCACCGACGTGGTGAGCAGCGCGGGTGCTTACGGCCTGATGCAGGTGCGCCCAGGCGCGGCGAGCGATATTGCACGCAAGCAGGGCCGTAGCTTCGATCGCTCGGCCCTTACCCGCCCCTCGACCAATATCGAGGTCGGACAAAGCTATCTCGAACAATTGCGCGACCTGCCGCTGACCGGCGGGCTGCTGCCCAAGGTGATCGCGGCGTATAATGCCGGGCCGCTGCCGGTGCAGATCTGGAATGCGCAGTCGCGCGATGGCGGCGATCCGCTGCTCTACATCGAATCGATCCCCTATTGGGAAACGCGCGGTTATGTCTCGACCGTGCTGCGCAATTACTGGATGTATGAAAGCCAGAGCGGCAAGACCGTGTCGCCGAGCCGTGTCGCGCTGTCGCAGGGCATGTGGCCGCGTTTCCCGGGCCTTCCCGGCGCGTCGTCGGTCAGGCTGAGCGCAAAGGCGCCAAACGTGTCCTTCAGTGCCAATTGACGAAAGCGCCGCGTTCCTGCCGGTCAGGATCGCGGTGATGACAATATCAGACACCCGCACGCTTGCCGACGACCGGTCGGGCGACACGCTGGTCGATCGCCTGCTGGCCGCAGGTCATGTGCTCGCCGACCGGGCGATCGTCGTCGATGACGTTGCGACAATCGCCGACCGGCTGACGCGATGGATCGACGATGATCAGGTCGATTGCGTGATCACCACCGGCGGTACCGGCGTGACCGGGCGCGATGTGACGCCCGAAGCAATCGAACGCGTACAGGACAAGCCCATTCCGGGCTTTGGCGAGCTGTTCCGCTGGCTCAGCTTCCAGACGATCGGCACCTCGACCATCCAGTCTCGCGCCTGCGCCTGTGTCGCACGCGGCACCTATATCTTCGCGCTGCCGGGATCGACCGGCGCGGTGATGGACGGTTGGGACGGCATCCTCAGGGATCAGCTCGATAGCCGGCATAAGCCCTGCAACTTCGTCGAGCTGATGCCGCGGCTGATGGAGCGATAGCCGGCTGCGACATTATTTCGCCGCGTCCTTGGCTGCCTCCTTCGCCGGCTCGGCCTTTTCGTTCAGGAACTTGCCGAGCGAAGCGTCCATCTGCGCATACCAGTCGATGTAATCGAGGAAGTTGGCATAGGTCATTTTCCCGATCGCGCTGAGATAGATATATTCCACTAGATCGCCATCGGCGTCGATCGCGACCTTCAGAAACCGCTTGTCGCGATTCCACTCATTGGCCAGCTCCGGCGAAAAATAGGGCTTTTTCTTGTACCACGAGAAGAATTCGAGCGAATCGCATCCGGTGTTGTTCTTGCAGCCATAGAAGCGGACGGTGAACTCGCTGCCATTGGCGCCACTGACGATATATTCCTGACCGGACTAGCTTTTCTTGATGTCCGCCTTGTATCCGGCCTGCATCATCACCCCGGCGACCGTCTTGATATCGCTGACGTCGATAACCCGGTCCTGCACCTCGTCCTTGGCCAGCGACGGCGTGGCGATGATCAGGGCGCCGGACAGCGCCAGCGCGGAAATGGCCATTCTGAACATTGTTTTCTCCCTGAAGCCCCTGTCGATCTACCGCGGCAATCGTGGCGATCAACCGGAGTTTGTTCCGAACCCCCGCAGCAGGCCCCGTAAGCGACTGTTAAATCCCTGACGCTATTATGCCCTCGATCCCTCGAGAGGCATTTTCGTATGACCGCGCCGATTTTCGATCTGACCACCAGGCTGAAAGCCAAGGCCGAGCTGACGTCCGAGGATACGCTGGCGATGCGTCGGATCGTCTGGCCCGACGGCGCGATCGAGCCGGCCGAGGCCGATGCGATCTTCGACCTGAACACCAGCGTGAAGAGCAAATCGCGCGAGTGGGTCGATTTCTTCGTTGAGGCGATGAATGCTTATCTCGTCGAACAGCAATCGCCGAGAGGCTATGTCGATGACGCCAAGGCCGGCTGGCTGATGGCCAGGGTCGACGGCGATGGCCGTGTGGACTCGCTCGGCGAGCTGGAGTTGCTGGTCAAGGTCCTGGAAAGCGCGACCAACGTGCCCGAGGCGCTGAAAACCTATGCCCTGCGCCAGATCGAGACGATCGTGCTGACCAGCACCGGCCCGACCCGCGACGGCGGATCGCTTGACGCCGGGTCGATCAACGCCACCGAGGTCAAGCTGCTGCGTCGGCTGCTCTACGCGCAGGCCGGTGACGGCCCGGCATTGGTCAGCCGCGCCGAGGCCGACATGCTGTTCCGCATCAAGGACGCGACGCTCGCTGCCGCCAATGCACCGGAATGGCAGACTCTGTTCGTCCAGGCCGTCGGCAATCACCTGATGGCGCATAGCGATTATCAGCCACTCAGCCATGAGCGCGCCACCGAGCTCGATAGCGTCATGAACGATACGCGATCCGGCGTCGGCGGTTTTCTCGGTCGCCTTGCAGAATCAAACATCAATGACGGATTCCGCAGCGTTTTCGGCAAGAAGCCTCAGCCGGTCGATCATGATGCCGCCGTCGCCGCCGATCGCGCCGTGGTTGCGGACGAACAGGCATGGCTGACCTCACGGATCGATGCCGACCAAAGGCTGGATCCGCTGGAAAAAGCGCTGCTCGCCTTTATTGCTGCGGAAAAAAGCTAGCCAACGGCGTTACCGCCACCTGCCCTGGCCATTCTGGCCGAGTGGTCCAAGCGTTTCCAGATGTCAGCCGATAACAAGCTGAGACAATAATGTTTGCAGTGTTCCCGAAAGGATGCAGGGCGGCATATTTGTCGTCGGCAATGTCGCTGCCCCTGTCGCATTGTTATAGTTCAAGTCGACAAGCGCTTTGGAACAATTTCCCACAGGGGTAGCAAGGATTAAATTATCAACCCTCACCAGGGTTTTGGATACGGTCCGAACGACCACGGGGTACGCGAAATTATTCGATGAACATCCCGTTGGCCCCGCTATGCCGCCTGATGTGAACGTGACAACTCCCGGTACGGATGCGGATCCCACGCTGGTCACGGCGCCGTTCAGCACTGCAGTACAAGTCGAAGTGCCAAGACCGAATACGCTAATCGTGAGGCTGCCCGCAAGCGTTACAGGTTGACCAAGGGTCGGCGAAGTGATCGGATTTGCCAAGGCTGGAGTAGCGATCAGGCCCAAAGCCAGAAAGGTGGTCACGGCTGCTCTTGAAAATATTTTCATTGCGGCATCTCCCTCTCATTTTTTTTCATGTTGCTTTTATCGCGTTATTCGAAATGACGCGATCGAGTTTTACACCAATCTGGTAACATCTGGCTGCGGGCTTCAGCAATCCATCGTAATATTATCCAGCTACATGGCCGACATCCCTTGATCACCTTTGTGGATGCGCCATTATCGAAATGGCCGATCTCCACTGTCCTTCAACGAGAAGGCTCAGTTTCCGGCATTCCGGCAGCTACGCGGTTCGGATCGCTGTCCGCCGTCATAAGCTCACATAGGATGCACAGGCTCATTGACATACAACGCGTATGTTACCACGTAATCACATACGAGACGTATATGAATGCTTGCTCGCTCATGATGGCGTGTGGACGTTCTCTGAATAGGAGCGAAAAATGGCCAAGCGTGACGCAATTTTCCCAGCCGGCAGGCAAGCTCTTTATGAAATCAATCGTTATTCGGCGGCAATCCGTTCCGGCGATCTTTTGTTCGTGTCCGGTCAGGTCGGCAGCCGCGAGGACGGATCGCCCGAGCCGGTTTTCGAGAAACAAGTCCAGCTTGCCTTCAACAATCTCACGGCGGTGCTGAAAGCCGCAGGCTGCATTTTTGACGACGTCGTTGATGTGACCACTTTTCACACCGATCCGGCCGCTCAGTGGGAAACTATCAACACCGTCCGACTGAAGGAAATCGGCGAGCCGCCTTACTCAAACTGGACCGCCGTCGGCGTGAACTGGCTGGCGGGCTTTGATTTCGAGATCAAGGTCATTGCGCGCATACCGTAGCCGGGCCGATCATATTGTTCTTGCTATGTTCTACTCATCCCGCTAGCTGGAGCGAATGGCCGGAAATCGCCCCACGCGCGGCGCTACGCTCAATCGTGACAGTGTCCGCTTCAACCTGCCCGAACGAGAAGCGGACGGCGACTGGCTCGATGCGCAGGGCGAGGTCGATGGCGAAGCACCCAAATTGCGCACCACGGTGACAGTCGAAAAGCCGCGCACCATCATCACCCGCAACCAGTCGCCAGACGTCGGCTTCGACCGCTCGATCAATCCGTATCGCGGGTGCGAACATGGCTGCATCTATTGCTTCGCCCGGCCCACGCATGCCTTTCACGACCTGTCGCCCGGTCTCGATTTCGAAAGCCGATTGTTCGCCAAGCCAAGCGCGGCGACCCTGCTGCGCGCCGAGCTGTCGAAGCCGGGTTATGTCGCCCGGCCGATCGCGTTCGGGACCAACACCGATCCCTATCAACCGATCGAGACCGAATGGCGTATCACGCGCGCCTGTATCGAGGTGCTGGCCGAGACCGGCCACCCGCTGACCATCACTACCAAATCGGATCGCGTCGTGCGCGATATCGACCTGCTCGCCCCCATGGCGGCACGCGGGCTGGTGGCGGTGGCACTGTCGGTGACCTCGCTCGATCCGCGCATCGCCATGACGATCGAACCGCGCGCGCCCGCGCCGGAACGGCGGCTCGCCGCACTGCGCAAGCTGACCGACGCCGGCATTCCGACCCACGCCTCGATCGCACCGGTCATTCCGGCGATTACCGATCACGAGATGGAGCATCTCCTCGAACGGGCCGCACAAGCCGGCGCGCGCAGCGCATCCTATCTACCGGTGCGGCTGCCGCACGAGGTCGCACCGCTGTTTCGCGCCTGGCTCGATACGCATTTTCCCGACCGGGCCAGCAAGGTGATGGCGACGATCCGGGACATTCGCGGCGGGCGCGACAATGACCCGAATTTCGGCACACGAATGCGCGGGCAAGGGCCATGGGCCGAACTGCTCAGGACGCGATTTCACATCGCCTGCCGGAAATACGGGCTGAACAACGAGCGCATCATCGTACGCAGTGATCTGTTCCGGCCGCCAAAGGGTGCGCAAGGCGACCTGTTCGGATAAGCGCTACCGGGTAGACGCGCTTGACCAGGATGGACAGTCTTCCCGCCGGGTAAGCTTCCCGCATGGTGCACGGCCCATCCGGGAGCCGCTGTTTTCAACGGCGGGTCTGGTTTGCAATTGAACTATGCGCTGCTCGTCGCAGCGATGCGCGTCGGCAAGCCGCGGCTCATCCGGCCCTGATCGCGCCGGTAGCGCTGCGGCAATCCTGTTTTTCGACAATCAGAAAGAGCGTGCCGATACAGTCCGGCAAGGAATGACATGCCCGGTCCGGGGTGATGGTTGAATCGCCGCAATCGACTGGATTGCGGGGATCAGAGGCGGGAGATATGGGACACCGGTTGTGTCCCATATCTCCCGCCGTCGCTTCAGCGAGATCCAGAATAATATTATTCAATATCAGATACTTATACTAAATTGATGATGCCACGCGTGGAACTGCGAAGATTTTATCAGGCCGAGCCTTCGACAAGCGATGAGGGTTCCTGCGCCGGAATCAGGTGACCCTCAGCAGGACGCCCTGCCCTCAGTTGAATACCCGGCCGGTTTCGGCCCTTATCTGGTCACCGGCATAACCCAATCGGCGCAACATCTCTTCGGACGCCGGCATGATATCGGCAAATGTCGCGAAAGCGGTCGCGCAGCCGGGGCAAGTGAAAGGGATAATCTCGAACCGTCGCAGATCGACCATCGCGCCGCTTTCTTCGCACACGCCGAACATCGCGCGACAGTCGGGGCAGCAGGCGAAGATCAGCGCGCCCTCGCCGCGGCAGCACGGACAGCGTGGCTGTTTCAGGCTGTGATGGGTTATTTCGGGCATGTGGTTGTCCCTGGGAAGCTGAACGCAATGAAGCAGAACTTCAAGATTTCCCTCTTCCACGCCCCGACTCATCAAGAACATCCATTATGGAGTAAACGCACTGAGATTGCAGGACATTTTTATTTTTCGTTAGCGAGGCGCCTTTAGCAACACAAGCATAGGAGAAACCGATGTTTTCTGTCCTAGCTTGCATTCAGCACCAGCATGATTGGCGGCTCATTGTCGTCGCGGCGGTCATTTGCCTGATCGGCAGCTTCACCACCATGCTATTGTTCCAGCGCGTGCAGGAATGTGAACGTGCGCACCGATATCGCTGGATGGCGACTGCTGCGATTACTTGCGGCACCGGCATATGGGCGACGCATTTCATCGCGATGCTCGCTTATGACAGCGATTTTCCGATCAGCTACGCGCCATACGCAACGGCCCTATCGATCATCGTCGCGATCGCCACCGCAGGCGTCGCCAGCATCGTCGCGCATGGGCGAGGCAATGCCGCATCATTCGCCATCGGCGGTGCCGTCCTTGGCCTTGGCGTCGCGGCCATGCATTTCACGGGCATGGCCGCAATCGAAGCGCCGGCACGGCTTAGCTATGATGTGCCGGTGACTGTATCGGCCGTGCTGGCCGGCACCATATTCGCGTCCCTCGCCTTGCTGGCATTCCATGCGTTTCGCGGTATCCGGCGATTTACCATTGCCACGGCGCTGTTCGTCCTCGCCATCTGCAGCCTTCATTTCACCTCGATGAGCGGCGTCACGCTGCGGCCGGACCCGACCATTATTGTCACCGGCGTATCGATCGATCGATCGCTGCTCGCCGGGATCGTCATTGCCGTTTCCACAGCTCTCATCCTTGCAGCGTTCGGCGCGGCCTATCTCGACCGCCATCTCACGGATCTGAGAGGGCTGGCCAATGCCTCGCTCGAAGGCCTGCTGATCGTCAGGGACGATCGGATCCTCGACATCAATGAACGTCTTGTCGAACTGTCGGGCTGGACATCGTCCCACCTGACAGGCCGTTCGCCGACCGCCATACTCGTTCTGGGACCGGAGGGCCTGAATTGCTGCAGCGACACCGACGGTCCGTCCGAAATAACGCTTCTGCACGCTGATGGCGGCGAAATTCCGATCGAGATCTTATGCCGCACGATCGAGTATCGCGGTCGCGAATCTCACGTCCTGGTGGTTCGTGATATCACCGAGCGCAAGAAATCGGAGCGCAGAATCGAGCATCTGGCGCATCATGACGCACTGACCGACCTGCCCAACCGCGCGCTGTTCGACGATCGCATGGACCTGGCGCTGCGCCTGGCCGCGCAGCGTGACGAGCAAGTCGCGATTCTCTGCCTCGACCTGGATCGTTTCAAGGCGGCGAACGACATATTCGGCCATGGCGAAGGCGATCGCATCCTGCGCAAGGTGGCCGACATTCTCCGCGATGTGACTGGCCCGACCGACACGATCGCGCGCCTTGGCGGGGACGAGTTCGCGATCATCCAGTCCGGCGCCGCTCAGCCGGAATCGGCCAGTCAGCTCGCAAACCGTGTACTCGCCGGCTTCGCCGAGCGGATGAACATGGCCCGCGACCCCAAGGCCGTCGGGGTCACGATCGGCATCGCATTGTTCCCGGCCGATGGATCGGACAGCGATGAGCTGCGCACCAATGCCGACACGGCACTGTACCGCGCCAAGGGTGCCGGGCGCGGCACCGCCTGCTTCTTCGACGCCGCAATGGATGAAGCCGCCCGCATCCGGCGTGAACTGGGTCATGATCTGCGTCGCGCGATCCTGCGCAATGAGCTCTCCGTCGCTTATCAGCCGCTGATCGCCGCCCGGACCGGTCAGGTCGCCGGTTATGAAGCACTGCTGCGCTGGGTCCATCCGGAGCGCGGGGTGATCGGCCCGGCCATTTTCATTCCGATCGCGGAGGAGAGCGGCACGATCGTCGAACTGGGCGCGTGGGTGCTGGAACAGGCCTGCGCCGAAGCCGCGCGCTGGGCGGAACCGCTCACCATCGCGGTCAATGTCTCACCGGTGCAGTTTCAGCTGCCCAATTTCTGCGAACAGGTCGCGGACGTGCTGAACCGGACGAAGCTGGACGGCACCAGGCTCGAACTCGAGATCACCGAAGCCGTGCTGATGCGCGATCGCGACGCCGTCCTGGTGCTGCTGCATCGCCTGCGCGCGCTTGGCGTGCGCATCGTGATGGACGATTTCGGCACCGGCTATTCGTCGCTCAGCAATTTGCAAAGCTTCCCGTTCGACAAGATCAAGATTGACGGCAGCTTCACTGCGGCGATCGAGCATGACGAGGCCGCGCGATCGATTGTCCGTGCGATCATCGGCCTTGGCCATAGCCTGAATTTGCCAGTCGTGACCGAGGGCGTCGAAACCGAGGCTCAGCGCCTGATCGTCACCGAACAGAATTGCTCACAATTGCAGGGCTTTCTGCTCGGCAAGCCCGGCGCAGAGCCCAGCAGAACGGTTCACCCGGCGGAGATTGTCCAGCTGGACGGCGTCCGGCTGAATCGGGCTTGAGGTTCGCCGATCCGGCATGTGCCGCCGGATCGGTGATCCAGCCAGCTTTCAGGCAGCCGCCAGCTTGTAATCCTTGAACCGCGCGCGCAGCTCGGTCTTGAGCAGCTTGCCGGTCGCGGTGTGCGGCAAGTCATCGACGAACACGATCTCGTCCGGCAGCCACCATTTCGCGACATGATTGCTGAGATGCGCGGTGATCTGGTCGGGCGTGACGGTACTGCCCGGCTTTCTGACCACCAGCAGCAGCGGACGCTCATCCCATTTCGGATGATAAATGCCGATTGCGGCGGCCTCGCCAACCCCGGCACAGCCGATAGCGGCGTTCTCAAGCTCGACCGAGCTGATCCATTCGCCGCCCGACTTGATCACGTCCTTGGCCCGGTCAGTAATCTGCATCGTCCCGTCGGGATGGAGCACGGCGACGTCGCCAGTGTCGAACCAATTGTCGGCATCGACCGCATCGGCCTCAGCCTTGAAATAGCGCTTCACCACCCAGGGGCCGCGGATCTGCAGCCGGCCGGAGCTGACGCCGTCGCGCGGCTGTTCGCGATCCTCGTCATCGAGCACGCGCAATTCGACGCCGAACGGGATCGATCCCTGGCGCGACACCAGGTCAAGCTGCTCGCCCAGGGTCATCTCGTCCCAATGCGGCGGCGGGAAACCGGCGGTGCCGATCGGCGAAGTCTCAGTCATGCCCCAGAGGTGCTTGACCACCACGCCCATCCCCATGATCCGCTCGATCATCGCGCGCGGCGCCGCCGAGCCGCCGATCGTCACCTGCTGCAGGTGGCGCGGCTCCTCCCCGGTCGCATCCATATGCTGGAACATCGACAGCCATACCGTCGGCACGCCGGCCGAATGCGTCACCTTCTCGTCATTCATCAGCCGGCACAGCACCTTCGGGTCGTTGACCGCCGAATAGACGAACTTCGCGCCCGCCATCGCGCCGGCATAGGGCAGCCCCCAGGATGCGGCATGGAACATCGGCACGATCGGCAGCACCACGGCATTGGCCGACAGATTGAACACCCAGGGCGCCACCTCAGCCATCGCATGGATGATGGTCGAGCGATGTTCGTAGAGCACGCCTTTCGGGTTGCCGGTGGTCCCGCTGGTATAGCAGAGCATGCACGGATCACGCTCCGGACCCTCGACCCACGCATAATCGCCGTCCTCGGCAGCGATCAGCGCCTCGAAGCCATCAGGGCCGTCATCGTCGAACGCGATATAATGTTTGATGCTGGTCCATTGCGGCTTGAGCCGGTCGACCAGCGACTGGAACTGCTTGTCGTAGAACAGCACCCGGTCTTCGGCATGATTGGCGATATAGACCAGTTGCTCGTCGAACAGGCGCGGATTGATGGTGTGGATCACGCCGCCAATGCCGATCGCACCGTACCAGGAGACGAGATGACGGCTATGGTTCATCGCCAGGGTGGCGATGCGGTCGCCCTTGCCGCAGCCAAGCCGTTCGAGCGCCTGGCACAATTTGCGCGCATCGCGCGAAATGCCGGCCCAGTTGGTGCGAACCTCCTGCCCATCGGCATAGACGCTGACGATCTCCCTGGTGCCATGCTCGCGCGCGGCGTGGTCGATCAGCCTCGGAACCCGAAGCTCGAAATCCTGCATTCCACCCAGCATTCACACCCTCTCTTGTTATCCAACCAGAGCGAGCCTCGTTTCCGAAGTCTTCAGCTCGACATCGCCGACATCCTGCAGGGTCTCGATGCGTCCGGCAAGCTCGCCGTCGAGCAGAAAGTCGCGGCCGAGCAGGAGGCGCGCTTCGCCGCCATCGGGAAGCGCAGCCCTGATCCAGACCTGCCCGCGCCCGCCGCGATGCTCGGCGAGCATTTCGGCAAGGGCAGCGACCGCCGCGGGTGTGCCGACCGCAGCCTCAATGGTGAAGCGGGCATGGTTGGCCAGCCCCTCGAACGGCTGGATCCGCTTGATCGTGACGCGGGGCGATTCCTCGCCCGGGCGGCGATCAAGCTCGACGGTCAGGATGCCGCAACCGCCATTGCGCGCCGCCTCCTCCAGCTCCGCCGCCACCATGTCGTCGAAACAGGTCGCGACGAACTGGCCCGACGGATCGGACAAGGTCGCCATCAGGTAGCGCCGGCCCTTGGCGGAGGTGCGCCAGCGCGCATCCTCGACCAGTGCGGCCATCGTCGCACCGGCGCGGCTGCCATCGTCGGGAATGGAGAGGTCGCCAAGCGCGGCAAAATTTCGCGCGCCATGCGCCCGGGCGAGATGCCCGTGACGATCAACCGGATGCGCGGAGAAATAATAGCCGAACGCCTCCTTCTCCTGCTCCATGCGCTGAGCCAGCGTCCAGCGCGCGCTGAGCGGCAGCTTGATCGCGGGTTCCTGCGCCTCGCCTTCGCCGAACAGGCCGCCCTGCCCGCTGGTCTTCATCTCCTGCGTGCGGGCAGCGGTCGCGAGCAAGGTTTCGGCGGTGGCGAAGATGCCGGCACGATTTGTGTCGATCGTATCGAACGCCCCGGCCCCGGCCAGTCCTTCGAGCTGGCGCTTGTTGAGCAGGCGCGGATCGACGCGGCGTGCGAAATCGTCAAGCGTGTCGAACGGGCCATTGGCGGTACGTTCGTCGACCAGCTTCTCCATCGCGCCCTCGCCCACGCCCTTCAGCGCGGCGAGCGCATAGCGTACGGCGAGCCCGTCATCGTCATATTCGACGCTGAACTCCGCCTCGCTCTCATTGACGCACGGCGCGTGGCACTTGACCCCCATGCGTCGCATATCGTCGGCGAAGATGGCGAGCTTGTCGGTTAGATGCAGGTCGTAACACATTGATGCCGCGAAGAAATCGTGCGGATGATGCGCCTTCAGCCAGGCGGTCTGATAGGCGAGCAGCGCATAAGCGGCGGCGTGCGACTTATTGAAGCCGTAGCCGGCGAACTTGTCGATCAAGTCGAACAGCTCGTTCGCCTTGGGCGCGGCGATCTTGTTGACCGCCATACAGCCCTCGACGAACCCGGCGCGCTGGTCGTCCATCTCCTTCTTGATCTTCTTGCCCATCGCGCGGCGCAACAGATCGGCCTGGCCCAGGCTGTAGCCGGCGAGCACCTGCGCCGCCTGCATCACCTGTTCCTGATAGACGAAGATGCCGTAGGTTTCGGACAATATCTGTTCGAGCAAGGGATGCGGATACGTGATCGGCTCGCGCCCGTTCTTGCGCGCGCCGAAGCTCGGGATATTGTCCATCGGGCCCGGCCGATAGAGCGAGACGAGCGCGATGATGTCGCCGAAATTGGACGGGCGGACCGCCGCCAGCGTCCGCCGCATGCCCTCGGATTCGAGCTGGAACACGCCGACCGTGTCGCCCTTCTGAAGCAGCTTGTAGACGCCTTCGTCATCCCAGGCGAGCGCATCCAGGTCGATCTTTATTCCACGCCTTACAAGGAGTTGTACCGCTTTCTTGAGAACCGATAGCGTCTTCAGGCCGAGAAAGTCGAACTTCACCAGACCCGCCGCCTCGACATATTTCATGTCGAACTGAGTGACCGGCATGTCCGATCGCGGATCGCGATAGAGCGGGACGAGCTGATTGAGCGGGCGATCGCCGATCACCACACCCGCGGCGTGAGTCGAACTGTGCCGCGGCAGCCCCTCCAGCTTCATCGCCAGATCGAGAAGGTGCTTCACACCCTCATTGCCACGATATTCCTGCGCCAGTTCGCTGACGCCGTTGAGCGCGCGATCCAGCGTCCAGGGATCGGTCGGATGGTTGGGGATGAGCTTTGCCAACCGGTCAACCTGGCCATAGCTCATCTGCAGCACGCGGCCGGTGTCCTTGAGCACCGCGCGCGCCTTGAGCCGTCCAAAGGTGATGATCTGCGCAACATGATCGGAGCCGTATTTGCGCTGCACATAGCGGATCACTTCTTCGCGCCGCGTTTCGCAGAAATCGATGTCGAAGTCGGGCATCGACACGCGTTCCGGGTTGAGGAAACGTTCGAACAGCAGGCCGAGCTTCATCGGATCGAGATCAGTGATGGTCAGCGCCCAGGCGACGACGGAGCCGGCACCTGAACCACGGCCCGGGCCGACCGGGATGTCATGATCCTTGGCCCATTTGATGAAGTCCGCGACGATCAGGAAATAGCCCGGAAAACCCATCTGGATGATGACGTCGAGCTCGAACTCCAGCCGCTCGCGATAGGCGATGGTCCATTCGGCCGGCACACCGTTCGCGTCCAGCGACAGACCCTGCAATTCGGCGATCCGCCGCAGCCGCATGTCGAGCCCGGCGCGCGCATCGACGCGCAGTGCCTCGGACTCGGCATCACGGTCGCCGGCAAGGCTCGGCAGGATCGGCTTGCGCGATGGCGCCGCCACGGCGCAGCGCTGCGCGACGACCAGCGTGTTGGCGATCGCTTCGGGCAGGTCCGCGAACAGCATGCGCATGTCCTTGGCCGGCTTCATCCAGGCATCGGGCGAGCTGCGCGGGCGATCGTCGCTGGCGATATAGGTCGAATTGGCGATGCACAGCATCGCGTCATGCGCTTCGCTGAAATCCTCATCGGCAAAACAGCACGGATTGGTCGCAACCAGCGGCAAGTCGCGCTCATAGGCCAGATCGAGCAAACCCGGCTCCGCCCTGCCCTCGGTCTCGTCGAGCCGCCGCGTCAGTTCGATATAGAGCCGGTCACGGAACAGCGACTGCAGCCGGTCGAGATAGGCCCGCGCGCGATCCTCCTGCCCTTCCGCCAGCAGCCGGGTCAGGCCGCCTTCGCGCCCGGCGGTGAGCGCGATCACGCCGTCGGTGCGCCCTTCCAGCGTGGCGAAATCGACATGCGGTGCCTGTTCGATCGGGCGGTCAAGATGCGCCATCGACACCAGTGCGCAGATATTCTGATACCCGGCTTCGTCCTGGGCATAGAGCGCGAGCCAGTCGAGCGGCGCCTCCACGCCCTCGGGCATGTCGGGCCGCGCGACGCCGAGCATCGCGCCGATGATCGGCTGCACGCCGGCGCCCTTCGCCGCATCGGAAAAGGCCATCGCGGCGTAAAGCCCGTTGCGGTCAGTCAGCGCCGCGGCGGGAAAGCCCAGTTCCTGGGCGCGCTTGGCGATCGCCTTCGGCTCGATCGCGCCATCGAGCATCGTGTAGGACGAGAAGATACGTAGGGGTACGAACGCGGAGTGAGGCATGGTGCCGTTATGCGGATAGTGGCGCGCCAAGGGAAGCGCCGAGGCGCCAAAAAGCTGTGGCTAACTTCGATGCCGGCGACCATTCCCATGACGGGATGACGAGGCCGATACGCCGCGCTTGCAGAGAGAATTTCGTTGGAAACGCCGCTTGGTTAATAGGCGCCAGGCAAAGCAAATACAGCCATTATGGTTTCAACCCGTTCGACTTATCGCAAACAAGAATAGGATGTCTTGCGATTGACATGGACCTGTGAAACTCTCGCCATAGCAGGTAATTAGAGTCACATCCGGCGCATCGGCCAGATAAGATACGGGGGCAACTTGTATGGCGACGTTCAACGGCACCAGCGTAGCTGATTTTTATACCGGCACCGCGTCGGGAGATTTCATCTACGGCAATGGTGGTGACGACGACCTGGCCGGCGGAGCGGGTTCGGATTATATCGATGGCGGGTCGGGAAACGACTTTCTTTTCGCCTATCTCGGGCTGGACACCGATACCTCCGCCGACACCTTGCTTGGCGGGGATGGCAACGACCATATCTTTATCGGCTATGGCGACAGTGCGAATGGCGGCAACGGCACCGATAACCTGTTGCTTTTCATGAACAACGCCTCGTCCGCCGTAAACATCGACTTTACCGGCCTGTGGTTCGGCGGCAGCGCCACATTGGGCGGCGGCACGATCCAGGGCTTCGAGAATCTCGATTCCGCCGTCGGCACGGCCTTCAACGACACCATGATCTCAGGGTCGCTCGCAGGGAAGATCTGCAGCCTGCTTGGCCAGGGCGGCGGTGATTCGCTCACCGGCGGTGCCGGTCACGATCATCTGACGGCGGGAATGGGCGGCCTTTCGGCGCTGGGAACGGATATCTATTATGACGTGCTCATCGGCCTTGGCGGCGACGACGTCCTGTCGTTCGGAATTGGCGATTATGTCGATGGCGGCTCCGGATTCGATACGCTTGAGTTCGATGCCGGCGCCAGCGCGACCGGCGTGACGATCGACTTCACGACCCTGTTCAGCACCGGCACCGACACCATTCTCGGCACCTATATCAATAGCGTCGAGGACATCGAGTGGGTATATGGTTCGCTGTATGGCGATACCATCAACGCGGGGTCGGCATCGACCAAGGCATCGCTCTTTGGCCGGGACGGCAATGACACGCTGATCGCGGGCTCGGCCAGCGACACGCTGACCGGCGGCACTGGTGCGGATACCCTGACCGGCGGCGGCGGCAGTGATGAATTCGTGTTTGCCGCGGGCGATATCGGCGGCACGACCTGGGCGACGACAGACCTGATCACCGATTTCAGCCATGCGGCGGGTGACAGGATCCGCCTGTCGGACATCGACGCCGTCGCGGGCGGCTTCGACAACGCCTTTTCCTTTATCGGGACAGGATCGTTCACCGGCGTGGCGGGTCAGCTGCGCTACGAAATCGCGGGCGGGGTGACGACCGTCTATGGCGATACCAATGGCGACGGCATCGCCGATATGGCCATTGGCTTCAGCAGCGCGGTCAGTCTCGTCAGTGGTGACTTCTTCCTTTAGCGCGGCGCGGCCAGCAGCTTTTCGATATCCGCCTCGATATCCTCGGGCTTGGTCGTCGGCGCATAGCGGGCGATCGTCTCGCCGCTGCGATCGACCAGGAATTTGGTGAAGTTCCACTTGATCCCGGTCGAGCCGAGCAGCCCGGGGGCGTCGCTGCGCAATTTCTGGAACAGCGGGTCGGCGTCGGAGCCGTTGACGTTGACCTTGGCGAACACCGGGAAGGTCACGTCATAGGTCAGGGTGCAGAAATTGGCGATCTCCGCCGCGTCTCCCGGCTCCTGGCTACCGAACTGGTTGCAGGGAAAGCCGAGCACTTCGAACCCGCGATCGGCATATTTACGGTGCAGTGCCTCAAGCCCCTCATATTGCGGCGTGAAACCGCATTTGGAGGCGGTGTTGACGATCAGCAGCACCTGGCCGGCATAGGCGGACAGATCGACCGTGCCGCCATCGGCGGCCTTGACGCTCAGATCGGTCACTGCGGTCATGCGGTCGCTCCTTCATGGCGCGCGAGCAGATAATCGAGATTGGCGCGGACGCCCGGCCATTCGGTCGCGGTGATCGAATAGACCACGGTGTCGCGCAAATGACCACCTGGCATCAGCATATGGTTGCGCAGCACGCCGTCGAGCTTCGCCCCAAGCCGTTCGATCGCGCGCCGCGAACGCTGATTGAGCCAGTCGGTGCGCAACTGGACACAGCCGCAGTCGAGCGTCTCGAACGCATGAGTTAGCAGCAGCCGCTTTGCCTCGCTGTTGAGCCCGGTGCGCTGCACCCGGCGTGCGTATAGCGTGCCGCCGATCTCGACCCGGCGATGCGACTCGCTCATGCGCATGAAGCGGGTCGTACCGGCAATCGCGCCCTTGGCGTCAAGCACCGCAAAGGGCATCGCCCGGCCGGCGTCGCGCTCGCCGATCAGCTTCGCCATCCAGGCCTGGACCGTATCCGCATTGGGCACGAACGTGTAGAATTGGTCGGCCAGATCATCCGCGATGGCCGCGACCAGCGCGTCGGCGTCTTCGGGCAAGAGCGGACGGAGCGTGACATGCCGTCCGGACAGGATCGGTGTGGCGGTCCATGCCGACATCGGATCAGCCCGCTGAGCCACGGCGCAGCGCCGTCATGCGAGCCTTCCCTCATGAAGCCGGACCACTCGGTCCATCTTCAACGCCATGCGCTCGTTATGAGTCGCGACCAGCGCCGCCGATCCTTCATGGCGGACCAGGCGGAGGAACTCGGCGAGGACGATATCCGCTGTGGCCTCATCAAGGTTGCCGGTCGGCTCATCGGCCAGCACCAGCGCGGGTCGATTGGCCAGCGCGCGGGCAACCGCGACGCGTTGCTGCTCCCCGCCCGATAGCTGGCTCGGCCGGTGAGTCAGGCGTTCGCCAAGGCCAAGTGCGGTGAGCAGCGATTCGGCACGATCATCGGCCTGGGCGCGGGTGCGGTCGCGGATCAACTGCGGCAGGACGACATTTTCCGCCGCGTTGAAATCGGGCAGCAGATGGTGGAACTGATAGATGAAGCCGAGATAGTCGCGGCGCACCAGGGTGCGGCCATGCGCATCAAGCTTGGCCGCTTCCTTGCCGGCGATGCGGATCGAGCCGCCGAAACCGCCCTCAAGCAGGCCGATCGCCTGAAGCAGAGTCGATTTGCCCGAACCCGAGGGCCCAAGCAGTGCAACGATCTCCCCTGCCCCGACTGTCAGGTCGACGCCGCGCAGCACCTCGATCGTGGCATCGCCCTGCGTGAAGCTGCGGGTCAGGCCCGAAACGGCCAGGATCGGCTCACTCATAACGCAACACCTGGACCGGATCCGTGCTCGCCGCCTTGAATGCCGGGTAGAGCGTGGCGAGGAAGCTGAACACCAGCGCCATCAAGGCGATCACGACGATCTCGACCGGATCGGTCTTTGACGGCAGCTCGGTGAGGAAGCGGATCGCCGGATCCCACAGATTCTGCCCGGTGACGAACTGCACGAAATTCACCACGCCCTGCCGGTAATACAGGAAGATGAAGCCGAGGATCAGGCCGGCAACGATGCCGAGCGCACCGATCGTCGTGCCGACCACCATGAAGATGCGGATCAGCCCGACTCGCGTCGCCCCCATGGTGCGCAGGATCGCGATGTCGCGGGTCTTGGCGCGCACCAGCATGATCAGCGACGACAGGATATTGAATACCGCGACCAGGATGATGATCGACAGCACGGTGAACATCGCGACTCGCTCGACCGCCAGCGCCTCGAACAATTGCGCATTCATCTGGCGCCAGTCGGCGATCACCGCGCGCCGCCCGATCTTGTCGGCAAGCGGCGCCAGGATCGTCGCCACCCGGTCCGGATCGACCGTCTGCACTTCAATCATGCCGACACTGTCGCCGAGCAGCAGCAAGGTCTGCGCGTCCTCCATCGGCATGATCACATAGGCCTTGTCGTAATCATACACCCCGATCTCGAAGATCGCGCCGACGGTGTAGGAAACGATGCGCGGGACAGTGCCGAACGGCGTGGTCTGCCCCTGCGGGCTGATCAGCGAGATTTCGCTGCCGACCTGTGCGCCCAGCGCATCGGCGAGCCGCGATCCGATCGCGATCTTGCCGCTGCCCGGCGCCAGGCTGGCCAGCGATCCCATCACCACCTTGGTGCTGATCGTCTGGTTGCCGCGAATGTCCTGGATACGCATGCCGCGCACCAGTACCGCCTCGACCCTGCCATTATAGCTGGTCATCAGCGGCTGCTCGATCATTGGCGTCGCGCTGGTCACGCCTGGCGTCGCCTGCGCGGTCTTGACCATGTCGCGCCAGTCCGGGATTCGCCCGCCGATCCCCTGCACCACCGCATGGCCGTTCAGGCCGACGATCTTGTCGAACAATTCGGCGCGAAAGCCGTTCATCACGCTCATCACGATGACCAGGGCGGCGACGCCCAGCATCACCGCGACCAGGCTGATGCCGGCGACGAGGAAGATGAACGCTTCCCCCTTGCCCGGCAGGAGGTAGCGCCGCGCGATCATGCGTTCGTAGCGTGACAATATCATGGGTGCCGGTAACGCTCGCCGAGGGATGACATGGCCGCTCTAGGGTCACTACTCGTTTACCGCAATGGCCGGAGCGGAGGGGGTTTTGTCGCGGACGAGCACGGCGTCACGGGTACGCGTGCGTTGTAGGCAACTGATTCACCCTGTTGCGCAATCGCCACAGGATCGCCGCAATCGAACCAAACTGGCCACATTGCCGGTGACAAACGCCGGCACCGATCCTAGCACTTCCAACACTGAGACACAGGCAATGGCCGTGGTTCGGGGAATGCTTTCAGCGCCGCCTTGAAAACAGGGCGTGCAGCGAGGGCGGGACAAGGGGGCTGACGAGCGATCGTCACGCAGGCGCCCGGGCTGGAAACGGTCCGGGCGTTTGCTTTTCCGGTCCCATTATATCGCCATGATCCTGACATCGTTGCCCTCTCCCGCATCCGGGAGAGGGCTGTCGATGGATCAGAACGAGGCGCTGAGCGTCAGGCCATAGGTCTGAGGATCGCCGGGATTGCCGGAGATCAGGCCTGTATTGCCAGGCGTGGTTGCCAGCAGCTCGAAATATTTCGCGTCGAAGGCGTTACGCACCCAGCCGAAGATATTGAAGTCGTCGGTGCGATAGCCGAGGCGGAAATTGGCCAGCGTATAGCCGTTGATATCGGTGTAGATCGAGCGCGAGGCATTCGAGGAGAATTTCGAGCGCCTGTTGGCATCGGCGCCGAGATAGACCTCGCCATCCTTGCCGAGGATCGTCGCCGGCACATTATATTCGCCGCCGAACGAAAACGCCCATTTCGAGATGCCCGGCAGCCACTGGCCCGAAATGTTGCAGACCAGCGGGCTGTTGGTCCCGGGAACACCCGGGTTACCGATCACCGCGCCACTGCCCCCGCCCGACAATTCCGGGGGGCATGGTGCATTGGTGAACTTGGAATATTCATGATCGGTGAAAGCGCCGTTGACGTACAGGCTGAAGCGTTCGGACGGCCGGATCGAGAAATCGGCCTCAATGCCGCGCACCCGCACCTTGTCGGCATTGGCGAGATAGCCGCGCAGGGTCGCATTGGCGCCATCGTTGACCAGCGCCTGATAGTCCTTGATCGAGGTCCAGAAGCCGGTGAGGTTCAGTGTCGCCTTGCGATCCCAGAATTGCGACTTCAGGCCGATCTCGAAATGGTCGACCTTTTCCGGTTTGACCTGGGCAAACTGGGTTTGGGCGACACCGGCCACCACGGGCACGCCGTTGAGATTAAGGCCACCCGATTTGAAGGTATGCGCATAGGTCGCATAGAGCAGGAGATCGCGTGACGGTTTGTACGACGCGGTGAAATCATATGAAAAGTTCCAGGCGCGATAGGCTTCGTCCTTGAACGCTTGTGGGGTCAACGCGGTGCGCTGCTCGATCTGGCGAGGCGTGCCGCCCGTGGCCGGCACCAGATTGCCCTGCCCGTCGCGGACGATGCTGACATAGGATCCGACCTTGTCATCATAGTTGAGGCGGACGCCGGGCGAGAGGGTGATCTCGTCAGTGACTTTCCAGTTGAGCTTGCCGAACACCGCACCGCTGAAATTCTTTAGGCGGATGTCATTGCTGGCGTTCAGACCATCAAGCACCGTCGGATCGAGATACAACAACGGCTTGTCAGGGCCGGGGACCGACGTGTCACGCACGGTCGGGCTGATCAACCAGCGACTCGCGGCAGAACCCTGACGCTGCGTGCCGGTGGTATGGATGTCCTGATAAAAGGCGAACGCGCCGACCACATAGTCGAAGCCATTGCCCTCGCCGGCATAGCGGAGTTCCTGGGTGTACTGGTCCTGCTTGGTTGGATTCTGCGACAAGGTGGTGATCGGCAAGCCGGTGAAATCGCGGTCGTTCGCGGGCAGCCAGTCCCAGAAACGCCATGCGGTGACCGAGGTCAGCGTGCCCGAGCCAAGCTCGAGCTCGGCGCGCAGCGATGCCCCGCCCAGGATGTTGCGGGCATTAAGGTCCGCGTCGAGATCGGTCAGACGATCGAACGGGTTGGTGCTCGGCACCGCATAGCCGAACTGGGCGGTGAGCTTGGGATATTGCCGGGTGTCGACGCGCTGCGTCGGGCCGTAACGGACATAGATCTGCGCGCAGCATTCGGGGTTCTGGCGGTTGTAATCGCCGGACAGCGTCACCTTCAGGCTGTCGCTCGCTTTCCACAGGATCGCGCCACGCAGGCCGATATTGTCCTGTGCGTTGACATAATTGCCGCTGGCGACGTTGTAGATCGTGCCGCGGCGGCTGGTGACGGAGGCGCCGATGCGCACGGCCACCTTGTCGCTGATCGGGCCGGAGACCGACGCCTTGGCCTGCTTGAACTCGAGATTGCCGACGGTAACCTCGGCGCGCCCCTCATAAGAGAAGCTCGGCGCCTTCGACGTGATGTTGATCGCGCCGGCGACCGTGTTCTTGCCGTACAGCGTGCCCTGCGGCCCGCGCAGCGTCTCGACCTGCTGCACGTCGAGGAAATCGAGCGTGGCGACCGCGACGCGGCTGAAATAGACCTGGTCGATATAGACGCCGACGCCCTGGTCGATCCCGTCATTGGTCAGGCCGAGCGGCGCGCCGAGGCCACGGATATTGACCGACGAGTTGCGCGGGTTGGACGAATAGAATTGCAGCGTCGGCTGAAGCTGCTGCAGCCGCTGCACATTGAAGCTGCCGGTGGTGTCCAGCTCCTTCACCCCGACCACCGAGATGGCGATCGGTACGTCCTGCGCCGCTTCCGCACGCCGGCGCGCGGTGACGATGATGTCGGCCGCGACCGAGCTGCGCTGAACATCTTCCTCGCTACGACCTTCCGTCCCGGGAACAGTGACCGTGATCGGTGGTGGAGCGGGAGGTTCCTGAGAGGTTTGCGCAATCGCGGTCGAAGCCAGCAACGCGGAAAGTGTGTGAGCGAGCATTAACGATTCCCCCTAGAGAAGAGCCTAAACTCTACTATTCCAGTGGGAGTTCTAGCCGCTGCGTTCTTGAGCGCGCTAAAGTTGAACTTTACGCCCCCGCAATTGCGCGCTTTTTCGCTTTGATACTTCGGTGAAGCGACCCAAATCAGCGCCGCGTGGCGCTATCGACCGGCTTGATTCAACGGCCGGGCAGCATGTGCATAGTGCGCCGGTACGACGGGTCGCAGCACTTCGCTCTTTCTCATTGCTGGAAAAAACAGGGAGGCGATCACTCCCTGTTCCGCTCGAATAACAGGGAGCTGATCTCCCTGTTATCCCGACGCCTCTCCCTGTTATTGAATAACAGGGAGAGGCGTCGGTAAGTTATTGGATAGAATGACGTATTTGCCACGAAAAACGCGTTTTCAGGCTCAAAAACGGCCAAAATAAATGCCGCTCCCTGATAATCTCCCTGTTAATCGCGCAAAACAGGGAGAAAGCGCGGGTTTTCAGACCAGTCGGCTCTGCTTGACCGCCGCTTCGACGAAGCTGGCGAACAGGGGATGCGGGTCGAACGGCTTGCTCTTCAATTCCGGGTGGAACTGCACGCCGATGAACCAGGGATGGTCGGGCCGCTCGACGATCTCGGGCAAGGTGCCGTCGGGCGACATGCCGGAAAAGACCAGCCCACCCTTCTCCAGGACATCGCGGTAACCGGTATTGACCTCATAGCGGTGGCGGTGACGCTCGCTGATGTCGTCGCTGCCATAGATTGAGGCGACCACACTGTTGCCGTCGAGCTTCGCTTCATAGGCGCCGAGCCGCATCGTGCCGCCCAGATCGCCGCCCTCCTCGCGCTTCTGTATGCCATCGGCGGTCATCCATTCGGTGATCATGCCGACAACCGGTTCGTCGGTCGGACCGAATTCGGTCGACGACGCATTGGCGATGCCGCCCAGGTCACGCGCACCCTCGACGCACGCCATCTGCATGCCGAAACAAATGCCGAAATAGGGCACGCGGCGCTCACGTGCGAAGCGCACGCTGGCGATCTTGCCCTCCGCGCCGCGCTCGCCGAACGCGCCGGGGACGAGGATCGCGTGGAGCGGCTCGAGCTTGGCGGCGACGTCGCTGTCGGCCTGCTCGAACAGCTCGGCGTCGATCCACTGAATGTTGACCTTGACCCGGTTGGCGATGCCGCCATGGACCAGCGCCTCGTTGAGCGACTTATAGGCGTCGGGCAGGCCGACATATTTGCCGACCACGCCGATCGTGACTTCGCCCTCGGGGTTTTCCAGCCGGTCGACAATGTCGATCCAGCGGTCGAGCCTGGGTGGCTCACCAGGTTCGATACCGAAGGCGCGCAGCACTTCCGAATCGAGCCCTTCCGCATGATATTGCATCGGCACGGCATAGATGCTCTTGGCGTCGAGCGCCGGGATGACCGCGGCCTGCGGCACGTTGCAGAACAGCGCGATCTTCGCGCGCTCGCTGACCGGCAACGGCTGTTCGCAGCGGCACACCAGCACATCGGGCTGCACGCCGAGCGCGGCGAGTTCGCGCACCGAATGCTGGGTCGGCTTGGTCTTCAGTTCGCCGGCCGCCGCGATGTACGGCACCAGGGTCACATGGATGCTGACCGACTGGCCGCGGCCAAGATCGTTCCGAAGCTGGCGAATCGCCTCGATGAACGGCAGCGATTCGATATCGCCGACGGTGCCGCCGATTTCGCACAGCACGAAGTCCAGATCGTCGGTCTCCGCCTGGGCGAATTCCTTGATCGCGTCGGTGACGTGCGGAATGACCTGCACTGTCGCGCCGAGATAATCGCCGCGCCGTTCGCGCGCGATGATCTGCTGATAGATCCGGCCCGAGGTGACATTGTCCGACTGGCGCGACGGCACGCCGGTGAAGCGCTCATAATGGCCGAGGTCGAGATCCGTCTCCGCCCCGTCGTCGGTCACATAGACTTCGCCATGCTGATAGGGCGACATCGTGCCGGGATCGACGTTCAGATAGGGATCGAACTTGCGAATGCGCACGCGATAGCCGCGCGCTTGCAGGAGAGCCGCGAGGCTCGCCGCCATGAGACCTTTGCCGAGCGAGGAAACCACGCCGCCGGTGATAAAAATGAACCGCGCCATGGGAGCAAAGGCCTAGCGTCGTTTAGGGTCGCGCGACAAGCGCGCGACTCCGAAAAGCTGTTGAAAATCCGCTAAGGTGCGGATTGTGGCTGAGATTATTGCGCGAGCGGAACTGCGCTGTTGTTCACCGGCGCGGTCACGTTCGCCGCCAGTGCCGCTGCCGCTGCCGCATCGTCGGCGGGAGGTGCCGCCGCCGGGGCCGCCACCGGCTTGCGCGCGAGGGTCGGATCGATCGTCACCGCCTGGCGGGTCGAGGCAAGCACCGCGAGCACGATGCTCAGCGTGACGAACACTGTCGCCAGGACCGAGGTCGCGCGAGTCAGGAAATCAGCCGCACCGCGTGCCGACATCAGCCCCGATGGGCTGCCCCCCGTCCCCAGCCCGCCGCCTTCCGACCGTTGCATCAGGATGACGCCGACCAGGAAGGCCGCGACAACGGCATGAACGACGAGGATGAAGGTGAACATGAGTGGGTGCGCGATCTTTGGCTAAAGGAGTTGCTGCGGAAAGCGGCCACATAGGCGAGGCGGCCGGTTCGATCAACCACCGCGCCAGCGAAACGTTCTGGCCGCTAAGATGAACATTTCGCCTCCGCACTGAAACCAGGTGCGTTTGTGGGCGTTATGAACATCGATGTCCTGCCTTCGGGCATTGCGTAACGTGGAATTTTATTGTGGCCACCATTCTCGAACGTTCCCCCGCAGCGGCGGGTTCCACCCTCGGCTCCTGGATGCAGGCACTGGTCGATTATGTGCGATCAGGTGAACCGGATCTGACCAACCGCCAGATGGCGTTGCTTCTTGTCGTTTACCTCAGACCGGGTCCGCATACGGTGCGTGGGCTTGCCCGCGTGCTGAATGTTTCTAAACCGGTCGTCACGCGCGCCTTGAACAGACTTGGTGCGCTGGGCTATCTGCGCCGTCAGCGCGACGATACAGACAAGCGTAATATCTTCGTCGCGAAGACCAGTGAAGGGGCAGAGTTTCTTGAAGAGTTCGGGCAATTCCTCGGCGATGCCGAGCAACCCGCCGTCCGCCGGGCCAGCGCGTAGGAGCTTCGCGCTTACCGGGCCGTCGGTCACGCTCGATCCGCGTACCAACGCCGTCCGCCGTGATATCGCGGACATTCGTCTCGCCGAACATGTCTTCGCGCCGCATTATGCGGCGCCGTTGCCGATGGTGGTTGCGACGCAGACGATTCTGCGGAGCGAACGACCGCTGGATTCCGCGTCGATCGCCATCCTGATGCCCGAGGACCTGTTTGAGGTGCTTGAATATGCCGGCGACGACGCCTGGGGAATCGCGCCGGCTCACGGCCAGGTCGGCTATATCGCCGCCGCCGCTCTGGCGCCGCGCGTCCAATGAGCGTCAATGTCTTCATCGACGGCGCAGCGGGCACCACCGGCCTGGAGATTCGCGAGCGGCTTGCCGGACGGACCGATATCTCGATCATCGAGATCGATGATGCACGGCGCAAGGATATAGCCGCCCGTGCCGAGGCGTTGAACGACGCCGACTTCGTCATCCTGTGCCTGCCTGACGACGCCGCGCGCGAGGCGGTGGCGCTGATCGACAATGACCGCACCCGGGTGATCGACGCCTCCACTGCGTTCCGCACGGCGGAGGGCTGGAGCTATGGCTTTCCCGAGCTTGAGCCCGGCCAGCAGGCCGCGATTGCCGAGGCGAAGCGGGTGAGCAATCCGGGGTGTTACCCGACCGGCTTCCTCGCACTGGTGCGTCCGCTGGTGCGCATGGGGCTGGTGCCGGTCGACTGGCCGCTCACGGTCAATGCGGTGTCGGGCTATTCGGGTGGCGGCAAGGCAATGATCGCCGAGTTCGAGGCGGCCAATCCGCCCCCGGCCGCGCGCACCTATGGGCTCAGCCTTGCGCATAAGCATGTGCCGGAAATGCAGAAACATGCGCGGATCGAGCATCCACCGATCTTCATGCCTTCGGTTGCCAATACCTATCGCGGCATGATCGTGGAGGTGCCGCTGCCGCTGCATGCGTTTCCACGCCGACCGAGCCTGCATGTCTGCGAAGCGGTGCTGAGCGAGGCGTATCGCGACTGTGCGCTGATCAATATCGCCGAGGGCGACGCCGCCACCGTTGCGATTGAGGCCGATGCCGGGACCGACCGCCTGACGCTTCGTGTCTGCGGCAATCCCGAAACCGGCCAGGCGCGGCTGATCGCGACGCTCGACAATCTCGGCAAGGGTGCGGCGGGTGCCGCTGTGCAGAATTTGAACATTATGGCGGGATTCGACCCGATCACCGGGCTGACCGTCTAACGCATACATATTCCCGTTGGCGGCGCGCCTCCCTCAGGCTACCGCGCGGCACGGCGACATAAGGAGATATCATGCGCAATCCAGTGGCCAAGCTGCTCCTGTTCGGTGCGACCGGCGATCTGGCGCAGCGCATGCTGCTCCCGTCGCTCTATGGCCTGCACGCCGATAACTTGCTGCCCGAAGGGCTGGCGATCACCGGCACGGCGCGTTCGGACCATGACGACAAGAGCTATCGCAGCTTCGCGGCCAAGGCGCTCGAGGAGTTCCTGCCCGACGATCGCAAGGACAAGGCCGCGATCAAGAGCTTCCTCGAACGGCTGAGCTACCAACCGCTCGACGCGTCGAAGGTCGACGGGTTCGGGGCACTGGCCGAGAAGATCGGCGACGTTTCGGGCGGCCTCGCCATCTTCCTGTCGACTGCGCCCTTCCTGTTCGAGCCGACCATCAAGGGTCTCGAATCGGTCGGCCTGGCCGGCGCGACGGTACGCATCGGGCTGGAGAAACCGCTCGGCTATGATCTCGCCACCAGCCGCGAGATCAACGATGCGGTGGCGTTCGCCTTTCCCGAGGAGCGGACCTTCCGGATCGACCATTATCTCGGCAAGGAAACGGTCCAGAACATCCTCGCGCTGCGCTTCGGGAACTCCTTCTTCGAGCCGGTATGGAATGCGCGCGGGATCGACAATGTCCAGATTACCATCGCAGAGACGGTCGGGCTGGAGGATCGCGCGGGCTATTACGAGAATGCCGGCGCACTGCGCGACATGGTCCAGAACCATATGCTGCAATTGCTCGCCCTGATCGCGATGGAGCCCCCTGCCCGCTTCGACGGCACGGCGATTCGCGACGAGAAAGCCAAGGTGTTCCGCTCGCTGCGCCAGATGGCACCGGCCGACGTGCCGCATCTGACCGTCACCGGCCAATATGGCTCGGGCGCGGTCAATGGCGAGATCGTGAAGGGTTATGCCGATGAACTGGGCAAGCCGTCGAACACCGAGACCTTTGTCGCGATCAAGGCGCATGTCGACAATTGGCGCTGGCAGGGCGTGCCCTTCTATCTGCGCACCGGCAAGCGCATGCCGGCACGTCGGTCGGAGATCGCGATCCAGTTCAAGGCCGTGCCGCATTCGATGTTCGGCGATCGTGGCGGCCTGCTCCAGCCCAACATGCTGATCATCCGGTTGCAACCCGAGGAGTATGTCCGGCTGCTGGTCATGGCGAAGGAACCCGGGCTCGACCGCGACGGCATCCGCTTGCGCGAAGTGCCGCTCGACCTCAGCCTCGACAGCGCCTTTGCCGGCACGCGGCGGCGCATCGCCTATGAACGATTGCTGCTTGACCTGATCGAAGGCGACCCAACCTTGTTCGTGCGCCGCGACGAGGTCGAGGCGCAGTGGCAATGGATCGATGCGATCCGCGCAGGCTGGGAAGCGAATGGGGTGAAGCCTAAAGCCTATGCCTCGGGCGGATGGGGGCCGTCGGCCGCGATCGCGCTGACCGAGCGCGACGGGGTCACCTGGCAGGACGATTGACGCGCGTTATCGCGTTCGAGCCGTTCCCGCCCAAACACATATCAAGGAAGACAGATGAGCGAAGAAATCGAATGGTGGGACTATGAGGACGCCGAAGAGATGGCCGATGCGGTCGCGGGCGACATCGCCTTTGTGATCGAAAGCGCGATCGATGCGCGCGGCGCGTGCGTGATCGCCCTGGCCGGCGGCAAGACCCCCCTGCCCATCTACGCAAAACTCGCCGCGACCAAGCTCGACTGGAAGCGCGTCACGATCATCCCGACCGATGAGCGCATCGTGCCGCTGGGCGACCCGCTGTCGAACATCACCGCGATCGGCAAGGTGTTCATTCCCAAGGGCGCACGGGTGATCCCGATCGTCAGCGAAGCGGCGGCCGACTACAAGGCAGCGGGCCGCGCGGCGGATTCGCGGCTCGGCGACCATCACTGGCCGCTCGACCTGTGCCTGCTCGGTGTGGGCGCGGACGGCCATACCGCCTCGATCTTCCCCGGCCCTGACTATGAGGAAGCGATTGCCGGCCCGCGCGAGCGCCGCGCGCTTGGCGTGATGCCCGATCCGCTGCCGCCCGAGGCGCCGGTGGCACGCGTGACGCTGAGCCGCGCTGCGATCGTCTCGGCCCGCGCGCTCACGCTCGCCGTGACCGGCGACGCCAAGCGCACAGTGATCGAACAGGCAATCAAGCAAGGCCCTGCCTCACCCTATCCGATCGGTCGCGTGCTTGCCGATGCGGAGTTGCCCGTCGACATCCACTGGAGCCCCGCATGACGCTCAACGCTGCTGTCGCGGCCGTCACTGATCGGATCATCGAGCGATCGAAGCCGACACGTGACGCCTATCTCGCGCTGATCCGGCACGAGCGCGACAGCGGCATCGAGCGGCCGATGCTTGGCTGCGCCAATCTTGCGCATGGCTATGCCGGCACCGACGAAGACCGTGACGCGATGAAGCCGGGCACGGCGATGAACATCGGCATCGTCACGGCCTATAACGACATGCTGTCGGCCCATGCGCCCTATTACCGCTACCCGGAACAGATGAAGGTCTGGGCGCGCGAAGCCGGCGCCACGGCGCAGGTCGCGGGCGGCGTGCCGGCGATGTGCGATGGCGTGACGCAGGGTTATCCCGGCATGGAATTGTCGCTGTTCAGCCGCGACACGATCGCGATGAGCACCGGCATCGCGCTGAGCCATGGCATGTTCGAAGGCGCAGCGCTGCTCGGCATCTGCGACAAGATCGTCCCCGGCCTGTTGATGGGCGCGCTGCGCTTTGGTCACCTGCCGATGATCCTGATCCCCGCCGGGCCGATGCGCACCGGCATCCCCAACAAGGAAAAGGCCCGCGTTCGCGAGCTCTATGCCGAAGGCAAGGCGACCCGCGACGAGCTGCTCGAGGCGGAGATCGCCGCTTATCACGGCAAGGGCACCTGTACCTTTTACGGCACCGCCAACTCCAACCAGATGATGATGGAAGTGATGGGCCTGCATATGCCCGGCGCTGCCTTCGTCAATCCCGGCACCAAGTTGCGTCAGGAGCTGACCCGCGCCGCGGTCCATCAGCTGGCCAGGATCGGCTGGAAGGGTGACGATTACCGCCCCTTGGGCGAATGTGTCGATGAAAAGGCGATCGTCAACGCGGCGATCGGGCTGCTCGCGACGGGCGGATCGACCAATCATCTGATCCATCTGCCCGCCATCGCTGCCTGTGCCGGGATCGTGATCGACTGGGAGGATTTCGACCGGCTGTCGAGCGCCGTCCCGCTGATCGCACGCGTCTATCCCAATGGTTCAGCCGATGTGAACGGCTTCGAGGATGCGGGCGGCATGCCGTTCGTGATCCGCGAACTGATCGACGCCGGGCTGATGCACCGCGATATCCGCACCGTCGCCGGCAATGACCTGGCCGATTACGGCAGGACCGCGACGCTCGATGGCGAGACGCTGAGCTGGGTCGACCCCGGCGAGAGCAAGGACGATACCATCCTGCGTCCGGCAAGCGCGCCGTTTTCGGCTGAAGGCGGCTTCCGCATCCTCGCCGGCAATCTCGGCCGGTCATGCATCAAGGTCAGCGCGGTCGAGCGCGATCGCTGGACGATCCAAGCGCCGGCGCGGGTCTTTTCGACTCAGCAGGAAGTGCAGGACGCGTTCAAGGCAGGCGAGCTCGACCGCGATGTGGTCGTGGTGGTGCGCTTCCAGGGGCCGCGCGCCAATGGCATGCCCGAACTGCACAAGCTGACGCCGCCGCTTGGCGTGCTGCAGAATCGCGGGTTCCGCGTCGCCCTGGTCACCGACGGCCGCATGTCGGGCGCGTCGGGCAAGGTCCCGTGCGCAATTCATTCGAGCCCCGAAGCGCTCGGTGGCGGACCGCTCGGCAAGGTGCGCGACGGCGACATCATCCGCGTGTCCGCCGATACCGGCGAACTGGTCGCCTTGGTCGACCCGGCGGAATGGGAGGCGCGCGAGTTCGCGACCGCGCCGGCACCGGCGATGGGCACGGGCCGTGAGCTCTTCTCAATCATGCGCGACCGCGCGAACGAAGCGGAGCGCGGCGGTTCCGCCATGCTCGCAGCAATGGGCTGGTAGGATTGGGATGGTGGGCATGGAAGTCGTCACGGTCGATATCGGTGGGACTCATGCCCGCTTCGCGATTGCCGAAGTGGCTGATGGCCGCGTCGTCTCGCTCGGTGAGCCGACCACTCACAAGACCGCGGAGCATGCCAGCCTGCAGACCGCCTGGCAGGCGTTCGGCGCGGCGCAGAAGCGTCCTTTGCCTCGTGCGGCGGCGATCGCGGTCGCGTCCCCCGTCGGCGGTGAAGTGATCAAGCTGACCAACAATCCATGGATCATCCGCCCGGCGCTGATTCCCGAGCGTCTCGACGTCGATGATTTCGTGTTGATCAACGATTTCGGCGCGATCGGCCATGCCGTCGCCCAGGCGCCGGACAGCGAATTCCTGCACCTGGCCGGTCCCGACCAGCCCTTCGCGCCGGCCGGCGTGCTGACCGTGTGCGGTCCCGGCACTGGCCTGGGTGTGGCGCAGGTGCTGCGCACGCCGCTGCGCTATCATGTACTCGAAACCGAGGGCGGCCACGTCGATTATGCCCCGCTCGACGGGATCGAGGACGCCTTCGTCAAGCATCTGCGCAAGAAGTTCACCCGCGTCTCGACCGAGCGCATCGTCGCCGGCCCCGGCATTGTCGGCATTTACGAGACGCTCGCCGAGATCGAGAATCGCGCCATCCCGCGGCTCGACGACAAGGCGATCTGGACCATGGCGCTTGAGGGCAAGGACAGCCTCGCGCTCGCCGCGCTCGACCGCTTCTGCCTCAGCCTCGGCGCAGTGGCCGGCGATCTCGCGCTGGCGCATGGTGCCAAGGGCGTGGTCATCGCCGGCGGCCTAGGCCTCAGGCTCAAGGAGCATTTCGCGCGGTCGGGCTTTGCCGAGCGCTTCGCCGCCAAGGGCCGCTTCCAGCAGATGATGGCCGCGATCCCGGTCAAACTGATCATTCATCCGCAACCGGGCCTTTACGGCGCCGCTGCCGCCTTTGCACAGGAATACACATCATGACCGGCATCGAAACCATCATGCGCACCAGTGCGGTCATCCCGGTGCTGGTGATCGACGATGCCGCGACCGCCCGCCCGCTGGCCGAAGCGCTGGTTGCCGGCGGCCTGCGCGTGCTTGAAGTGACGATGCGTACCCCTGCGGCGCTCGACGCGATCCGCGAGATGAAGCAGGTTCCCGGCGCGATCGTCGGCGCCGGTACGGTCGTAACGCTTGAGCAGTTCGAGCAGGTGATGGACCTGGATGTCGAATTCATCGTCTCGCCCGGCCTGACCGAGACGCTTGGCCGCCCGATCGTCGATAGCGGCGTGCCCTTCCTGCCGGGTGTGGCCAATGCCGGGGATATCATGCGCGGCCTCGATCTCGGGTTGGCGCATTTCAAATTCTTCCCGGCCGAGGCGTCGGGCGGCCTGAAGGCGCTGAAGGCGCTGGCCGCGCCCTTCTACCAGGCACAATTCTGCCCGACCGGTGGAATCACGGAGGCGAGCGCACCCGACTGGCTGGCATTCGATCCGGTACTGTGTGTCGGCGGCAGCTGGGTGACCGGCGGCACCATGGCGGAGGTCGAGGCGAAGGCGCGCGCGGCAAACGCGCTGCGGCGATAATCCGGCCCCCGCTCCTTTCTCCAGCGGGATTGGATTTTTATTGAACGCTGTCTAATGGTTCCCTCGGCTCGACGATGAGGGATCATGGCCAGACGATCGGATCATACCCGCGAGGAACTGAAGGCGATGATCGTCCGCGAGGGCCATCGCCAGATATCCGAAGTCGGCTTCGCGCATTTCTCGGCGCGCGAAGTGGCCAAGCGGATCGGCTATTCGATCGGCACGATCTATAACGTGTTCGAATCCTATGACCTGCTGGTGCTGGCGATCAACGCGCGAACGCTGGCGCTATGGCAGGCCCATCTCCAAGCGCGGCTGGACGGAGTCGAGCAACGCCGGCTGCGCGCTCTGGTCGAGGCCTATTTCGAATTCGCCATCCTCCACCGTCATGCCTGGACCGCATTATACGATCACCGCCTGCCCGACGATGTGCGCGCACCGGAATATTATCGCGAGCAGATCAGATCGCTGACCGGAATCGTCCGCGACGAGATTGCCGCCGTGCTGCCGGAGGACAAGGTGGATGAGGCCGACGCGCTGACTCGCTCGCTGCTGGCGACGGTGCATGGCCATTGCTTCTTCACCCTCAACGGTACCTTCCAGCTATTGGGTGAAGAAATGCCGCTCGAGACTGTCTATCGCCGGGTGCTGGAGACCATCGCCGCGGTCTGAACGACGAGATTACATTTCCCCGCGCGCACGCCTGATCGCATACCATTTCTGGACGTTGGCATTATGCTGTTCGAGGGTGTCTGCAAAGACATGCCCACCAGTGCCGTCAGCCACGAAATAGAGCGCGTTCGACTGCGCGGGATCCAGTACCGCATCAATCGAGCCGCGGCCCGGATTAGCGATCGGCCCCGCCGGCAAACCGGTCATCGCATAGGTATTGTAGCCGTTATCAGCCTGTAGTTCCGACCGCAGAATGCGGCGCCCCAGCGGACGGCCCTTGGTCACCGGATAGATCACGGTCGGATCGGCCTGAAGCGGCATGCCGCGCTTCAGCCGGTTCGAATAGACGGCGGCGACCAGGCGGCGTTCGCTCGCCTTGCCGGTTTCTTTCTCGACGATCGACGCCAGGATCAGCGCGTCGCGCGGCGTCGTCACGGCAATGCCGGGCTTGCGCTTCGCCCAGGCGCTGGTGAGATATTGCGTCATGGCGTGCTGCATCCGCTTCACCATCGACGCGCGCGTGTCGCCGCGCTGGAAACTGTAGCTGTCGGGCATGATCGAGCCCTCGGCCGGTACAGCGACCGGCCCTTCCAGCTCGTCTTTCTTCATCAGCGCGTCCTTGACCACCACTGAGGGCCAGCCCGGCGCGATCATGACGAAGCGCTGCAGCGTCTTGCCGCCCTGCAGCAGTTTCAGGATGTCGGCCCGGCTGAGATGCGCGGGCAAATTATATTCGCCTGCCTTGATCCCCTGACCGCCGCCGAAGATACGCGCGAGCAGCTTGAAATTGCTCGCCGAACCGATCGCGCCGGCCTTTTCGAGCTGATCGGCCGCCTGCGCCATGCTGGTGCCGGGCGCGATGCTGATTGTCGTATTGCGCTTCAGCGGTCCGCTGCCGCCCCAGTAATAGACCACGCTCATCGCCGCCACGACGGCGATGAGCGCCAGGATCAGCGCGGAACAGCCAAATTTGCGCACACCAAATCAGATCGCGCGCATGACAAGGCTGGCATTGGTGCCGCCAAAGCCGAACGAATTGTTCAGCACTGCCTTCACCTTGCGTTCCTTCGCCTTGTGCGGGACGAGATCGACCCCGACGCAATTCTCGCTCGGATTGTCGAGATTGAGCGTCGGCGGCACGATCTGGTCGCGCAGTGCGAGGATGCAGAAGATGCTCTCGACCGCGCCGGCGCCGCCGAGCAGATGCCCGATCGCCGATTTGGTCGAGCTCATCGACAGCGTGTCGATATTGCTGCCGAACAAGCGGCGCACCGCGTTCAGCTCGAGCTCGTCGCCGAGCGGGGTCGAGGTGCCGTGCGCATTGATATAATCAATGTCCGACAGCGACAGGCCCGACTTCTTCATCGCCATTTCCATCGACCGGAACGCGCCCGAGCCCTCGGGATGCGGTGCGGTGACATGATAGGCATCGCCCGACAGGCCATAGCCGATCACCTCGGCATAGATTTTCGCGCCGCGCGCCTTGGCGTGCTCATATTCCTCGAGCACGACGATACCTGCGCCCTCGCCCATCACGAAACCGTCGCGATCGACGTCATAGGGGCGGCTGGCGCGTTCCGGCGTCGCGTTGAAATTGGTCGAGAGCGCGCGCGCCTGGGCAAAGCCGGCAATGCCGAGCGGGCAGATCGCGCCTTCCGCGCCGCCCGCGAGCATCACATCGGCATCGTCCATCGCAATCATCCGCGCGGCGTCGCCGATCGAATGCGCACCGGTCGAGCATGCGGTGACGACGGCGTGATTCGGGCCCATCAGGCCGTATTTGATCTGCACCTGGCCTGTGATCAGGTTGATCAGGCGGCCATGGACGAAGTGCGGCGAGACACGCCTCGGGCCCTTTTCGTGGAGCACGATCGATTCGCTGGCAATGCCCGGCAGTCCGCCGATGCCGGCGCCGATCGAACAGCCCGCGCGATATTTCTGCTCTTCGGTCATGTCGAGCAGGCCGGCATCTTCCAGCGCCTGGCCGGCCGCGTCTATGCCATAGATGATGAACGGATCGACCTGGCGCTGCACCTTGTGATCGACGCGCTTGCCGGGATCGAAGCCATATTCATGCTCGGGCGGCTTCACCTCGCAAGCGATGCTGCAGGCATAGTCGCTCGCATCGAAACGCGTGATGGTGCCCGCGCCCGATTTGGCCGCGAGAATGTTCGCCCAGGCCGTTTCGACATCTGCGCCGAGCGGGGTGACGAGTCCAAGTCCGGTTACGACAACGCGGCGCATGGCGAATCTCCGTAATTCATCTGCAAAAACGAACGGCCCCCCGCCCCGGTGCAATATGCTGGGACGGGGAGCCGGTCATGTGGTCAGCCAAACGATGGGCGCGGGCGACGCATCTGCATCCGCCCAAGCCCGCCGATCAGTCCTTATGCTCGTCGATGAAGGTGATCGCGTCCTTGACGGTCGTGATCTTCTCGGCGGCGTCATCAGGGATTTCGACGCCGAACTCTTCCTCGAATGCCATCACCAGCTCGACGATGTCGAGGCTGTCCGCGCCAAGATCGTCGATGAAGCTCGCGTCCTCGGTCACCTTCTCGGCCTCGACGCCGAGATGCTCGACGACAATCTTCTTAACGCGGTCTGCGGTCTCGCTCATGGTATCGTCCCTCTATTGCTGGGGGTTTTGGTAATTCCCGAACGCACGTAGAACGCGTCCGGTGCCCGCGCAAGGGGGCGTCCTTCAGATCATGGCCATCCCGCCGTTCACATGCAACGTCTGTCCCGTGACATATCCTGCCTCCTTGCTGGCAAGATAGACCACTGCCGCGCCGATATCCGCGCCCTCGCCCATCTTGCCGGCCGGGATCCGCGCGTTGAGCGCCTCCTTCTGCGCATCGGGCAATTCGTCGGTCATCGGCGAGGTGATGAACCCCGGCGCGACGCAATTCACAGTAATGCCGCGCGACGCGAGTTCCTGCGCCAGCGCCTTGGACATGGCGGTCAGGCCGCCCTTGGACGCGGCGTAATTGGCCTGGCCGGGATTGCCAGTCGTACCCACAACGGATGTAATCGAAATGATCCGGCCGAAGCGCGCCTTCATCATCGGGCGTGCCGCGGCGCGAGCGAGGCGGAATGCAGCCTCGAGATTGACGCGGATCACCTGATCCCATTCCTCATCCTTCATGCGCATGACGAGGTTGTCGCGCGTCACGCCGGCATTGTTGACCAGAATATCGAGCTTGCCGAGCGCCTCGACCGCCGACGGCACCAGCGCATCGACCGCTGCACCGTCCGACAAATTGCACGGCAGCGCGACATGATCGCCGCCGAGGCTTGCCCTGAACGCTTCCAGCTTGTCGGTGTTCGATCCGGAAACTGCAAGGCGCGCACCCTGCGCCGCCAGTGCCTGCGCCACGGCCGAACCGATTCCTCCCGAAGCGCCAGTCACCAGCGCGGTCATGCCTGTCAGGTCGAACATTTCTTGATCTCCACTTAGAGCCCTCTCCCCTCCGGGAGAGGGTTGGGAGAGGGGCTGTACGGAGAGGTGCCGCTCTTGACTGCCCCTCTCCCCGACCCTCTCCCCGCAGGAGAGAGGGAGAACTACATTAAAGCGCTTTCGCCAGCGCCTCGATATCTTCCATCGTCACCACGCTTGTCACCTCGACATCGGCGACGCTGCGCTTGACCATCGGGCCCAGCACCTTGCCGCCGAATTCGACGAACTGCTCGACCCCGGTCGCCGCCATCGCGATCACCGATTCGCGCCAGCGCACCATGCCGGTGACCTGCTCGACCAGCAGGCGGCGGATCGTGTCGGCATCGCCGACCGGCGTCGCGGTGACGTTGGCGAAGACCGGCACCAGCGGCGAATCGAGTCGCGCCTCGGCCAGTGCCTTTTCCATCGCGTCGGCAGCAGGCTGCATCAGCGGGCAATGAAACGGGGCTGAGACCGGCAACAGAACCGCGCGCTTGGCGCCCATGTCCTTGGCCAGCGCGATCGCCCGCTCGATCGCCGCGCGCGCGCCGGAGATCACCACCTGGCCTGGGTCATTGTCATTGGCGACGGTGCACACCTCGCCCTCGGCCGCGGCGTCCGCGATCGCACGCGCCTTGTCGACATCCGCGCCGAGCAACGCGGCCATCGCGCCCTCGCCGACCGGCACCGCGGCCTGCATCGCCTGGCCGCGATGCTTGAGCAGCAGCGCCGTGGTCGCCAGGTCGAATGCCCCCGCCGCGCACAAGGCGGTATATTCGCCGAGCGAATGGCCCGCGACATAATCGGCCTTGTCGGCCAGGCGGATGCCGCCCTCTTGCTCCAGCACCCGCAGCGTCGCGATCGCGTTGGCCATGATCGCCGGCTGCGCATTCTCGGTCAGCACGAGCTGGTCCTCAGGGCCCTCGGTCATCAGCCGGAAGAGATGCTGGCCAAGCGCCTCGTCGACTTCCTGGAAGACCGCGCGGGCGACCGGGCTCGCATCGGCGAGCGCCTTGCCCATGCCGACGGCCTGGCTGCCCTGTCCGGGAAAAATAAATGCACGCATAGTCTGGCTCCTGATCAGGCGCGCCGGACTAGGAAGATGGACGGGTGAAGGCAAGTCGCGACATTTTGCGACCAATTAGCCGGTGCGGCGGCACATCGTTGCGACACCCGGCCCCCAGATAAGTGAGGACGCCGCAATGAGGCGCCGATATTTCCTGAGGAGGAAGTCCATGAAGAAGCTCATTCTCGCAGCGCTCGCCGCATCGGTCGCGCTCAGCCCGATCGCCGCAGCGCCGGCCCTGGCCGCCCCGCAGCAGCATAACGACCGCGGCTATCACGGTCAGCAGCGCAAGGTGGTGGTGAAGAAGGTGGTCAAGCGGACGCCCGCCCGGACCTATCGCAGCAATTGGCGCAAGGGCGAGCGGTTCGATTATCATCAGGCGCGCAATTATCGCCAGATCGATTATCGCCAGTACCGCAAGCTGAAGGCCCCGCCGCGCGGCTATCATTATGTCCAGTCGGGCAATGACGCGGTGCTGGTCGGCGTCACCTCGGGCATCATCGCCGCGGTGATCGCGGGTGCTCTGAACTAAGCGCATAACGGGCACATTGGCCTTAACCACGGACGGGCGGCGGAGACGATAGTTTCCGCCGCCCTTTCCTTGCCGCTCCACGTTTCCAATGGGGTTGGCGAAGCGAAGGCCGCTCTGCCATAAGCCGCCGGCAACAGAGTCGGAGCCTTTTCAGAATGCGCATTCGTCCGTGGATATTGGCATCGGCCGTCGCCGCCGCCGCGTCGGTTCCGTATATCGTCATCGGCCAGGTCCGCGCCGGCTATTTGCCGTCGGGTACGCTCGACATCATCCAGGTGCTGCCGCCGGCACCGGTCAAGGGCGACCTGCGCTACGAACATGATCGCCAGGTCTTCAAGGCGACCCGGGCAATGCTGACGACGCCGCGCGGCGATCTTGCCACGCGCGATGTCGCGACCGGCATCCCCTATATGGCAAGCGCCTATAGCTGCGCGATCGGCGTGAATATCACCCCGGAGAACGCCCCGCTGACGATCAAGCTGATCGCCAAGTCCGGAATCGATGCCAACACCCAGTCCGGCGCCGCCAAGAATGCCTTCAAGCGGCTGCGCCCCTTCCAGATCGACGAGGGCAAGATCTGCCAGCCGGCCGATGAGCTGAAGAACAGCTTCGACTATCCCTCGGGCCATACCACCTGGGGCTGGACCTGGGCGCTGATTCTGGCCGAACTGGCACCCGACCGCGCCACGCCGATCCTCGCGCGCGGTCGCGCCTATGGTGAAAGCCGCATCGTCTGTGGCGCGCACAATGCCAGCGCGGTCGAGGGGGGGCGGACCACCGCCTCGGCAACGCTCGCCGCGGATCATGGCCAGGCAAGCTTCCAGGCCGATGTGGCCGCCGCCAAGGCCGAACTGGCCGCACTGCGGGCAAATCCGGCAACCGCGAAGCCCACAGGGTGCGACGCGGAGGCCAGGCTGGTCGCTCAACCAATCCTCTAAGCTTGCCTTCCGCCTGAAAATCGCTAAGGACGCCGCATCCGGGGTGGAGAGCATGGCTCTTCGCCCCTGATTGCTTTGCAAGAAGCAGGACTGTGAGACGATAGCCGGAGGGGCGGTGCGCATGGTGCGTCCGTCAGCGATCGGCCAAGACGAAAGGACAAGACATGGCTCTTTACGAGCATGTGTTCCTTGCGCGCCAGGATCTGGCACAGGCGCAGGTGGACGCACTGGCGGAAAACGCCACCAAGATCATCACCGACAATAAGGGCAAGGTCGTGAAGACCGAATCCTGGGGCCTGCGCAGCCTGGCGTACAAGATCGCCAAGAACCGCAAGGCGCATTATGTGATGCTCGAAATCGACGCCCCCGGCGATGTCGTCGCCGAGCTGGAGCGCCAGACCCAGATCAACGAAGACGTGATCCGCTACATGACCGTCAAGGTCGATGCCCTTGAAGAGGGCCCGAGCGTGATGATGCGCAAGAGCGATCGTGACCGTGAGCGCCGCAGTGACCGCGAAGGCGGTCGTGGCGATCGTCCTGACCGGGGCGACCGCCCTCGTCGCGACTTCGACGGCGAATAAGGAGCATATAGACAATGGCACGCCCATTTTTCCGCCGTCGCAAGAGCTGCCCCTTCTCCGCGAAGGATGCGCCCCGGATCGACTATAAGGACGTCCGTCTGCTGCAGGGCTTCGTGTCCGAGCGCGGCAAGATCGTCCCGAGCCGCATCACATCGGTGAGCGGCAAGAAGCAGCGCGAACTCGCCCAGGCGATCAAGCGCGCGCGTCACCTGGGCTTGCTGCCCTACATCGTTAAGTAAGGAGCGGACCCATGGATGTTATCCTGCTGGAACGCGTCGAGAAGCTCGGCCAGATCGGCGACGTGGTCAAGGTGAAGGACGGCTTTGCCCGCAACTTCCTTCTGCCCAACAAGAAGGCGCTGCGCGCCAACGACGCCAACAAGAAGGTCTTCGAAGCCAATCGCGAGAAGATCGTCGCCGACAACAATGCACGCCGCGGCGAAGCCGAGGTTGAGGCCAAGTCGATCGACGGCATCACGCTGACCCTGATCCGTCAGGCGTCGAACACCGGCCAGCTTTACGGCTCGGTCGCGGTTCGCGATCTGCTTGAGCTGCTCGAGACCGAGGGCCACAAGGTACCGAAGTCGGCGATCGTGCTCAACAAGCCGATCAAGGCAATCGGTGTGCACGACGTGAAGGTCTCGCTCCACGCCGAAGTTGCGGTGATGATCAAGGTCAATGTCGCCCGCTCGCCTGAAGAGGCCGAGATGCAGGCACAGGGCGTCGACGTCATGTCCGCAATGTTCGAGAAGGACGAAGCGGGCTTTGTCGAAGCCTATGATCCCAACGCCGAGCCGGGCGCCACTGCCGAGGTATCGGCTGAGGCTCCTGCCGCCGACGAAGAGACCACCGAGGCCTGAGCCTTTCGGTGTGACAGATGAAGAAAGGGCCGTCCGGAGCGATCCGGGCGGCCCTTTTCTTTTGCCGTGAAGCAGATCGCGGCAACGTCACATCACGGTCATCCGATCAGGCCGAAGGTCCGCGCCAGGAAAATCAGGACGATGGCACCCAGGATCGAATAGACGAAGCCGGCCGGATGGAAGGGCTGGTCTTTCGTTGCCGGGTGGAGCAGCCGGCCGACAAAGCCCGCGAGGAACGACCCTGCGATGCCGAGAACGGCACTCATGATCAGACTCATATGGACTTGGCCGGGATAGAAGAACCGCGCCAGAATGCCGACGATCAGGCCGACGATCACCATGCTCACATATTGCATAAGCACCTCTCAATGGGTCGCGGCCAAGATCCGACGACCAGGGTCCGCGCCACCCGCATCAGCAGACGATCGGAACGGTGAGTCAAGTGTTGGTTAATCGCGCTCAGTCAGAGCGAGTGCCCGAGGCGGTGCTGTCAAATGATTGAGCCGTCAAATGATCGGATCAGGGCGCCACGACGCAGGCGCCGACCACGGCGGCCAAGGGAAGCAGAGCGAGAAACAGCGGGACGATGGTTTTCATGATGCTACTGTTCTGTTTTGAGGACTTACGCTGAAAATGCGCGTCGGACGCAAAGGTTGCCCTCAGCTGAACAAGAATCTTTTCGCGATATCCCGGAACCTTTTCGCGTCGAACAATGATCGCGCACATGCCGCAAGCCTTCCGGAGTCGAGTTCGGTGACGCCGTTCTCGTCCAGGAATTACCGGAATGGTTTCGGGTCATCCCGATCTAGCCTCAGGAAGATAAAATAGTCAAGGCTATCCTTTTCGTTCGCGGTGATCGACCGGGGATGTTCGCCCTTACCAGCCGAGATAGGTGCGCAGCGGGTTCGCCGGGTTGGACAGGAGCTTGATGGTCAGGGCGAACGACATGAGCACCAGCAACGGACGAACGCCCCGACCGCCGAAACGCATCGCGAGATGCGCGCCGACCTGATTGCCGCCGATACTGGCGGCCGCCATCGAAAACCCCAGCAACCAGATCACCTTGCCGCCGGCGATCATTACCGTCAGCCCCGCAAGATTGGTGCAGAAGTTGAGGAACTTGGCGTGAGCGATGGCGCGGACCAGGCCAAGCCCGCCCAGTGCGACCAGCACGGTAGTAAAGAACGATCCTGTACCGGGCCCGAAAAAACCGTCATACAGCCCGATCACGCCAACGGTCATCGTCAGCCCGGCGATGCCAAGGCGGCTGTGGCGGTCCATGTCGCTCATCTTCGGCGCGACGAGAAAATAGATCCCCATCGCGATCAGCAGCACCGGCACGAACCCTGCCAGAAAGGACGGATTGACCTGCTGCACCGCGAACGAGCCGAGCCCGGCCCCAACCAACGCCGCCAGCGCCGGCCAGGCAAAGCGGCGAAAATCGATATGCCCCTTGCGCGCAAAGGCGATGAACGCCCCGCCCGTCCCGAAAGTGCTCTGCAGTTTGTTGGTCGCCAGTGCGGAGACCGGTGGAATCCCCGCCGCCATCAGCGCCGGGATGGTCAGCAATCCCCCGCCCCCAGCCAGCGCATCGATCAACCCGGCCAGAAAAGCGACCGCACAGAGCAGTCCGATGATCTCGATTGTGAGGTGCATGCGGCGCTTTAACAGGGAAGCTTGGCGCCGCAACCATAGTGGTGGGCATCCGGGCCGCGATGCGTGTCGTTTCCCGATTCAACGCCGGGATGGACCATGGCAGTACGACTCCGGACGAGGCGCCACCAGGTTCCCTTCCCGCTCTTTGACATGACTGGAAAATATTACGCCATGCTGCGCTGGCTGTTCCGGCCGGAACAGCCAGCATCTTCGCTGTTACCTGGCTGTTACCTGGCTGTTATGCTGGCTGTTCCATGGCTGTTATTGGATAACAGCCAGCGCTTTTAAAACCATTGAGATATATCGGTATTTTTGCCCGAACGAGCCAGTTTAACAGCCAGCAAATTCCATTTTCCAAATTAACAGCCAGGAACAGCCAGCAAACCGCGCCGATAGTGGCTGCGAACGGTCGTCCGATCTCGCCTTCCGCGGGAGTCAGCCTGCGACATCAATATGGCGGTATCAGCATTATTCTATTTCGACCCACCTCACAAAACTCGGCAAAGCGCCGTTGTCGGTGAGAATGGAGAGAATAATGGTTTCAGCCTCCGCATCACTAAATCTGCCTCTCATCCACCCGCCGAACCGACGTTTCCAGAAGCCCTTTTTGATCGTCGAAACCTTGGTATCGGTTCCCGTGGGAAGGACGAGACGATTTCTTATTCTGCCGTCGGTGGCCATCGATATGGTCCAACCCGATGTATCGGACACCGCATCTATAGCACTGCCATCAGTGCGTCGGATTATAATGTCAGTGAATATCGAAGGCTTTTCGCTGAGCGCTTTGGAGCCGGTAAAAATTGCCGCTCGCAGCGTATATTCGTTCGCCGGAAGCTTACCGCTCCACCGCGAGGTTTCGATCGTAGGGGCTGCGATTGCTCCGTCCAGGTCCCGAGGCAGGTCCGATACTGTCAAAATGAGCTACTCCCGTCCTGATCTCGGTTCGCAGGTTAGCCTTGTCGTTGCGGCTTGGGAAAGTCTGCAACGGACTAGCCGAACTGTTCGGTTCAACGGTATTGATTGATCAAAGGCACCGTCATTTACTTCCGTCCGAACAGCTTTTCGATATCGCCATGCGCCAGCTTCACCCAGGTCGGCCGTCCATGGTTGCACTGGCCCGAATGCGGCGTGACCTCCATTTCGCGGAGCAGCGCATTCATCTCGGTCACTGACAGGATACGGCCGGCGCGGACCGAGCCGTGGCAGGCCATGGTCGCGGCAACATGGTCGAGCCGTTCCTTCAGGCTCAGTGCTTCGTCGAACGCGGCGAGTTCGTCGGCCAGGTCAGTGACCAGGCCAATCACATCGCCCTGCCCCAGCATCGCCGGAACCGCGCGAACCAGCATCGCACGCGGGCCGAAGCGTTCAAGGTCGAGGCCAAACTCGCTCAGCTCTTCCACGCGCGCCTCGAGCCGATCGCAGGCGGGTTCGTCGAGTTCGATCACTTCGGGAAGCAGCAGCGCCTGGCTCGCGACACCGCCGGTCGCCATGGCCTTGCGCATGCGCTCCAGCACCAGGCGCTCATGCGCGGCGTGCTGGTCGACCAGCACCAGACCATCCTCGGCCTCGGCGACGATATAGGTCTTCGCCACCTGGCCGCGTGCGACGCCAAGCGGATAGCTCGTCGTCTCCGGCGGCGGCGCATAGGCTGGCTCGGCACGTGCCATGGGTGGCGGGATGAAGCTTGGACGGCGATCCTGGACGGCATAGCGTGTCTGTGTCTGTGTCTGGGCCGCCGGCGGCGCATCCCATTGCCCGACGTCCTGCCGGTCCCATAATTGCGGCGCGGGCGGTGGCACGGGTTCGCTCTGCCATGCCGCCATCGCGTCGCTGCTCGGGCGCTGCGCGCTGCGGTGGCCCGCCTCGTCGAGTGCGCGGCGCAGGCCGCTGACGATCAGGCCGCGCACCATGGCGGGCTCGCGGAAACGGACTTCGGTCTTGGCCGGGTGGACATTCACATCGACCGCGTCGCTCGGCACGTCGAGGAACAGGGCGACCACCGCGTGACGATCGCGCGCCAGCAGCTCGGCATAAGCGCCGCGCACCGCGCCGACCAGCAGCCGGTCCTTCACCGGGCGGCCATTGACGAACAGATACTGATGATCGGCGATGCCGCGATTGAACGTCGGCAGGCCGGCGATCCCGCCAAGCTTCAGGCCTTCGCGCTCCAACTCGATGACAATGCCGTTTTCGACCAGCCCGCGATCGGTCAGTGCGGCGACACGGTCGGGCAGGCTCTCCCCACCCGTCACCGACAGGACGCGCCGGCCGTCATGTTCGACCGAGAAGCCGATATCGGGATTCGCCATCGCGAGCCGCTTCACCACGTCGAGACAGGCAGCGTATTCCGATCGGGCCGAGCGCAGGAACTTGCGCCGCGCCGGCACGCGCTCGAACAGACCCTCGACGCGCACTCTTGTCCCTGGCGGGATTCCCACCGGTCCTTCGAACTCGAGCACGCCATTGTCGACCACGCGCGACCAGCCTTCCGCGCCGCGCACCCGGCTTTCGAGCGTCATGCGCGCGACGCTGGCGATCGAGGGCAACGCTTCACCGCGAAAACCGAGCGTCGTGACCGCTTCGATCGCCTCGTCAGGAAGCTTCGAGGTCGCGTGACGCTCCAGTGCCAGCGCCATATCGGGCGGTGTCATGCCACAACCGTCGTCGATCACCTCGATTCCGTCCACGCCGCCGGCGCGCAGGCGTATATCGATGCGAGTCGCCCCGGCATCGACCGCATTTTCGACCAGTTCCTTCAACGCACTGGCGGGCCGTTCGACCACTTCACCGGCAGCGATACGATTGACGAGATGTTCAGGGAGGCGCCGTATTGACATGGGTGATGCTGTAGCCCAAGCGACGGCATCCCGCGACCCGCATCTACAGGCATCCAGAGCGTGGAATTTCCGCCCTGGATCTTTCGGATATAATCGTTTCGCGGAGGATCGGTGCGAACTGCTGGTTCCCGTAAACGCGGGGGCGGCCTGAAACGGAATCATCAATGAGCTTCTTGTCGAAACTTTTCAGGTTTTCATCGCACGATATGGCGATCGATCTCGGGACCGCGAATACCGTTGTGTATCTGCGCGGCCGGGGCATCGTGCTCAACGAACCTTCAGTGGTCGCGGTCGAGACGCTGAACGGCGTCAAGCGAGTCAAGGCGGTCGGCGACGACGCCAAGCTGATGATGGGCAAGACCCCCGACAGCATCCAGGCGATCCGCCCCTTACGTGACGGCGTGATCGCCGACATCGACGTCGCCGAGCAGATGATCAAGCATTTCATTCACAAGGTTCATGGCGGGCAACGGCGCTTCTTCCGCTGGCCGCAGATCGTGATCTGCGTGCCGTCGGGCTCGACCTCAGTCGAGCGCCGCGCGATCCGTGACGCCGCATCGAATGCCGGCGCATCGCAGGTCTGGCTGATCGAGGAACCGATGGCGGCCGCGATCGGCGCAGATATGCCCGTCACCGAGCCGATCGGGTCGATGGTCGTCGATATCGGCGGCGGCACGACCGAAGTCGCAGTGCTCTCGCTGCGCGGCCTTGCCTATACCACTTCGGTGCGCGTCGGCGGCGACAAGATGGATGAAGCGATCGTTTCCTACGTCCGCCGCAACCATAACCTGCTGATCGGCGATTCGACCGCCGAGCGTATCAAACAGGAAGTCGGCGTCGCCAAGCCGCCACCCGACGGCATTGGCCTGACCATTCACGTCAAGGGTCGCGACCTGGTCAATGGTGTGCCGAAGGAAATCCAGATCAACCAGGGCCAGATCGCAGAAGCCCTGTCCGAACCGGTCGGCCAGATCGTCGAGGGCGTGCGCATCGCGCTGGAAAATACCGCGCCGGAACTGGCCGCGGACATTGTCGACCAGGGCATTGTGCTCACCGGCGGCGGCGCGCTGCTCAAGGGTATCGACGAAGTGCTGCGCGACGAAACCGGCCTGCCGGTGACGATCGCCGACGATCCGCTGATCTGCGTCGCGCTCGGCACCGGCCGCGCGCTCGAGGACCCGGTGTTCCGCGGTGTGCTGCACAGCGCCTGATCGGGTGCGCCCCGACGGCGTAATGCTTTTTTGTCCCCGTGCCTCAGAACCGGCACGGGGCTTTTAAGGGGGTAAGATGGCGCCGTCCCGCAACCGGCGCCCGGGTTTTTCGCGGCGGGCGCAATATGGCTTGTTCCTGGGTTATGTGATCGCGGTCGCCGGTGCGATTGTCGCGGTGATCCTGCTCGTCCTCGCCAGATTGAACCCGCCCGCCTTCGCCCCGATGCGCGCGACCATCGCTGAGGTAACCACACCAGTGTCTTCGGGCCTGGCCGGGCTTGGGCGCGGTATCGCATCAATTCCGGCTGGAATCGGCAATCACTTCACGGTCATGCAGAAGAATGCCACGCTGCGTAAGGAACTCGAGGCCAACCGCGCCCTGCTGCTGCGTGCCCGTACCCTGTCTTATGACAATCACCGGCTGAAGACGTTGCTGCACTTGCGCGAGCGCGTTGCCGATCCGGTGGTTGCGGCGCGGCTGGTCAGCTCTTCGGCGGCGAGCACCCGCCGCTATGCCGTCCTCAACGCCGGCTCATGGCAGGGCGTGCGTATCGGGCAACCAGTCCGCGGCCCGGAAGGGCTGATCGGCCGGATCCTGGAAACCGGCCCCAACACGGCGCGCGTGCTGCTGATCACCGATCCCGAGAGCATCGTGCCGGTGCGACGCACGCGTGACGGGCTGCCGGCCCTGGCCGCCGGACGCGGCGACGGCATGATCGATGTCCGATCGGTCATGGTGTCCAATGCCGCGTTCGAGGCCGGTGACGTGTTCGTCACGTCCGGCACCGGTGGCATTTATTCACCCAATATCCCGGTCGCGCGTATCGTGCGCCGGTCGCGCGATACCGCACTCGCGCGCAGCTTCGCACAGCCCGACACGCTCGATTTCGCGCTGGTGCAGCAGGGTTTTATGCCGATCCAGCCGCCCGCACCGCCCGCCACCGCCAATGCCCCCACCAATGCCGGCGCGCCCGCCACCCCATGAGAGCACCGGTCCGCAACCCGTTCGACCCGGTACCGGCGCCCGTGCTGCAGCGGATCATCCCCGCCGCATCGGTGATGATCGCTTCGCTGATCACCATCTGGCCTTATGTCGCGAGCTTCCCGTTGCTGCCGCCGCTCGGCCTGCTCGTGCTGCTTGGCTGGCGGCTGATGCGACCCGACGCTTTCGCGATCTGGGCAGCGCTGCCGCTGGGATTTTTCGACGACCTCGTCTCGGGTCAGCCTTTGGGCAGTGCAATGCTGCTATGGATGATCTGTTTTTTCGTCATCGACACGATCGACCAGCGCCTCGTGTTCCGCGATTTCTGGCAGAACTGGCTGATCGCGGCCGGGGCGACCGCCTTCTGCCTGATCGTCGGGCGGCTGATCGCGGCACCGATCGGCGCCCATGTCGACACCGTGCTCTTGATGCAGACGATCATCTCGATCATGTTGTTCCCGCTGGTCGCACGGTTCTGCGCGTGGCTGGATGGCAAACGCGAAGGCGCATGAAAAGGCGCATATCCTGACCATGCGGAACGTTACCGAAGCGTCCCAAACCTACAGTTTCAGCCGCCGGGCGATGATGCTCGGCGTTGGGCAAGGTCTTGTCGCGGTGACTTTGGCCGGGCGGATGACCTGGCTCGCCGTCGCCGAAAACGAGCGCTATCGCATGCTGTCCGAGAGCAACCGGGTCAACATGACGCTGGTGCCGCCACGCCGCGGCTGGATCGTCGATCGTCACGGTGCGCCGCTGGCCAATAATCGCACCGATTTCCGCGTCGACATCATCCCCGACCGGCTCGAGAACAAGGACCGGGTGCTGGCGCTGCTGCGCGATATCCTGGCGCTTCCGCCCGAGGAAATGGATCGCATCGCCACTGACCTGAAACATGCGGCAGGGTTCCAGCCGGTGCAGGTCGCGGAGAATCTCAACTGGGAGCAATTCGCCGCCGTCAGCGTGCGCCTGCCCGAACTGATGGGCGTTGCTCCGACGCGCGGTTTCGCACGCAGCTATCCGGCAGGCCCGGCGGTCGCGCACCTGACCGGCTATGTCGGCGCGGCGTCGGCGGAACAATATCAGAAGACCAAGGACCCGTTGATGGTCACACCCGGCTTCAAATTGGGTAAGGATGGCCTTGAAAAGACGCTGGAAAAATCGCTGCGTGGCGAACCCGGCGCGAAGCGGGTCGAGGTTACGGCGCGCGGCAAGGTGGTCCGCGAGCTCGAGACGCGCGGCGACACGCCGGGCCAGACCGCGCGGCTGACGATCGACGCCGGGCTGCAGGAATATGCCGCACGGCGGCTCGGCACCAACAGCGGCTCGGCAGTGGTGATCGATTGCGACAGCGGCGACATCCTCGCGATGGTGTCGATGCCCGCATACGACCCGAACAGTTTTTCCGACGGCATCAGCCATCTCGAATGGAAAATGCTGTCCGACGACGATCACGTGCCGCTGATGAACAAGACGCTGCAAGGACTGTATCCGCCGGGATCGACGGTCAAGCCGATGAACGCCCTCGCCCTGCTGATGGCCGGGGTCGATCCGCATGCGCGGGTCAGCTGCTCGGGCGCGATGCGGGTCGGCAATGGCGTATTCCATTGCCACAGGCGCCGTGGGCATGGGCCGCTCGACATGAAGAATGCGGTCATGCAGAGCTGCGACATCTATTTCTACGAAATGATCCGCCGGGTCGGCTATGATGCGATCGCCCCGATTGCGCGGATGGTCGGCCTTGGCGAAAAATATCATCTCCCGTTCGATACGCAGCGGTACGGCACCGTCCCGGACAGCGCGTGGAAGCTGAAGAAATACAAGGATGCCTGGACCGTCGCGGATTCGCTCAACGCGTCGATCGGCCAGGGCTATGTGCTTGCCAATCCGCTGCAACTGGCGGTGATGGCGGCGCGGATCGGCTCCGGCCGGCATCTCCAACCACGCCTGCTGATGAATGGGCGGGCGCCGCTCGCCGCTCCGCTCGAGGCCAGTGCCGAGCATCTCGCGATCGTGCGCGACGCGATGTTCGGCGTGGTCAATCAGGGCGGCACTGCCGGCTCAGCCCGCCTCCAGGTCCCCGGCATCACGCTGGCGGCGAAGACCGGCACGGCGCAGGTCCGCCGCATTACCATGGCCGAACGCGGCAGCGGGGTGCTCAACAACCGGCAGCTGCCGTTCAAGCTGCGCGATCACGCCCTGTTCGTGTGCTTCGCGCCGGCCGACAAACCCAAATATGCCGCTGGCATCGTGCTGGAACATAACGGCCATTTGATCCGCAATCTCGACACGCCGCTGATCGCGCGCGACATCATGACCTATATGTTCGATCGCGATCGCGCGCTGGCGTCGCTGGCCGAGGGTGAGCCCACCTGGGGCGGCGATATCGCGACACGCGGCGCGGCACAGGCCGCCGCGTATCGCGCCGCCGCCAATGCGCCGGCGCCCGGTGCCGGCGCCGCAACCGAGACCAACGCGACGCAACCGACCGCCGCACCGGCGGTGGAGGCCGCGACCGCTGCGCAGAACGCAACCGCCGAGGCGTTGGGCGCGGCGACCGCGTCGGGCAACGGCATCGCTCAGGTCGGATCGACGGAGTCGCAGGAATGAACCCGGGCCTCAACTTCGTCCCTGCCCCGCTCGCGCAGCTGCCGTGGCGGATCATCCTCCTGGTGATCCTGATCGGCTGTTTCGGGCTGGTCGTGCTCTATTCCGCTGCCGGCGGCTCGCTCCGGCCCTGGGCGCTCAATCAGGGAATCCGGTTCTTCGTCCTGCTGGCCGGTGCGATCGCACTGTCACGGGTCCGGGAATCGGTGTGGAGCAATATCGCGCTGCCAGTCTATGTCGGACTGGTCGTTGCGCTGGTGCTGGTCGAATTGCTCGGCGCGGTACGTGGCGGCAGCCAGCGCTGGCTCGATCTCGGTATCATCCGGCTGCAGCCCTCCGAGTTCATGAAGCCGTTCATCGTACTCGCCTGCGCCAAATTCTACGACATGCTGCCGCCCAACGAGACGCGGCGCTTCGGCGCGATCTGGCCCGCGGCGCTGCTGATCGGTGTACCGGGGGCGCTGGTCATGCTGCAGCCCGATCTCGGCACCGCGCTGATGATCTGCATGGGCGGCGTGGTGGTGATGTTCCTGGCCGGCGTACCGCTCAGGCTGTTCATCGGCGGTGCGCTGGCGCTGGGTGCGGCGATCCCGCTCGCAGTCAATTTCGTTCTGCACGGCTATCAGCGCAACCGCATCCTGGTGTTCCTCAATCCCGAAAGCGACCCGCTCGGTACCGGCTATCATATCAGCCAGTCGAAGATCGCGATCGGATCGGGCGGTATTTTCGGCAAGGGATTCCTCAATGGGACTCAGAGCCATCTCGACTATCTCCCTGAAGGACATACCGATTTTGCGCTAGCGACGATGATGGAGGAATGGGGCCTGATCGGCGGCATCTTGCTGATCATCGCCTTTTTCGCCGTGATCTTCTGGGGCGTAAATGTCGCGCTGCAGGCGCAGACGCGTTTCGGCCGGCTGACCGCGGCGGGCCTCGCCACGACGATATTCCTCTATGTCGCAATCAACATGTCGATGGTGATGGGTATCGCACCAGTGGTCGGCATCCCCCTGCCCTTTATCAGCTTCGGCAGCTCGGCTCAGCTGACCGTGCTGACCTGTCTTGGCATATTGATGTCGATCGACCGGCAAAATCGGCAAACTTCACGCTGGTAGGCAAAAAAGGCGAATTTCGGGTTTGCATTTCGCGGCGGCAATGGTAACGCGCGCCCTCCCGACGCGGCGGTGCCTTCCAACGCACCGATCCAGCCGCCCCGGATATGGACGCATAGCTCAGTTGGTAGAGCAGCTGACTCTTAATCAGCGGGTCCTTGGTTCGAGCCCAAGTGCGTCCACCATCCCCTTTCGACAGTGTCTTCCTCGGCAAGTCATCGGCTTGAGCCGAAGGCCGCCCGCCGCCCCATCTCCGCGCCAAAGCAAAACTTCTGCGCCGTGAGTTTCTGTGTGTGTTGCATATCCCATTAGATTAATGGAGATTGAAAAGACTGCATCCAGGGAAGCCACCCGCTTCCTAGCAGGAAGCCGCGCACAGGAGCACTCATGAACGTCGCCACCCAGATCCGCCCCGTCGCGGCAGCCGATCGCAGCCCGCTCGACTTTCTCTGGTTCATCCCGTCGGGCGGCGACGCCCGCTATCTGGCGTCGCCGACCGGCGAACGCGCACCCACACCCGCTTACCTGCGGGAGATCGCCGTCGCGGCTGACCGGCTTGGCTATTACGGCGTCCTGATGCCGACGGGCGCTGCCTGTGCCGACGCCTGGATCACTGCGGCCTCGATCGCGCCGTTCACCGAGCGATTGAAACTGCTCGTTGCGCTGCGCCCCGGCCTGACCGCACCGGCTGAGGCGGTACGTCAGGCGGCCGCGCTCGACCGGCTGAGCGACGGCCGCGCGCTGCTCAACGTGGTGACCGGTGGCAGCCCGGTGACATTGGCACAGGACGGCATCTTTCTCGGCCATACCGAACGCTATGAGCAGACGGCCGAATTCCTCGACATCTGGCGCAAGCTGGCGCGCGGCGACACTGTCACGCAGGAAGGAAAATACCTCTCGATCAATGGCGGCAAGCTGTTGTTTCCCTTTGTCCACCAACCGCATGCGCCGATCTGGTTCGGCGGCTCCTCCGACATCGCGCGCGAGATCGCTGCCGAGCATGTCGATGTCTATCTCGCCTGGGGCGAACCGCCGCAGCAGCTGAAAGAGGTCATCGACGATGTGCGCGCGCGCGCCGCGAAACGCGGTCGGACGATCCGCTTTGGTCTTCGCATCCATTTCATCGTGCGCGACACCGACGACCAGGCCTGGGCCGCCGCGCACGACCTGATCCAGCATGTCTCCGACGAACAGATCGCCCAGTTCCAGGCGATGCTGACCAAGGGAACGGATTCGGTTGGCCAGAGCCGGATGCAGGCGCTGCACAGGGGCAGCCGCGACAATCTCGAGATCGCCCCCAATCTATGGGCCGGCATTGGCCTGGTCCGAACCGGCGCCGGCACCGCGCTGGTCGGCAGCCCGGACAGCATTGCCGAGCGGCTGCAGGAATATGCCGATATCGGCATCGATACGGTGATCGGCTCAGGTTATCCGCATCTCGAGGAAGCGTACCGTGTTGCCGAACTGCTGTTCCCAAAACTCAACCTGCCGCATCACTGGCGCGAGACATTGCCCCCGGTCCTGCCGTTCCTGCCGCCGATCGCCGGCCAGAAGGCGGCGGGGCGAATGACCTGAGCCACAAGGTTATCGACTGCCCCTACCTCCGTTCGCTCTGAGCTTGTCGAAGAGCCGTTCTTCTTTCTCTGACCTGGATGAGGAAAAGCGGTGCTTCGACAAGCTCAGCACGAACGGCAGATGTGAGTGCGCTCAAACCGACATGTTCAGCGCCCCAGCAGCCGATCCAGAATTACCCCCTCGATCCGCGCCAGTTCAGCGTCGCCATGGCGGCGCGGGCGCGGGATATCGACGCGGATGTCGAGCGCGATCCGTCCCGCCTCCAGCACGATCACCCGGTCGCCCAGCGCCACCGCTTCGGCAACGTCGTGCGTCACCAGCAGTGCCGAGAAGCTTTCCGCCGCCCAGACGCGCTCGAGCAGCCCCTGCATCTCGATCCTGGTGAGCGCGTCGAGCGCGCCGAGCGGTTCGTCCAGCACCAGCAGCCGTGGCCGGCTGATCAGGGCGCGGGCCAGTGCCACGCGCTGGCGTTGCCCACCGGACAGATTGGCCGGCCATTCCCCCGCCTTGTCGGCCAGTCCCACTTCTTCCAGCCGTTCATCGATTAGCCGGTTGCGTGTCGCCCGGTCAGCGATTCCGCGCGCACCGACCGCGACATTGTCACGCACCGTCGCCCAGGGCAGCAGCCGCGGCTCCTGAAAGACCACGCGCGATGCGGCGATATCGGTCTCGACCCGCCCCTCGCTCGGGGTCAACAATCCCAGCACGGCGCGCAGCAAGGTGCTCTTGCCACAGCCTGATCGCCCGACAATCGAGACGAACTCGCCGGCGGCCAGGTCGAGATCGAGCCGGTCAAGCACGCGATTGGCGCCGAACTCGACGGTCAGCCCGCGCACCGCGACGGAGGCTCCCGCGCGCGGCGTATGGCCGGGGTCGATTACCCGCAGATGCGGTGCGCTCATGGTTCAGGCCTTTGCATAAGCGGGGTTCCAGCGCAGCAGGCGCCGTTCGAGCAGGCGCGTCAGGCTGTCGGCAAGCTTGCCAAGTGTGGCGTACACGAAGATCGACAGCACGATGATATCGGTCTGGCTGAACTCGCGCGCCTGCATCGCCATATAGCCGATGCCCGAATTGGCCGCGATCGTCTCCGCGACGATCAGCGTCAGCCACATGATGCCAAGCCCGAAGCGCAGCCCGACCAGGATCGATGGCAGTGCGCCGGGAAAGATCACGCGCCGGAACAGCTCCCACCGCGTCATGCCATAGCTTTTGCCCATTTCGATCAGCTGCGGATCGGTCGAGACGACGCCGTGATAGGTATTGAGGTAGATCGGGAAGAAGATCCCCCACGCCACGAGCAATATCTTGGCCTGCTCGCCAATCCCGAACCACAATATGACCAGCGGCAGCAGCGCGAGGTGCGGGATAGTCCGCACCATCTGCAAGGTCGGGTCAAGCAGCCGGCGGCCGGTCGGCGACACGCCGCACAACAGGCCAAGCAGAAAACTGACCGCCCCGCCCGCGACCAGGCCGGTCAGCGCCCGCGCCGTGCTGACCGCCAGATTGGCGACAAGCTGGCCATTGGCGATCAGTTCGCCGGCCGCCTTCACCACCGCGGTCGGCGCGGGCAGGATATTCGATGGCAGCAGCCCCGCGGTCGACGCCAGTTGCCAGGCAAGCAGCAGTCCGACCGGCACGATCGCCGGGGTGATCGCGCTGTCGCTCAGCCGCCAGCACCGTGCGGCGGTCATTGCGCCGGCGTCCAGCCCCGCCACGCCGCCTTCGCCGCATCGACCTTGACCGGGATCACCTTGGCGTCGAACAGATAGTCCGACACGCGCTGCTGGGTGGCGATATCGGCCGGCGTGACCGGATCGACCGCGAAGAGGAAATCCTTGTAGCGATCGAGCATGCCCTGCAGCACCGCCGGCGGCAATCGCGTCGCCTTGGCGACTTCGTCACGGTAATAGCTGCGGTTGGCATTGCCCCATTCTGCCTCTGTGCGGAGCTCGTCGAGCGTCGCCTTCAGCACATCGGTCCGATCGCGCACGAAGCTCCCCGAGGCGACGTAAAAGGCCACGGTGCGCAGATCGGCCTGCGGCACGGCGATTTCGCGCGCACCACCGCGCAACTGCGCCAGCGTGAAATAGGGGTCCCAGGTCAGCCAGGCATCGATCGAGCCATTGGCGAGCGCGGTCTGCGCATCACCCGGGGTGAGATTGACCGGTTCGATGTCGGACAGTTTGAGGCCGATGCTGCCAAGCGCGGAGGCAATGGTATATTCGGACGATGACCCCTTGGTATAGGCGACCTTCTTTCCCTTGAGGTCGGCAAAGGTACGGATCGCGGACGCCTTGGGCACGACCAGGCCACTGCCGACCAGGCCCGGCAAGCTCTGCGTCGCGACATAATAAAGATCGGTCTTGGAAGCCTGGGCATAGACCACCGGCGTATCGCCAACGAGGCCGATATCGACGGCCCCGGCGCGCAAGGCTTCGATCAATGGCGGTCCGGAGGAGAATTCGACCCATTTGACCGGCCCGAAGCCGCGTGCCTGCAGTCGCTTTTCGAACTCGCCGCGCTGCTGTGCCACGAACGGAGCGCCGTTCTTCTGGGTGGCGAACACGATGCTCTTGTTCGCGGCCGCCTGCTTCGGCGCGCCGCCGCATGCAGCGAGCGACAGCGTAGCGGCAAAGCCGGCAATAGCGGCGAGGATCTGACGGCGGTTCATGCTGCGATCCCCTGAAGAGCGGCTGGTTCGGGCAGGAGCTGACGGCTCGGCTGTCCATCGACGCCGACCGCGACCTGGCCGTTGAGCGTCACGCGGCGCACGACGCGATGCTGGTCGCCATAATCGTCGATCGCGTAATGCTGGGTGGCGCGATTGTCCCAGATCACCACATCCCCCTCGGTCCAGCGCCAGCGCACGGTGTTTTCCAGCCGCGTCACATAGCTTTGCAGGATGTCGTAGATGCGCTGCGACTCCGTCGTCGTCAGGCCGATGATGCGCTTCACGAATGCGCCCAGCAGCAAGGTCCGCTCGCCGCTTTCGGGATGCACGCGCACCACGGGATGCTCGGCCTCGTAGACGGTCGATGCGAAGACATGTCGGTGGATCGCAAGCTCGCGCTCGCTCGCCTCGGGGCGCACCGCGGCATAATCATAGGCATTGGTGTGGATCGCGCGCAGCCGGTCGGCGAGAGCCCGCAGATCCTCCGGCAGGTTCTGATAGGCGGCCGCGGTATTGGCCCAGACAGTATCGCCCCCGGCCGGCGGAATGGTCACCGCACGAAGGATCGAGGCGAAGGGATAGGCCTCAACAAAGGTGACATCGGTGTGCCAGTTATTGGCGCGCCCACCGAGCTGGGAATCGAGCTCGAACAGGAAATCGCCGCCCCGGCTCGGCACCGTGGGGTGCGCGACCGGCGTACCGAAGCGCTTGCCGAATGCTTCATGCCCGGCATCGTCGAGATGCCCCTGCGCGCGGAAGAACAGCACCTTGTGCCGCACCAGCGCGGCGCGAACCGCGGCGAGCGTCGCGTCATCCAGATCGGCGCCAAGCCGTACATCGCGCACTTCGGCGCCGATCCTGCCGCCAACCGCGACGATCTCGATCGGGCTGTCGGGATCGGGAACATTGAGATACGCATTCGCAAGCGACGTCATGATCTTTCTCCTGTGAGAACGAAGCGTGATGGTCCGGCGGGCATCAGAACCGCCCCTTGACGGTGGCGCCGAAGGTGCGCGGGTCGCCGAGTACTTTGATGAAAGGATTGACCGCGGTCGCCTGGCCAACGCCCACCGCGTAGCGTTTGTCGAAGACGTTCCGGCCCCAGAATAGCAGCGAATATTTATCGTCGGCGGTGCGGATGCCGATCCCGGCATTGGTCAGGCCATAGCCGTCCTGCGCGCCATAAGCGGAATAGGGATTGAGCAGGTTGGTCGCGCTGCGATAGGTCTGGTTGACATAGCCGTTGAGGTTGAACCGGTCGCTGACCGGTGCGTCATAGGCGATGCTGGCCTGGCCGCTCCATTTGGCCGACCCGACCACGCGCTTGCCGGACAGATCGAGAGTCCCCGGTCCACCGGGATAGCTGTATTCGACCGGCACCGGCGCATTCTTGTATGACCGGTATGTGGCGTCGTTGTACGATCCACTGACTGATGCGCTGAATCCCGCGCCGATCTTAACCTCGCCTTCGACCTCCACACCGCGCAGCCGCACCCGGGCGGCATTGCCGAGGAAATTGCCCAGTGAGACGCGCGTTGGATCAAGCTGAACCGCCTGATAATCCTTGATATCGTTCCAGTAGAGATTGGCATTGAGCGTCGCGCGCCCGAGCGTCGCCTTCAGCCCGATTTCATAATCGGTCGACTTTTCCGGATCGATGATCACCGGCTTGTCGCCCGACGCACTCAGATTGGCGGCGCCCGATTTCTCGCCATAGCTGACCGAGGCATAGAGCAGCACGTCGTCGCTGATCTTGTAGGACGGGTTGATCAGCCAGGACCAGCTATCGGTGGTGCGCGTGTCCGCTACCGGCGTGAACAGCCCTCCAAACGCGGTGAGGATCGCGGTTCGCGCCCCCGCGAATACTGCCGGGAGTGACGCTCCGCCAAAGGTAATAGCGGTATTCGACGCCTTTTTCGTTTCACGAGTGAAGCGCACACCGCTGGTCACGGAGGCGCGGTCGTTGAGATGTACGGTCGCCTGGCCGAATGCGGCGCCGCTTGTCACCTGGAGCTTGCCGAGCTGATCATATTCGACCCCATCAAGGATCGCGGACGGCAGCGCGCCGGGCAGGAACCATTTTGTCGCATCAGACTGGAAGATCGAGCGGTTGTTACTGATCAGGTCCTCGCGCAAAAAATAACCGCCGACCTGGTAATCGACCGTGCCACCAGTTGGCGATGCAAGCCGCAGCTCTTGCGAATATTGGTCGACATCGACATCGAAGCCGGCACGCAGGATCGAGAAAGGCGACTGGTCACTGTCGTTCTTGGGTCGGAAGCGCAGCTGGCGCCACGCCGTCACCGCCGTCAGCGTATGGCTGCCGAGCTTGATGTTGAGTTCGTTTGAGATGCCGTTGACCCGGCTGTCGATACGCTGCTGGGTGTTCAGGTCGGCATTCTTGCCCACCGTGTAATCCGGCGTGTAGCCAAACAGCGTGCGCATCTTGGTATCCCAGCTTCCGGTACGGACCGCGCCGTTGACGAAGGTCGTCGCGTCGGCAAAGTTGGGATAATAATTGTTGAATTCGCTGGTCTCGTAATGCTCGGCGATCAGCCGACTGGTGACCGGTCCGCTGTCGAACAGCAGCTGCCCGCGCACCGCCCAGCGGTTGATGTCGAGATATTTCTGCCCGTCATATTTGTTGCGCGCCCAGCCGTTCGACTGGTCCTGGTAAAACGTCACGCGGTACGCGAGCGTGTCGCCGATCACTGGCCCCGTCGCGTTGGCGCGGATCTGGTACCGGCCGTAATTCGCGTACCCGGCTTCCAGGTTCAGTTCCGGTGTGAAGCTCGGCCGCTTGGTGGTCACGACCAGCGCGCCGATGGTGGTGTTCTTGCCGAGCAGAGTGCCCTGCGGACCACGCACCAGTTCGATATGGTCGAGATCGATGAAATCGAGCCAGCTGAAGCCGATATGAGTGAAGAACACATTGTCGACGATCAGGCCGACGCCGGATTCCGCGCCGTCATTGTTCGCATTGCCGCCAAGTCCGCGCACATACAGGCCGGATACGCGGGTGTTCTGCTGGACCGCGGAAAAATTGGGCAACTTCGCCGCGAAATCGGCGATGCGATCGATATGCTGTGTCTGCAGCGCCTCGCCCGACACCGCGCTGATCGCGATCGGCACGTCCTGCAACCGCTCATCGCGACGCCGTGCCGTGATCAGAATATCCTCCGATTCCTCGCCGGCGGACGCCGCCTCGGCCCCCTCGTCCGTGGCGACGATACCTGCCGATGCGCGCTGAATCGCCTGAGCCGGCGGCACGTGCGCATATGCCGGCACCGCACCGCAGATCAGCGCCAATCCCCCTACCCCGGAGCGGAGCGAAACCTGTCGTGCCATCATCGTGTTCAGTGTCCCGCCTAATATATCCCACTAAAATGATAGGATATTCAGGCGTAACAATCGTCTGCGCTCTTTAGGGCTTGATACGTTTTCTATTCTTCAAATCATGCCGGCACGGGAAGGACCGACGTACCCTCCCATTCCAGCATCATCCATCTTAGTATTTGATATATGACAATATTCTCACAGGCTCTCGCCGCAGCCATGGTGTGGGAAATGACACAAACCGGTGTCCCATATCTCCCGCGGCCCGACCACCCAGCAGAGTGCCGGTAGCGATTCAACCATCACGCCGGACCGGCTATGTCATCGCTTGCCGACATGTGCGGCAGGCTCTTTCTCAGTGTCGACAACAGCATCGGCGTGGCGCCGGCAGCGCAATGGTCGCGCGCCGGGCCAGAGGGTAACGCGTGCGCCCGATGCTCTAAAAGATCAGCTTGCCGCCGACGATGGCCAGCGTCCCGGCGAGAACCGCGCGCGAGACATGATCCGGAATGCGTGCCGAAACCAGGCTGCCGATAATGATCCCCGGCACGGATCCGATCAGCAGTGACACCAGCAGCCCGAAATCCACCGAGCCCATCGCCCAATGTCCCATGCCTGCGATCAGGGTCAACGGCACGGCATGAGCGATGTCGGACCCGACAAGGCGGTTGGTCGGCAGCTTGGGATACAGGACCAGAAGCGCGGTCATGCCGAGTGCCCCCGCCCCCACCGACGACAATGACACCAGAACGCCAAGCGCGACGCCGAGAATGACAGTCAGGCGCTTCACCTTGTCGTCGGTCATCGCGTCTATCGCGTCGGCATAATAGGCCAGGATCTGACGACGGAACGCCATGGCGATCGCCGTTGCGATCAGCGCGAAGCCAAGCGTGACGGTGATCACATGCTCCGTGCCGTCAAATTTCGTGCCGGCATAAGCCAGTGCCAGAAGCGTTACCAGCGTCGCTGGCACACTGCCCAAGGCCAGCCGCCGCACGACCTTCCAATCCACCGTGCGGTTGAAACCATGGACCGCGGTGCCGACCGTCTTTGTCGCAGATGCATAAAGAAGATCGGTGCCGACCGCCGTGGTCGGGTGGAAGCCGAATGCCAGCACGAGCAGCGGTGTCATCAACGATCCGCCCCCGACACCGGTCAGGCCGACCAGGAGCCCCACCGCGACGCCCGCGAGCGAATATAGGGGATGGATCTCGAACATCTCTTTACCCGCCTGCTGAACGTTGACGGCGGGTCCGGCAGCCGGACCATCCAGGGCGAAAACTACGACGCATCCAACAACGCGTGCGAGGTAGATTTTCTCCTGCCCGCCATCATCAGACTGTCCCGCGCAAAGCGCGACCAAGCGATGGCATGATAGATTTTCTTTGTTTTCCTACTAATTCGATAGGGTATCGGCTGAAGGTAGAAAACGGGGAGTTACCACATGCCGAGAAAATCCGCCTGGCTGTTCGCCACATCACTTGTTTCGCTCCAGGCGAATGCTCAGAATCTTGTGGCCCCCGACACATCGACGGCAGCAAGTATCGCGCCCGGCGATGAGATCGTCGTCACCGGCACGCGCTTTTCGGATCGTACGGTCACCACGTCACCGGTACCGATCGATGTGCTGCGCGGCGATGATCTGCGCGCATCGGGCTATCAGGAAACCACTGAAGTGCTGCGCCAGCTTGCGCCGTCCTTCGCCTTTGCGACGCCGACCACGCCGGACGGCAACACGCATATCCATTCGGCCTCGCTGCGTGGTCTGTCGCCCGATGAGACTCTGGTCCTGGTCAACGGCAAGCGCCTTCACAATGCGGCTTGGGTCAATACCGGCGGCACGATCGGCAAGGGAGCGACGCCGACCGATCTCAACCAAATCCCCGCGGCCGCGATCGGCCGGATCGAAATCCTGCGTGACGGCGCATCGGCGCAATATGGTTCCGACGCGATTGCCGGCGTGATCAACATATTGCTGCGCGAAGACACCAAATTCCACGGCACGGCCAGCGCCGGCACCACTTATGATGGCGGCGGCGATACCTATGAGTTCTCGCTCGGCGGCGGCTTCAAGCTTGGCGATGACGGGTTCATCAACGCAACCGCTTATTATCGCGACCATAAGGGTGCGAACCGGGCGCTGCCCGATACGCGCCAATTCTATTTCGGCATCTCGCCCACCGGTACGCCGCAGCCTTTGTCCGCACGCTATGGCGCCGGCCTCGGGCTCAATCCGCCGGGTGGCGTCGCCGGCACCACGCTCGACCCGCGCGAGGCGACGGTCGACCGCAATGTGTGGCGTTTCGCCGATGAAGGGGACACGAAGGATGCAAGCCTCGTCGTCAATCTGAAGAAGCCGATCGGCGATGCCGAGCTGTACGGCTTTGGCGGCTATCGCGAGAGCAAGGCGCATTCCAACGCTTCGTTCCGCCGCGCCGGCCAGGACGAGAATGTCCGCGCGATCTACCCCAATGGCTTCCTGCCGTTCATCGACACCAAGAGCGTGGATTATTCGGCCGGGCTGGGGCTGCGCGGCGATCTGGCGGGCTGGGGTTGGGACCTGTCCTCGGTCTATGGCGGCAACAGCATCGACTATCGTCCGACCAACACGCTCAATGCGACACTTGGCACGGCAAGCCCGACCCGCTTCTACGCCGGCAAGTTCAGCAACTGGCAGTCGACCACCGACCTCACTCTGTCGCGCGATTTCGATGCCGGCCTGGCGGCGCCGATCGGCTTGGCGGTGGGCGCCGAGCTGCGCTACGATGGCTATAAGATCACGCCGGGCCAGCCGAACAGCTATGCCTTTGGTCCGGCCCGCATCCTGGACGGCCCCAATGCCGGCGCCGTGCCGACGATCGGATCACAGGGCTTTGCCGGTATCCAGCCGGCCGATGCGGTCAAGGCCGATCGCCACGCGATCGGCGCGTTCGCTGAACTCAATGCCGAGCCGGTCAAGGGCTGGCAGGTGAACCTTGCCGGCCGCTATGAGGATTATAGCGATTTCGGCGATACCTGGAACGGCCAGGCATCGACTCGCCTCCAGCTGCCGGCCGGCTTTGCCCTGCGCGGCTCGGTCAGCACCGGCTTCCATGCCCCCTCGCTCGCGCAGCAATATTTCAGTTCGACCAGCAGCCGCACCATCGTCAACAATAGCACCGGCTTTCCCGAATTCGTGCTGGTGCGCACGGCCCCGGTCGGGTCGCCGCTCGCCCGGGCATTGGGCGCGCAGGACCTGAAGCCCGAGAAATCGACCAATTTCGGCGGCGGCCTGACATTTGCCGGCGGCGGGCTCACCGCATCGGTCGATTATTATCAGATCGATATCGACAACCAGATCGCGCTGTCATCCAACTATGTCGATGCCGCAGGGTGCCGTGCCCTGCGCGACTATCTCGCGTCGATCGGCATCCCGGGCGTGACCAGCGTGCGCTATTTCACCAATGCGATCGACACGCGCACCCGGGGTATCGATGCGACGGCCGCCTATACCACCCGGCTTGGCAGCTGGAGCGTGCTGCGGCTGAGTGCTGCGTACAATTACAATCAGGTCCGGCTTCGCCGGGTCGGCAGGACACCCGGCCAGATCACCGCGCTGGGGATCACCACCCCCTTGTTCGACATCAACGAACGCACCCGCATCGAACATGGCCGGCCGCGCGACAAGGTCGCGCTCGGCGCCAACTGGAAGATCGGGCCGATCACCTTCGATGCCCGCACCACGCGCTATGGGCGGGTCGAGCAGGTCGCCTTGACCAACCAGACGCCGGCCAATGTCGCGCTGATCGCACAGGGCTCGACACCCTTCCGGACGCTCCCGACGGAATCGGGCAGCGCCGGCAATGTCGATGTGATCCAGCGGCTCGATCCCAAATGGGTCACCGATTTCAGTTTCACCGGTCAGGTCACGCCCAACATCACCGCCACGGTCGGGGCGAACAATATCTTCAACGTCTATCCGACGAAGAACATCGCATCGACACCGGCCCTGACCGGGGCCGATACGTTCGGGGTTTTCCCGTACAGCGAGTTCTCGCCGTTCGGTTTTAGCGGAGCCTTTTATTATGCGCGTGTGGGATTCAGCTTCTGATGTCTGACCATGCCCCCCTCACCCGCCGCCAATGGCTGCAAGTCGGCGGTGCCGGATTGCTCGCCGCAACCACCAGTTCGGCCTTTGCGGCCGGATCGGGCCGTCCGGCCGGCCCGATCCGGCTCAACCTCAACGAGAATGCATTTGGCCCCTCACCCAGGGTAGGGCAGGCGATCGCCACTCATCTTCGCGGGATCGAACGCTATGTCGAGCAAGGCGAAGTCGATGCGCTGGTAAACCAGATTGCCGCGCTCGAACGGGTTGCCCCTGAGCAGGTCGTGATCGGCGAGGTGCTCGAACCGCTCGGTCTTTTCCTGGCACGCCAGCGCCCGGGCGGCGGCGGCATTGTCTATTCGGCGCCGGGCTATACTGCGCTGGTCGATGCCAGCGCGCCGCTTGGCGGGGTGGCGGTGCCAGTTCCGCTCAATGCGCAGCTCGAGAATGACCTGCCGGCGCTGGCCCGCGCAATCGACGCGCGGACGCTGGCGGTCAATCTGGTCAATCCGCATAACCCGTCGGGCACGGTGAGTGACCAGACTACGCTCGATGCCTTCATCCGCGATGCCGCGCGCCGGACCCTCGTCGTGGTCGACGAGGCCTATCTGGAATATGACAACCTCGCCGACCGCAGCGCGGTGCGGCACCTTCGTGACGGCGCAAATGTCCTGGTCTTCCGCACGCTCGCCAAAGTCTACGGCTTGGCTGGTTTGTCGATCGGCTACGCACTTGCCCCGACGGCGCTGGCCGATGGGCTGCGCAAGGCCGGGATCGGCGCACCGCATTCGCTCAATCGGCTCGCTCTGGTCGCCGCCGCGGCAGCACTGAGCGATCAGGCGCATGTCCGGTCGGTGCGCGAGCGGAGCCTGACCGAGCGGCACCGGCTGACCGCCGCGCTGGACGCGCTTGATCTGCGGCACACCGATAGCCGGGCAAATTTCGTCTTCTTCCAGACCACGGCCGCAGCGGATCTTCGCCGTGCGGCAGTGAAGCGCAACATCCAGATCGCGCGCAGCTTTCCGCCGCTCGACGATTGGATCCGGATCACGGTCGGCCTGCCCGCCGAGACTGATGCCGCCATCCGCCTGTTGCGTGATGTGATTTCATGACTGGGGCCTGACCACTGACGTGGAAACTCGGGGGCCTGTAGCTGAAAGGGAATGACATGACCGATCATGGCGAAACCGCATCGACGATCGCGTTTCCCGATGACCTGAACATCGTGATCGACGGGCTGCAGCGCGCGCGGCAGGACTGGCGTTCGGGCCACGCCCGACATGCCGAGCGTGGGCTGCAGTTTCCTGCCCGTCGGGCGCTGGAGCGAATCCTGCGTGAGTTGGGCTCGGCGCTGTTTCCGTTGCGTCTGGGTCCGCCGGAACTGACCGCCGGCAACGAGAATCGCTGGATCGAGGCGACGCTGGAATCGACACTGTCGCAACTTGCCGCGCAGATCGTCATCGAACTTCGCATCGCTCATCCCGGAATTGGCAGCGTCGAGGAAAGCGCGGAAGCCGATCGCATCATCGGCGCATTCGCGGCGAGCCTGCCCGGCATCCGGCGCCTGCTCGACGACGATGTCGAGGCCGGCTTCGCCAATGACCCGGCGGCGCGCAGTGTCGACGAAGTCCTGTTGTCCTACCCTTCGCTTGCGGCGATCATTCATCACCGGCTGGCGCATCTCCTCCATCGCCTTGGCGCGCCGCTGGTCGCCCGCGTCATTGCCGAGATCGCCCATGCCGAAACCGGAATCGACATCCATCCCGGCGCGCGCATCGGGCGGCGATTTTTCATGGACCACGGCACCGGGATCGTCATCGGCGAGACCGCCACGATCGGCGACCGCGTCCGGCTGTATCAGGGCGTCACGCTGGGCGGCGAACCAGTGGCAGCAGGTGCGGCTCAGATGGGAGGCGAAGGTGCGGCTCGGCGCCATCCCGCGATCGAAGATGACGTCGTGATCTTTGCGGGCGCGGTCCTGCTGGGCCCGTTGACCGTCGGCGCCCGCTCTCACATCGGCGGCAATGTCTGGCTGCGGCGCGATGTCCCATCTGACAGCGTGGTCGAGGCACCCGAGCCACTGATCCGCCCGGCCGGGCGTGGGCGCTAGAACAGATCTGGCCGGTTACATCGGCTCAACAAGATGCTTACGCGACGGGCCGGGGTCAAACGGATCGGCGAAATACTGCGTTTCCCTGGCCACCAGCCCGCCGCGGAATTCCATAATGCTCACCACGAAAGAGGGTGCGCCGTCATAGGTGAGCACGAACTCGCTGACCCACAGATCACCGTCGCCGATAATGCGTCGGACCGTAAAGCGCTTCCTGCTCGGCTGGACGCGCCGGCTTTCCTTGATCTTGTCCCGGCCGCTAATCCTCTCGCCGGACTGCGGGTAGAAGAGCACTGCATCCGCGCGGTAGATATCATGCTCGGCCGGGAAATCATTGGCGTCCGAAGCTTCCCAATGGCGCTCCAGCGCCGCCCGTATGCTTCGGTCGTTCATCTCAATCTCTCGCTTGCGCTCGAACCGGGGGGACGCTGCGCCTCGCGTCCGCCCGATCCTTGGTTCACGCCACCTCTTCGACCTGATCGAGATAGGCGCCATAGCCCTGCGCCACCATGTCGTCGCGGTGCACGAAGCGCAGCGACGCGGAGTTGATGCAGTAGCGCAAGCCGCCGCGATCCTGCGGTCCGTCCGGGAAGACATGGCCGAGATGACTGTCGCCATGCGCCGAGCGGACCTCGGTGCGCACCATGCCGTGTGTGTCGTCGCGCAATTCGCTCACATTCGCCGGTTCGATCGGCTTGGTGAAGCTCGGCCATCCGCAGCCGGATTCATATTTGTCGGACGAGGCGAACAGCGGCTCGCCCGACACGATATCGACATAGATGCCCGGCTCCTTGTTGGCGAGCAGCGGGCCCGTACCCGGCCGCTCGGTCCCGCTCTGCTGCGTGACGCGGTACTGTTCCGGGGTGAGCGCTGCGACGGCTTCGGCGGTCTTGCGATAGTCTGCCATGATGGGTCTCCAATCCCGCCCTAAATGGGAACCGCCCCGCTATTTGTCGAGGAAGCCGGCGATCGCTTCCGCGATCTCGCTCGCATGGGTTTCGAGCGCGAAATGTCCTGTGTCGAGAAACCGGATCTCGGCGTTCGGCAGATCGCGGCGATAGGCCTCAGCGCCGGGCGGCAGGAAGAACGGATCGTTCTTGCCCCAGATTGCCAGCAGCTTTGGCTGATGATCGCGGAAATAGGCCTGGAAAGCGGGATAGAGCGCCACATTGCTGGCATAGTCGAGCATCAGATCGAGCTGCACCTCATCGGCCTCAGGCCGCTCGAGATAATGGAGGTCGAGCGCGATGCCGTCGGGCGACACTGCTGCGACATCCGCCGTGCCGTGCTCATACTGCCAGCGGATCGAGTCCACGGTCAGCATCGCACGCAGCGCCTGGCGATTGGCATCGGTCGGCTCGCGCCAGTAGCGCTCGATCGGGTTCCAGCCTTCGCTGAGCCCCTCCACATAGGCATTGCCGTTCTGTGTGATGATTGCGGTCACCCGCTCCGGATGCGCCATTGCGATGCGCAACCCGGTCGGTGCGCCATAGTCGAAGATATAGATTGCGAAACGGTCGAGCCCGATCACCTCAGTGAAGCGGTCAATCACCCTGGCGAGCTGGTCGAAGCTGTAGGTGAAGGCGGTGCGCGACGGCAGCGCCGAGCGGCCGAAGCCGGGCAAGTCGGGCGCGACAAGGTGAAAGCGATCGGCAAGCAGCGGGATCAGGTCGCGGAACATATGGCCCGAGGTCGGAAAGCCGTGCAGCAGCAACAGCGTCGGCTTTGCCGGATCGCCGGCCTCGCGATAGAATATCTCGAAGCCATCGACATCGGCGGTGCGGTAGGTGGTATTGGTCATGACATGCTTCCTCATTGCCGGAACGGCAGGCGCCGCCGGGTTGGTGGTAATCGGGTCGGTCGAAAGGGTTGGAGGGGCTAGAAGCCCAGGTCGCTGAGCCCCGGATGGTCGTCGGGTCGCCGGCCTGGCGGCCAGTGATAGCAGCGATCGCAGTCGCGGATCGGTGCATCGTTGATGCTGGCGATGCGCAGGCACATCAGCCCCGCTTCATCGAACTCCCAATTCTCATTGCCATAGGATCGGAACCACTGACCGCTGTCGTCGCGCCATTCATAGGCGAAGCGCACCGCGATCCGGTTGTCGCGGAATGCCCATAACTCCTTGATCAGCCGGTATTCGAGCTCCCGCTCCCATTTGCGCGTCAGGAAGGCGACTATCGCGTCGCGGCCCTCGAGAAACTCGGCGCGATTCCGCCACCGGCTGCCCGGCGTATAGGCCAGCGCGACGCGCGCCGGGTCGCGGCTGTTCCAGCCATCCTCGGCGAGCCGGACTTTCTCGGTCGCCGACGCCAGGGTGAACGGTGGCACGGGCGGACGTTGGGGCTCCATCATCGATCTCCTTCAGCGCCGAGTCTGGCGCGCAGCGCGGCATTCTCGCTTTCCAGCTGAGCCAGGCGATCACGTAGCGGCCTGACCGCCTCGGCAACCTCCGGCTCGGTGAAACGCGGCGTGATGTGCTGCGGGCAGTTCCAGTCGAACGCCTCCAGCCGCAGCAACAAGATACGCTCCATCTTCGCCTTATAGTCGGGGATGGTGACCAGTGCGGTCAACGCCGGATCGGCATCGAGCGCGACCGCCTCGATATGCGCATAGATTTTCAGCCGGGCGCGCCGCGTATAGTCCATCAGGATCAGCGCCGCCCGGTCGCTCGCCGCGAGATTGCCGACGCTGATATATTGCCGGTTGCCGCGATAATCGGGAATGGCGAGCGTGCGGTCGTCGACCAGTTTCACAAATCCGCGCGGCCCGCCACGGTGCTGGACATAGGGCCAACCGGTCTCCGACACCGTCGCCATGTAGAAGCTGTCGCGATCGGCAATGAACGCTGCCTCATTCTCGGTGAAGCGATCAAAGGCGCGGTGGCCCTTGAAACCGGTCCACATCTCCTCGACGCCCATCGCCGCCTGCGCGGCACGGACGCTGGGCGTCACGGCAATGTCGAGAAAACCATAGGACATGATCGGTCTCCGGCGTCGAAAAGTGTCAGGCGGCGGCGCGGACCGCCGGGAAGTCGATGTCAGTCGCCGCGACTTCGTTGAGGAAGTTCGTGAAGACATTCTCAGCCACCAGCGCGACGATCTCAATGATCTGGGCATCACCAAAGCCGGCCAGGCGCACCGCGGCGAGGTCAGCGTCGCTCACATGGCCGCGCTCCCGCGCCACAGTGGCGGCGAAGCGCACCGCCGCGTCGGCGTGCGGATCGGACGAGCCACCACGACGGTTGAGCGCAATCTCCTCCGGGCCAATCTTGGCCAGGTTGAGCGCGAGATAGGAGTGTGCCGAGAGACAATAGTCGCAGCCATTGACCTCGGCGACCGCCAGCGCGATCCGCTCGCGTGTCTTTACGTCGAGCACTTTCTTGAGCGGCTCCGACAGGCCCGTGTAGCTCGCCAATGCTGCCGGGCTGATGGCGAGCAGTCGGAACAGATTCGGCACGACGCCAAGCTGGCGGTGGACCGCGTCGAGCGTCGCGCGGGACGCTTCGGGTGCTGCATCGCGGGTCGGAATAGCGATACGGGACATTGATCACCTCCTGTGACGCGCGAGCCGATCCGACCCGCAAGCCGTTAAATGGCTCTTTTAACTTCACCGTATAATCCGATAAGACTGGAACTCACCTTACCGAAAAATGGAAAGATCGATGGATCGTTTCGAAGCCATGTCGATGCTGTTGACCGTCATCGAACAGGGCAGCCTGTCCGCCGCCGGACGCGCGCTGTGCGTTCCCGTGCCGACGCTGAGCCGCAAGATCTCCGACCTGGAGGCGCTGCTCGGCACCCGGCTGCTGATCCGCACCACCCGCAAGCTGACCCTGACCGATGCCGGCATCGCCTATGTCGCGGCGGCGCGGCGCATCCTGGAACAGGTCGAGGATGCGGAGCGCGAGGCGGCGGGCGAGTTCGTCACGCCGAAAGGCGAACTGGTGCTGACTGCGCCGGTGCTGTTCGGCCGCCTGCATGTCCTGCCCGTGGTGATCGATTTCCTGGCACTGTTCCCGGAGATTAACATCCGCCTCTTCCTGTCGGACCGGAACGTCCATCTGATCGACGATCATGTCGACATGGCGGTGCGCATCGGCAGGCTGCCGGACAGCACCATGATCGCAACGCGGGTCGGGTCGATGCGCACCGTGATCTGCGCCAGCCCCGCCTTGCTGGCCGGGCACGGCGTGCCGCAAGTGCCGGAGGATCTCGCTCGCCTGCCCTGTATCACGCTCGCCATCCCGCTGCCGTCGCCGGGCTGGCATCTCCGGTCGACGGGATCAGACATAGCGGGCGAAATCCCGATCGTGCCGCGGCTCACAGTCTCCACAGCCGAGGCGGCGGTGGATGCGGCGGTTCGTCAGGTCGGGGTCGCGCGCCTGCTGCACTATCAGGTGGCACAGGCAGTCGAGGCCGGCACGCTGGAGATCATCCTCGAAGCGTTCGAACCCGAGCCAGCGCCGATCAATCTGATCCACGCAGCACGTGGCCAGATGCCGCTCAAGATGCGCCGCTTCCTCGACTTCGCGGCACCACGCCTGCGGCAAACACTCGGAAGCGGAACTTAGACCCGCCGACATTCGGCGAGTGTCGCTGTCGGAACACGAGTCGCATTCAACATTGGACCCAGTTTTTCCGCTGTTATTCGGGGAATAAAAAAACCACCCCTGTTAAGTTGGATTCAAAATGCGGATTCATCGCTTATTTTCAGCGCCTTGATCCCTATCTGCCGATATTCGGTAACAGGGGTGGAACAGCGGTCGAACAGGGGTCGAACAGCGGAATAACAGCGGTGAGCTGACCGCTGTTATTGCCGAAACAGCGGACGCAGACGCGCTCGATATCTACCAGTCATGTCAAAGAGCGGAGCGAACACCAGCTGATGTTTCGTTCGCCTCACGCTCTCACGGCTTGCCTCGATGTTGAATCGTCCGCGATCAGGTTGTTGGCAACACGCGTCCAAACAGTAGGTATATACGAGGTGCCGTGCCCTTTGAGGCCCGGCGCGACCTTTGATCGGGACGATGGTCGATGATGTTCTGGCGCGCGACGGCCCTTGCCGGCCTGATGCTTCTCACAGCAGCGGCACCTGACACGACTATCGTCAGCGTCGATGGCGGGCAGATCCGTGGCGAGCGGCTTGCCGACCGCATCGCCTTTCGGGGTGTGCCGTTCGCGGCGGCGCCGGTTGGCGCGCTGCGCTGGCGACCGCCGGTTCGGGTCAAGCCATGGACAGGCGTGCGCGATGCGACGCGCTCGGCACCTGCGTGCGCGCAGCTCAGTGACAGCTGGAACCAGGCCAATGCCGATTATAGCGCCGAGGACTGCCTGTATCTGGAAATCGCCACGCCCAGCCTGAAACCGGCGCGGCGCCTGCCGGTGCTGGTGTGGGTCCATGGCGGCGGAAACAAGGCTGGCGGGGGCGCAGGTACGATCGCATCATCGATGGTACGGCGGGGTGTGGTTCTGGCGTCGATCCAGTACCGGCTCGGCGCGCTTGGGTTCATGGCGCACCCGGCACTGACCGCGGAATCGCCCTTTCATGCCTCGGGCAATTACGGGCTGATGGACCAGCAAGCGGCGCTGGCCTGGATCAAACGCAACATCGCCCGGTTCGGCGGCGATCCGGCACAGGTGACGCTTGGCGGTCAATCGGCCGGCGCAATGGGCGTGGGGCTGCTACAGGTTTCGCCGCTGGCCAAGGGGTTGTTCCGACGCGCGATCGAGGAGAGCGGCACGGCGGGGTTTGGCTTTCCAGCCCGCGATCTGCACGCTTCCGAGGCGATTGGCGAGCGGCTCGCCGCACTGGCCGGCCAGCCTCATGCCAGTGCCACCGCGCTACGGGCGCTGCCCGTGGCTGCGCTGCTGGAGGCGGCGCGCGGCATTACCCTGCCCGGTCTGCCTGAGGCCGGCAGTCCCTGGGTGCAGGCGACGATTGACGGCCATGTCATCACCGAGCCGCCCGCAAAGACGCTGGCTCGAGGCGGCGGCCAGCGCGTACCGCTGCTGATCGGCACCAATGCGCAGGAGATCGATTTCTACCCCGACTTGCCCGGCGCGCGCAGGCGGCTGCTCCAGGCATTCGGCGCGAATGGAACCACAGCGGCTCGGTTCTACGGCTTCGACCGTACCGATGCGCCGCCCGCTGACCCGATACGCGGCCCTACGCGGATGCAGATCGGCACCGACATCGTCTTCACCTGCCCGACCGGGTATGTCGCCGGGATGCGCCAGCGGTCGGGCATTCCGGTGTGGCGCTACAATTTCACCTATCAGCCGGGGCATTCGAGTGAGTTACGCCATGTCTTTAGCAATCCGGGCGAGGACGGCATTGCCGCCGATGCGCCGCCGCTCCAGGCTTATTGGGCGAATTTCATCCGCAGCGGCGACCCGAATGGTGCCGGCCTGACGCGCTGGCCGGCTTATGACGCGGCACAACACTATCTGGATTTGCGCGCGGGCACGCCGGTCGCCGGTACCGGGTTGCGTGCCGAGCTCTGCACGCACTGGGCCCCTCCCTGATCAGTTGAAGCGGACACCAATCCAGAAGGTCTGTGGCGTACCGTAGTCCATCGATCCCCCGGCATTGCGGGTGACCACGGTTTCGTCGAACAGATTCTCCACCCGCCCGATGATCGACACATGCTTTGTCATTGGCATGCGCGCGGTCGCATCGACGGTCAGCGCATCGGGCAGGACATCTTTCTCGAGATCATCCTCGAACTGCGCACCGACATAGCGCAGCGTCGCCGACAAGGCCGGGCCGCCGAGCGGAGCCCAGCCCAAGGTCGCGCTGGCCGAATGGCGCGGGCTCTGCGCCGGGGTGAAGCCGTCAAGGCCAGCGGAACTGCCCGATGTCTGCACCGTGGAATCGCTGAAGGCATAAGACGCGTCGAAACTGACCGCGCCGAAACGCATGTCTGCGGTGACCTCAACCCCCTTGGCGACGATCGCATCGACGTTGCGGCGTTGGCGCAATATGGGACTGATCGTGACATTGGCGATGGCGTCATCGAGCCGGTTGTAAAAGGCCGTCACGCCGATCTTCACCCCGGGCAGCGGCGTGACATCGATCCCGGCCTCGACACCCTTGAGCTTTTCGAGACCAAGATTCTCGTTCGCCTGAGTGGTGATCGGAAAGACCACGAACGGGCGATACAGTTCGTTCAGGGTCGGCAAGCGGAAGCCGGTATAGCCTGCCGCACGAAACGCCATCGCATTGCTCGCGTGGAACAGCGCGCCGACCCGGCCAGTACCTTCAAACCCGTCGCGGTTGGCAAAGTCATTATTGGCGATCGGCAGGCCCGCCGCACCGCGTTCGCGGTAGAAACCGTCAGTGATCGTCCAGCGATCGCCGCGCACCCCGCCGGTCAGCACCAGCTTGCCGATCGACCAGTCATCCTCAAGGAACGCGCCAATCGTGCTGGTCCTGCCGCCGGCATTGCGTCGTGCCGTGACCAGGCCGGTGACGCCGCTATAGGCATCTTCGAACAGCCCCCCCTCCGCGAGCCGTGCATCGACGCCGATACGCAGCACATGGTCGGGCCCGACTGGGGGGCGGATCTCGATCTTGCCGCCAAGCCCGGTCGAGGGCGTGTTCCGCTGATCGAGCGTCAGGCGAAAATTCGTCGCGCTGATCACCTTGTTGGTGAAGTTGCGTGCCTGGACATAGGCAAGCGCATCGACCTGCCAATCACCGCGATGAACCAGACGCACGCTGGCATCCTGGCCCTCCGACGAACTGTCCGCACCGGTGAAGCGCAATGTGCGATTGTCGCCGAACACGGTGCCGCGAAATTGCAGGTCGGTCTGGGCATCAAGCGGCGCGACTGCACGCAGACCGGCCGACCAGTCGCGATACCGCGCTCGCGCCGTGGCTGGAACGCGCTGCGCCGGCGGCGTGGTGAAGAAGCCGTCCCCGCGCTCGAACTTGCCCGACAGAGTCGCAAAGCCGCCACCAAGATCGGGCGAAATGGCCCCGGACAGGCTCATCGCATCGTTGCTGCCGTAGAAGCCTTCGCCCGAGGCAAGAGGAAGGTCATCGCGTCCCGCACTGACCAGTTCGACCGTCCCCGCGACCGCGCCGGCCCCGAACGGCCCCGATCCGCCGCCGCGCGTGACGCGCACCGCGCCAAGCCGGTCGCCGGACAGCGAGGTGAACGGGATATAGCCGAAGAACGGATCGGCGATCGGTACGCCGTCGAGCAGCACCAGGGTACGGCTCGACGCATTGCCGCCAAGCGAGCGTAGGGTGATGCCTTGTGCAGAAGGGTTGGCCGAGCGGCTGTCCGAGCGGCGGAATTGCTGAAAGCCGGCGACATCCTTCAGGACATTCTCGACGCGGCCCGATGCCTCGTCGGTCAGCCGGTCGCGGTCGATCACCACGGAGCCATAGGCAGACGTGCCCGGCGGCAATGGCAGGCCGGCGCCGATCACGACAATGTCGCCACCGGCATCGGCCGGACCCGACGGCGCCTGCTGCGCGAGCGCGGGAATCGGCAGCATCAGGGCAATGAGCGGCAGGCTGATCGGACGAGGCATGATGGCGGATGGTCTTTCGGAGCGGAACGGCCCACCCCTTAGCCATTATTTCCATTTTCGCTTCAGCAAAAAAGCTGAAGCCGACGCTCAGTTTCGTGCCCAAATCGTTGCGCCGCAACGCAGCAGTTATGCTCAAATCTTGGTGAAGATAATATTATTGCACGCCAAGGTCACAGCGCCCGGTACGGTAATCCCGGAAAAATCCACGCAATTCCGCCACATGCGCTGGTTGCGCATAAATGATTACAGTTGCACAAAACGCAATCATACACGCATTTTTCGCACTTGCGATAATTCACGCTGCAGTGCACAAAGACCGTGCCTTTCAGGCATCCTCTCCTAAAACTTTCAAGGCCGGTCCCTTTCGAGGGGCTGGCCCTTTTTTTTGCCCGCGCTTTGCGCTACGCCGGAGTCGCTGTCGTCACGCCGAACAATAATAATGTTCGAGGAGTGGAGCCAGCCGGTGAGACCGGCAACGGCGCGATTGCAGTGTGGGGGATCGAGCTGCCCAGGGCGCTCTCCCCCATTTTCTTCCCCTATAATCGCGGTCTCGGCTCAGCCCGACCGGGTCGAATTGGGCGCTGCGTGCCTCAGTCTCGCCTCCGCCCCCGCGATGAACAGGTCGAGACCGGATTCGAATAGCGCATCATGTCCGCCGTCGCGGTACATGACGATCGCCGCGGACAGCAACGGATGGTCCTTCACGGCCCGGTCGAGCGCATCCTTGTCGGGCGGGCTGGCCAGTTCCGCCTGTTGTTCGATCACGCAGCCGACGCAGTAGCGGCCAATCGCGATCTGCAGCCGAAACGCATCAGTGACCGGCAGCCCTGCCGCGACCAGGAAAGCCAGTTGCGCCTCGAAATGACCGACATCCTCCGGATCGCCCTCGGTACCGGCATGGACGCGCGCCGCATCGCGATAGGCGAGCAATGCCGACCGGAAGCTGTACGCATTGCGGCGAATGAACGCCTGCCAGGATTCCCCCGGCAGCGGCGTCCGCTCACGGTGCCCCCGCGTCAATATCTCGCCATTCATCGCATCGAGCAGCAGGCGCTTGTTCTTGAAATGCCAGTAGAGCGCCGGCTGCTGCACGCCGAGCCGGTCAGCGATCAGCCGCGTGGTGAGCCGGTCGATCCCGACATCGTTGAGTACGTCCAGCGCCGTGGCGACGATCTGCTGACGGTCGATCTTCATGCAATTCCCGGCTTCGTCTTGACTTATGATGGACAAGCACCTTATCGCCGATAAGGAACTTATCAACGATAAAGAATCACTGTGAACAAACCCCTCGCCGTCATTTTGTCAGTCGTCATCCTCGACGCCATGGGCATCGGCCTGGTCATGCCGATCCTGCCCGCCATGCTGCGCGCGCTGTTGCACAGCGACGATCTTGGCTGGCGGTTCGGCGCGTTCCTGTCGCTCTACGCGCTGTTACAGTTCCTCTGCGCGCCGATCCTCGGCAGCTTGAGTGATCGGTTCGGACGACGGCCGGTGCTGCTCGTCTCGATGGCCGGCGCCGTGATCGATTATATCTTCATGACGCTCGCCCCATCCTTCTGGTGGCTGTTTCTCGGGCGCGCGATTGCCGGGATCACCGCGGCGAACGGATCAGTTGCCGCCGCCTATCTGACAGACATCGTGCCGGAGGACCGGCGCGCCCGGGCATTCGGCTATCTCAGCGCCTGTTTTGGGCTCGGCTTCATCATCGGCCCGGCGCTTGGCGGCGTGCTCGGCGCCTATTGGCTGCGCGCGCCCTTTGCCGCTGCGGCGTTGCTCAACGCGCTCAATCTGCTCGTCACGCTGTTCGTGCTGCCTGAATCGCACACCGCGCGGCGCGACACGCTCGACCGCACGGCTTTTCACCCCTTCGCACCGCTGCGCTGGGCGCTCAGCTTTCCGGCTTTGCTGCCGCTGCTTGCGATGTTCATCATCCTGGCGCTGGTCGGCGAAGTCGGCGGCACCATCTGGGTGCTGTACGGCCAGGACAAATTCGCCTGGGACAGCATCACGGTCGGGCTCTCGCTCGCCGGGTTCGGCCTGTTCCACGCCCTGGCACAGGCATTTGTCGCCGGGCCGGTCAGCGAGCGCTGGGGCGAGCGCCGTGCCGTGATCATCGGCATCGCGGCAGATGCCATCGCCTATGTCGCGATCGCCTTCACCACCAGGGGATGGTTCGCCTTTCTGCTCTTCCCGCTATTCTGTATCGGCGGGATCGGCGCACCGGCGCTGCAGTCGCTGCTGTCGAATCAGGTCGACGATGCCGATCAGGGCCGGCTGCAGGGTGTGCTGACCAGCATGACCAGCCTGGTGTCGATCGTCGGTCCGCTGATCATCAGCGAAGCTTATTTCACCTCGCGCGGGACCTTTCCGGGCCTGGTCTGGGTCGCCGGCGCGGCGCTCTATCTGCTCTGCCTGCCGCTCCTGTTCGGGCGGACGCCAGGATCGGGGATGAATGCCACGCCAAGGGCCTGACGCCTTATGCGATATGCACCGATTTAGTGATCATGTGCGCGGCAATCCCCTCGGGGCCATCCTCCGACCCGTAACCGCTATCCTTCATGCCGCCGAACGGGCTGTCGGGCCAGGTCAGCCGCACGCTGTTGATTGCGACCATCCCGGCCTCGATCGCATCGCCGAGCATGTTCTGCCGCCGGCCATTTTCGGTGAAGCAATACGCGGCAAGCCCGAACGGCAGGCGGTTGGCCTGTTCAATCCCCTCCTCCAGCGTGGCAAACGGCGCGATCAGCGCGATCGGGCCGAATGGCTCCTCATTCATCGCCTGCGCGCTGAGCGGTACATCGGCGATGACGGTTGGGTTATAGAAGAACCCGGCTCCCTCCGCCCGGTCGCCGCCGGCCAGCACGCGCGCGCCGATGCTGCGCGCATCCTCGACCATGGCCGCGATCGCGTCGGGACGGCGCGGATTGGCCATTGGCCCCATCTGCGTGCCCGCTTCCAGCCCGTCGCCGACCTTCAGCCGTTTGGTGCGCTCGGCAAAGCCGCTGGCGAAACGGTCATAAATGCCCTGCTGCACATAGAAGCGCGTCGGCGAGACGCAGACCTGACCCGCATTGCGGAATTTATGCGCGACCAATGTGTCGAGCGACTTGTCGAGGTCGCAATCGTCGAACACCAGCACCGGCCCGTGGCCGCCCAGCTCCATCGTCGTCTTCATCACCGTATCGGCGGCGAGCCGCAGCAAGTGCTTGCCGACCGACACCGAGCCGGTGAAGCTGAGCTTGCGCGTGATCGATGAGGTCAGCAGTTGCCGTGACACCAGATCGGGCACGCCGAACACGCATTGCGCGACATCACCGGGCAGGCCGGCATCCTGGAAACAGCGTATGGTCTCGACCGCGCTGCCCGGGGTTTCTTCGCTTGGCTTCAGAATGATCGAGCAGCCCGAGGCAAGCGCCGGCGAGAGCTTGCGCACCACATTCAGGATCGGGAAATTCCAGGCGCAGAATGCGGCGACCAGGCCGACCGGCTGCTGCAGCACCAGCGAGCGCATCCCCGACGGGCGTGGCAGGACGCGGCCATAGATGCGGACGGCTTCGCCGGCATGAAAATCGAGCATGGCTGCGGCTGCCAGCGCTTCACCGCGCGCCTCGGCAAAGGGTTTGCCCTGCTCGAGCGTCGCCAGCCGGGCGAGCCGGTCGATGCGTTCGCGGATCAGCGCCGCGGTTCTGGTCAGCACCGCCGCGCGCGCCTCAGGCGCCGTGGCACGCCAGGCGAGAAAGCCGCGCTGTGCCGCCTCTAGCGCGCGATCCAGATCGTCGGCAGTCGCGAGCGGCAACACCGCGAGCACTGCGCCGGTGGTCGGATTGAGCACGTCCTGCGTGTCTCGCCCGCCCTCGCTCAGCCATTCACCGCCGATATACAGGCCGAGCTGTGGATCGTAATCATGCGTCATCGAAGAACCTCATTGCGGGAACGATGAAACCGCCCCGCCACCTTGTGATGGCGAAGCGGTTTCCCGTGTCTGGCGTTGGAGGAACCCTAGAACGACATTGGGTTGGGCGAAATCCCTATTCCCCCTGAGATTGGGCGGCTGAGTTCAGGCAGCCAGCGCGGTGATCTGGCGTTCGGCCGCATCGATTGCGCTGACCTTGTGCTCGGGGCTCACCATCACGCCCTCGGCGATGACGAATTCGGGCGTGATACCGATAAAGCCGAATACCGTGCGCAGATAATTTTCGGTATGTTCCGCGGCCGCCATTGCCCCATCCCCGCCATAAAAGCCGCCACGCGACAACGCGATGATCACGCGCTTATCGCCGACCAGGCCCTTGGGACCGTTCTCGTCATAGCTGAACGTCTTGCCGGCAACCAGGAAGCGATCGATCCATGCCTTGAGCTGGCTGGGGACGGAGAAATTATACATCCCCACGCCAATCACCACCACGTCAGCGGCCAGGAACTCCTCAAGCACTGCTGCGCTCTCGGCGGCCGGGCCCGGTGTTTCACCTGCCATCGCGGCGAGGTCGTAATGCACCAGGGGGTCAGTCGCCAGGTCGCGCCGGATGAGTTGCAGCGACGGATCGATCGCGCGAAACCGGGCGACGGCCGAGGCCGACAAGGCACGGCTGACCGAATTGTCGCCGAGGATCGAGGAGTCGATATGGAGAAGTTTCATGTTTGCGAGTCCTTGTGGTATCAATCAGTAACCGAGGCTGGATATGTGACTGTCCACACAGCCCGCAAGGAGGCACTATTTTGTTACCCGGGCACACCGATGTGACCATGGTCAAGCTCCCTGTGACTCAGGAAAGTTGCCGTCCAGTCGCGCCGATTCTGGCGCGGGTCGGCGATAAATGGAGCATCCTGGTGGTGATGATCCTGTCGCAGGGACCGCGCCGTTTCAATGACTTGAAGCGCAATATTGACGGCATCTCGCAACGTATGCTGACCCTGACGTTACGCGGGCTGGAGCGCGATGGGCTCGTCACGCGCACCGTCTTCCCGACGATCCCGCCGCGGGTCGATTATGCGCTGACCGATCTCGGGCATTCGCTGTGCGTGCCGGTGACCGGGCTGGGCAATTGGGCGATGGCCAATATCGACGCAATCGAGCGCAGCCGGGCCGAATTCGATGCGCGGAGCGAGGATTAAGACGGGGTCCGCTCACCCTTCCGTTCGAGACGAACCGGGGTCGTGAATCGGCGCAACTCAAAAAGAGTCGCGCGCACGCTCAAACAGCGACACCCAGGATCATCTCCCCGATCGCGCGCGCCACACCATCGGCATCATTCCCGCTGGTGATCAGATCCGCTTTGGCGCGCACTTCAGCCGGCCCCTGCCCCATCGCGATCGACAGGCCAGCGCGTTCGAACATCGGCAGATCGTTGGCCTGATCCCCGATTGCCGCGACATTGGCGAGCGGCGTCACCATCGCTTCGGCAAGCAGCGTGATGCCATCGCCCTTGTTGGCGGTGAGCGCCGTGACATCGAGATAATAGGTCTGCGACTGAACGATCGTGGCACGTGCAGACAGTCCCGTCGCTCGATCACGGAGATCAGCCAGCAAGGCGGGGTCGTCACTGACGAAAGTCAGCTTGTCGGCGCGATCATAGAGCGCGGAGAAGTCGCTGGTGATGACCGGCGCCTGGTTCGACGCGATGCGCTCGCTGGCGACATGCGCGCCCTGATCGGTGCTGGCATACCATATATCGTCGGCGAACACCCAGCGATCCACGGCGGCATCGCCGACCAAATCGAACATCGTCCGCACCACATCCGGATCGATGCGATGCTGGCACAGGATGGTGCCATCGCGGCGGAATACGGTGCCGCCATTGAACGCACCCATCGGATCGTCGATCTGCAGCGCATCGGCGATCGGCATCATTCCCGACCGGGGCCGCGCGCTGATGATGGTGAAGCCAATGCCCGCCGCACGCAGCCGTGCGACCGCAGCGATCACTGCCGGAGTCAGCTGCTTGTGTTTGTCGACCAGCGTGCCGTCGAGGTCGGAGACGACGAGCCTGACCGGCTCACCCCCGGGTGAACTCATTGCGGAATCTCGACATGGCCGCCGAAGCCGTAGCGCATCGCCGAGAGCAATTTGTCACCGAAGGTATGATCGACACGGCTGCGATAGCGCGCGAACAGCGCGGCGGAGAGGACGTTGACCGGCACCGCTTCCTCCATCGCGGCGTCGATCGTCCATTGCCCCTCGCCCGAATCCGCGACATTGCCGGAGAATTGCTCGAGCGCCATGTCCTTGGCCAGCGCCGCCGCTGACAGATCGAGCAGCCAGGACGAGATCACGCTGCCGCGCCGCCAGACTTCGGCAATGTCGGTCAGGTTAAGGTCGAAGCGCTGATCCTCGGGCAGGCGTTCCGAGGCCTTGGACTTGAGGATATCGAAGCCCTCGGCATAGGCCTGCATCAGGCCATATTCGATGCCGTTATGGACCATCTTCACGAAATGCCCCGCACCCGCCGGGCCGGCATGGATATAGCCCTGTTCGGCGCGCGCATCCTCGCCTTCATTGGCCATGCGATTGGGGGTGCGCGGAATGGTGCCGATGCCGGGCGCAAGGGCTGCGAGGATCGGGTCGATATGATCGACCGCCGCCTTGTCGCCGCCAACCATCATGCAGAAGCCGCGTTCCAGGCCCCAGACGCCGCCCGATGTGCCGACATCGACATAGCGGATCTTCTTGTCCGCCAGCTCCTTCGCACGGCGGATATCGTCCTTGTAGAAGCTGTTACCGCCATCGATGATGATGTCGCCGTCGCCGGACAGGCCGGCGATGGTCGCAATCGTCTGCTCGGTCGGATCGCCCGCCGGCAGCATGACCCAGAAGATCGCCGGGCTGTCGAGCTTGCCTTTCATATCCTCAAGCGAGTCGGCCGCGATGGCGCCATCGCCGGCCAGCGCCGCGATCGCATCGGGATTGCGGTCATAGACCACCGTCTCATGCCCCGCGCGCATCAGCCGACGCGAGATATTGCCGCCCATCCGGCCGAGGCCGATGATACCGATCTTCATTGCAGCGTACGCCTTTCAAACACGGTCGAAAAAGATTGGCTTTCCCCTGGCGACGGCCGGGTCCAGTTGGGAGACGTTGATAACTGAGCGATGCGCCTGGTTACTTCGGCCATTCCGACTGGACCCCGGCCTTTCGCCGGGGGAAGCAGATAGGTCAGGCCACCGCTTCGGGATGCTTGGCAGCGATCGCGCCGAGCAGGTCGTCGAACGCCTTGGCGAAGCTGTGCACGCCTTCCTCGACCAGCGTGTCGGTCACGCCGTTCAGGTCAAGCCCGAGCCGTTCGGCCTCCGCCAGCGTATGGCGCGCACTAGCGACGTCAGCACTCAGCGTCTCCGCGACAATGCCATGATCGCGGAATGCATCGAGCGTCTTGGGCGGCACGGTGTTGACCGTATCGGCGCCGATCAGCGTGTCGAGATAGAGCGTATCGGGATAGTCGGGGTTCTTGGTGCCGGTCGACGCCCAGAGCAGCCGCTGCGGCATCGCGCCCTTGGCGGCCAGCGCCTGCCAGCGATCCGAGGCGATGAACTCCTCATACCAGGCATAAGCGAGCTTGGCGTTGGCGATGGCGACCTTGCCGCGAACCGACTTCAGCGCGTCGCCCTCTGCATCGCCGTCCTTCACGCGCGCATCGATCGCGTCGTCGATCTTGGTATCGATGCGGCTGACGAAGAAGCTCGCCACGCTGGCGATGCGGTCGATCGGCTCGCCGCGTCCGGCGCGCTTCTCAAGGCCGGCGACATAGGCCAGCGCGACCGCCTTATAGGCGTCGATCGAAAAAAGCAGCGTGACGTTGACGTTGATCCCGGCGTCGATCGTCGCCGCGATCGCGGGAACGCCCTGCGGCGTGCCGGGAATCTTGATCATCAGGTTGGCGCGGTCGACCTCGGCCCATAGCTTGGCCGCCTCGGCGATGGTCGCGTCGGTGTCTGCGGCGAGATAGGGCGACACCTCAAGGCTGACATAGCCGTCCTTCGCGTCGAGCCGGTCATAGACCGGGCGCAGCGTGTCGGCCGCGGCCTGGATGTCCTGGACCGCGAGATGCTCGTAGCGCGCCATGGTCGAGGCGCCGGGATTGGCCTTGTCATACTCGGCGAGTGCCGCATCATAGGCATCGCCCTGCCCCATTGCCTTTTCGAAGATCGAGGGATTGGAGGTGACCCCGGTCAGCCCATCCTCATCGACCAGCTTCTGCAAGCCGCCCGCCGCGAGGAATTTGCGATCGACGAAATCGAGCCACACTGCCTGGCCCTTCGCCGCGAGATCGTTCAGCCGTCCCATTATTTCTTCTCCAACATGTGCTCAGCCACCGCGACGATATTTTCGACGGTGAAGCCGTATTTGTCCTGCAATTTCGCCAGCGGCGCGGAGGCGCCGAAGGTCGACATGGTGATCGTTCGCCCGTCGAGCCCGACATAGCGGTCCCAACCCAGCTCGCCGCCCTGCTCGACCGCGAGCCGTGCGGTGACCGAACGGGGAAAGACGGAGTCGCGATAGGCGCGATCCTGCCGTTCGAACAGATACCAACTCGGCATCGACACTACGCGCGAGCGTACGCCCGACGCGGTCAGCTGCTCGTGCGCCGCAACCACCATCGGGACTTCACTGCCGGTACCGATCAGGATGATCTCGGGATCGCCGCCTTCTGCATCGGCGAGGATATAGGCGCCCTTGGCCAGACCGGATGCGGGGGCGTATTTACTGCGGTCGAGCGTCGCGATCGCCTGGCGCGAAAAGATCAGCACGCTTGGCTCATGCGTGTGAGTCAGTGCGACCTTCCACGCCTCGGCCGCCTCATTCGCATCGCCGGGGCGGATCGTGTCGAGCCCGGGGATCGCGCGCAGCGTAGCGAGATGCTCGATCGGCTGATGCGTTGGACCGTCTTCGCCGACGCCGATCGAATCATGGGTGAAGACGAAGATCACCGGCAATTCCATGATCGCGGCAAGCCGGATCGGCGCGCGCATATAATCGGCAAAGACCAGGAAGGTGCCAGTGTAGGAACGCATGTATGACAGTGCCATGCCATTGGCGATCGCGCCCATGGCATGTTCGCGCACCCCGAAATGCATGTTGCGCCCGCCATAGTCGCTCGCCTCGAACGACCCGGCACCATCGAAGGTCAGATTGGTCTTGGTCGAGGGCGACAGATCGGCCGCGCCGCCCATTAACAGCGGGAGGTGCGGGGCGATCGCGTTGAGCGCCTTGCCGTTTGCCTCGCGTGAGGCAATGCCCTTGGCATCGGCAGGAAACACCGGAATGTTGGCATCCCAGCCATCCGGCAGTTCTCCCTTGCGCGCAAGGTCGAGTTCCGCGGCGAGATCGGGATGCGCCGCGCGGTAGCGCTCGAACATCGCCTCCCATTCCTGGCGCAGCGGCTCGCCGCGCCCGGCGATGGCATCGTGGAAATGATCGGCCACGCCGTCGGGCACGAGAAATTGTGCGTCCTCGGGCCAGCCATAGGCTTTCTTGGTCGCACGGACATTATCCTCGCCGAGCGGCTCGCCATGCGCCTTTTCGCTATTGGCGCGCGGGCTTCCCCAGCCGATGATCGAGCGCACGACGATGAAGGTCGGCTTGTCGTCGGTCGCGCGGAATGTCTCCAGCGCCTTGGCCACCGCGCCGCAATCATTCGCGTCATCGACATGGATCACGTTCCAGCCGTAAGCCTCGAACCGCTTGCCGGTATCCTCGATAAAGGCGAGGTCGGTATGCCCCTCGATGCTGATCGTGTTGCTGTCATAGATCCAGCACAGGTTGGACAGTTTGAGATGCCCGGCAAGCGAGGCGGCCTCGCCCGACACGCCCTCCATCATGTCGCCATCGCCGCACAGCACATAGACGTCATGATCGAACACGGGAAAGCCGTCGCGGTTGAAATACGCCGCGAGATGCCGCTCGGCGATCGCCATGCCGACCGAATTGCCGCAGCCCTGACCGAGTGGCCCGGTGGTCGTTTCGACGCCCGTGGTCATGCGATATTCGGGATGGCCCGGGGTCTTGGAATCGAGCTGGCGGAACTCCCTGATATCATCAAGGCTGACCGCGGGCTTGCCGGTCGGCTTCCCATCGGCGTCGATCTCGCGGATCTTGGCGAGATGGAGCAGCGCATAAAGCAGCATCGACGCATGCCCGACCGAGAGCACGAACCGGTCGCGATTGGGCCAGTCGGGCACCGCCGGATCGGTGCGCAGAAAATCCGACCAGAGCGTGTAGCCGACCGGCGCCAGCGCCATCGGCGTGCCGGGATGGCCAGAGTTGGCCTTTTGCACCGCATCCATCGCCAGCGTGCGGATCGTATCGATGGTCAACCGGGGAAGCGACCCGTCTTCGTGCAGGCCGGTTACGGGACGGGCGGGCGCTTCGGTATCGCTCATATGCACGGTTTCCTTATGCTGCCACCCCAACGCGACACGGGCCGCCCGGTTGCCGCGACAGGCGTCATAGACGATCCATTCGGCTGACCCGGCCGTTTTCAGCGATATAGGCCGTATCGATCTCGCTCAGGAACAGGCCGTGACCGAGCACGCCGGGGATCGCTGCAATCCGTGCCGCCGTCGCGGCGGCATCGTGCAAGGCGGGAAAGCTGCAATCGATCACCAGATTTTCCTGATCGGTGACGAATGGCCGATCATTCGTCATGCGCAATGTCGGGGTCCCGCCCAGCGCCTTCAACCGGTCGCGTGCGAATGTGCGGGCAAAGGGCAATATCTCCACCGGTACCGGCGCACGCCCGATTTCCACGGCACGTTTCGATCCGTCGGCGATGGCAATCATGCGCCGCGCCGCAGTGGCGACGATCTTTTCACGCAGCATCGCGCCGCCCGCTCCCTTGATCGCCAGAAGCCCGTCGTCGATCTCGTCCACGCCGTCGATGGCGAGGTCAATCGTAGCGAGATCGTCGAACGCGAGGACCGCGATACCGGCGCCACGTGCGGCGCGCTCAGTGGCGTGAGAGGTGGCGACGGCAGTGATCGACAGGCCGCCCCGGACGCGCTCCGCCAGATGATAGATCAGCCAGGCGGCGGTCGAACCGGTGCCGAGCCCGACGATCATGCCGGACTCCACCTCTGCCGCGGCGGCAAGTGCCGCAAGTCGTTTATCCTCGTCGTGCGCGATGGCCAGTTCTCCGGTTGCAATTGCCCAAATTCGCACTGCAGCGGCGGGTCTGCAAGGCATGTGCTTCAGGCAAGCTCGCCAAGAGCCTCCACATCGAGCCCGCGCAACCGATCCACATCGCGCGACGGCGGCGCCCCGAACATGCGCGCATATTCACGGCTGAACTGCGATGCGCTCTCATAGCCGACACGATAGGCGGCGCGTGCCGCATCGGTACTGGTCACCATCAGGCGGCGCGCTTCCTGCAGGCGCAGCGTCTTTTGGTACTGCAACGGGCTCATCGCGGTTGCCGCCTTGAAATGGCGATGGAACGAGGCGGGGCTCATGCCGGCAAGGTCAGCCAGCGCCTCGACTCGCAATGGCTGGTCGAAATGCAGGCGGATCCAGCCGACCGCCTGGCGGATTTGCGAGACGCGGCTGTCGGCGCGCGCAATCTGGCGCAGCACGCCGCCCTGCGGCCCCTGCAATAGGCGATAGAGAATCTCGCGCTCGAGCATCGGCGCAATGACCGGGACATCATCGGGCGTATCGAGCAAGGTTAACAGCCGCGCCCAGGGATCGAGTATTTGCGGTGTGACCGGGCTGACCGCGAAACCGGCAGTCTGACCGTCGGGCCTGGCCGGCACATCGGGGATCAGCGCGGCGATCACATCGGGGTCGAGCGCGAGGCTGACGCAGATATAGGGGCTTTCTTCGCTTGCCTCGATGATCCGGCCCGATACCGGGAGTTCCAGCGAAGCAATGAAATAGCTTGCCGGGTCGAAACGCAGCACACGGTCGCCAACCATCACTTGCTTTGCCCCCTGTAATACGAGGCATAGCATCGGCTGATAGAGCGACGCCGTCGGGCTGGTCATCGCGCCGGTCACGAACAATGACATGCGCGGCAGCACCGTGGCGCGCCCGGTCGGGCCGGCATGGCGCTCAGCAAGTCGGCACATCTCGCTCAGTTGTTCGCGCATGCCGCCAAGATTGGCGCAACGCCGGCGGCAAACAAGACCGGATGACCAACGCGGCCCGGCTTTTGATAGGAATAGGCAAGAGATCGACATGATCGGGCGTCGGTCTGATCGACCCTATTCCCAGATAGAGGCAGCCGCACCGATCGCGTCCGGCCCCTTTTTTTCAGGAGAACAGAAAATGACCCGGTTATTTGGAGCAGAATCGACCACGGACGACGTGCTTGACGGGGTGGATCTGTCGGGCAAGCGGATCCTGGTGACGGGTGCCTCAGCCGGCCTCGGCGTTGAAACGGCTCGGGCGTTGGCGGCACGGGGTGCACAGGTGGTCGGCGCGGTGCGCGACCTCGACAAGGGGCGACGCGCCTCTGCCCAGGTCCGCGATCAGGCGGCCAATGGCGGCGGCCTCGAACTGGTCCAGCTCGACCTGGCCTCGCTGGCCAGCGTGCGGGCTTGTGCCGATGCGCTCAACGCCGATGGCCGTCCGTTCGATGTGATCATCGCTAATGCCGGCGTGATGGCCTGTCCGCAGGGCAAAACGGCCGATGGTTTCGAAACCCAATTCGGCACCAATCATCTCGGCCACTTCGTGCTGGTCAACCGTATCGCCGCGCTGCTCAAGCCGGGCGGACGGCTGGTGAACCTGTCCTCGGCGGGGCATCGCTATGCCGATGTCGATCTCGACGACCCGAATTTCGACCATACGCCCTATGCCGAATTCGTCGCCTATGGCCGGTCAAAGACCGCGAACATCCTGTTCGCCGTCGAGTTCGACCGTCGTCACAAGGAGCGGGGTGTTCGCGCCACTGCGGTCCATCCCGGCGGGATCAGGACCGAACTCGCCCGCCATATGACCGAGGAAGCGACCGATGCGCTGATCGAATCGATCAATGCTGGACAATTGGCCGCCGGCCTGCCGCCGTTCACTTACAAGACCGTGCCGCAAGGTGCCGCCACATCAGTCTGGGCGGCGATCGTTGCCGCGCCCGAGGAAATTGGCGGAGGCTATTGCGAGGACTGCCATGTCGCTGAAATCGTCCATGGCCAGGGCCTTCGCGGCGGTGTGCAAGCCTATGCGCTCGACCCCGAGCACGCCAAAGCGCTGTGGGCGAAAAGCGAAGAGATGGTCAGTGAGCGCTTCTGACCGTCTCCTGGCCGCCCTTT